>MNWZ01000108.1 GCA_001871925.1 Zetaproteobacteria bacterium CG1_02_53_45
CAGCTTACTCACAGCAGCTGGCGTATTAGCAATATCGCCATAGCTCGTAACGTCGCCTCTGCCTTCATCGGCTATAGCAACGGATATGAAAGCCTTGTGGACATCCAAACCAATAAACCTGATTGTTGCTTGCATGGTAACTCACCTCCTTGATTATGGCTCTGCCTTATCAGCAAAGTCCGGTAAGGATAATCCACGCTACTCAAGGATGGTGAGTTATCCCTTTCCAAGGGGGAGCCATGATGTCTAACGGGGGATCAGTACCCTCGCAAAAAATTCAGTCTTAATGTTTTTTATGCAGAAGTTCCCCGTAAATCCGCGAAGAACCAAAAAAAGCTAGCGTGACACGCGTACGCGAATCACAAAATCCCTTTTACCAATGGACGACTGCCGCGAGAGCAGGGCATTGCCCAGTTTTCCGGCTTCACTCTGTGCTGCAGCAATCGTGACGGTCTGATCCAGCGGCAGGATTAACTCGGTTGCGGCGCCGCTGATTTCCACGATATCAGACGGTCGCACTTGCGGTGTTGCATTCAAGCGCATGTCGGCCGCATTCGATGGCGGCATGTTCGGATTCCGGGCAGTGCCGAGATCAACCAGCATCTCCTGTCGACCTGTAACCTGTACCGACTTGCGTTGCATCCAGGGCGTAATGCGCACACGCACCTGATCCACTCCGACCGGCCATGCCTGCACCTTGAAACCGGAGGTGATCGGTATCAGCTCGGCGCTGTTCATCGAAACCAGACCGTAACCGGCGAGCCATAAGCGTGTTTCACGGTTCAGTGTCTGCAACGTGCCGACTTCGATGCTGCCGGGTTCATTGGCGGTGATGCGAAGCTGGAAGCTGCTTCTGTTGTTGGAACTGTTGGAGTGGTCGGCCAGCTGAATACGGGCCCATCCGCCGGGTAGCTGCCCGGCTGAAATGCCGGCCGATGTCAGCGATGCGCCGGAGCTGCTCTCTGAGCGCACATCTTCTATTTCCACTTGGGCCAGAAACAGCTGTATCGGTTGATCCAGCTGTTTTATCAGCGCTTTGGCCTGTCTGATATGGCTGACATCATCATCGAGAATAAGGATGCGGCGTGAGGGGATGACGGCCACCTTGCCCTGCTCTGAAAGCGAGCTTCTGGCGGCATCGGCGGCTTCCTGCATGGGCAGGTAATAGACTTCAATCACTTCGGAAGCGGCAAAAGCAGGTGTCTGCAGGCAGAGCCACAGTATCAGCCCGGCAAGCAACCGGCTCACTTTACAAACTCCGCATGAATCTCTTTCAGGCCAGCCGGATCCTCATGGATGATGACCTCGCAATCCGGGTATTCTTCCATAATCCGCGCTTCTACATTATCGGCAATGGCATGCGCCTGTCTCAGGCTTAAATGATCATCGAGTTCCAGATGCAGCTGAATAAATGTTGTGGTGCCGGAGCGGCGCGTACGCAGGTCGTGTAATCCGCGCGTTTCAGGGTGAGCGTTTACAATCGCCTTGATCTGATTACGTTCTTCAACGGGCAGTTCACGGTCCATCAGCAGATTGAGCGACTCCCGGGCAATATCCCAGGCGCTGTAGAGGATATATCCGGCAATCAGCAGGGCGAAGATCGGGTCGAAGCCCGCCCAGCCGTAATAGGCCAGCAGCAGTGCGGCGATGACGCTGCCATTAACCAGCAGGTCGGTTTTGTAATGCAGGCTGTCGGCCTTGATGGCGGTGGAGCCGGTTTTACTGATCACATGTTTCTGGAACATCAGCAGGCCGATCGTGGCGAGTATGGAGAAGATCATGACGCCGACACCTGTTGCTACAGCTTCAACCGGTTTGGGATGCCAGAGGTGCGATATGGCTTCAAGCACGAGAAACAGGGCGGATCCGCTGATGAATGTCGCCTGACCAAGCCCGGCCAGCGCCTCGGCCTTGCCGTGGCCGAAGCGATGTTCCTTGTCCGCAGGCATCAGTGCATGGCGTACGGCCAGCAGGTTGATGATGGAGGCGGCTGCATCCAGGCAGGAATCGATCAGCGTAGCCATCAGACTGACCGAACCGGTCAATCCCCAGGCCACGGTTTTGACGATGATCAGCGTCAGGGCGACCAGTGTGGAGGCATAGGTTGCCCATCGAAGCAGATTGGCCTTTTGATCCGGCGAAGTATTTCTCATGAGCTGATTCTGCCGTAATTTTCCATTGAATAAAGTTACAATTCATTAATGCCATGTTTCGGGCATGACAATGCTGCCGATGTCTACCATGATAAGGCCATGCGACAGCTGATATCACCACACCGGAATGAACGCCCGCAAGGGGTTGGCGTTGAGCTGATTGTATTGCATGCGATCAGTTTGCCGGCGGGGCAGTTCGAAACAGATTATATTGATGATCTGTTTATGGGGCGACTGGATTGCACAGCTCACCCGGATTTTGCTTCGCTCAAAGCCCTGCAGGTGTCGGCGCATTTTATCGTCGATCGTCGCGGCAGGATTACACAGTTTGTCGCCTGCGATCAGCGCGCCTGGCATGCGGGTGTTTCCCTGTGGCAGGGACGCAGCGCTTGTAACGACTTTGCTATCGGCATTGAAATGATCGGTGATGAACAGCAGCCGTTCACTGCTGCCCAGTATCGTGAAACAGCTCGTCTGTGCCGCGTGCTGATGCGGCGTTACCCGGCGATTACGCCCGACCATATTGTCGGCCATCAGCATATTGCACCGGGGCGTAAGTGGGATCCCGGCATACAGTTTCAATGGGACAGGTTTAAGCGCTCGCTGCAGCGCATCAGGCGCCTGGATATGGAGATTTTATGACACGTTTGCTGGATCTGTTTGCATCGATGAATCAACTGCCGCCGCCGGTGGCGCGCGAACTTGCCGGACTCAAGACGATGAAGGTGCCGAAAGGCACCGTGCTGTTTCGCGATGGCGATGCCTGCCAGGGTTATGTGTTTGTGCTCGATGGTTCTGTGCGGGTGCAGAAGATGGATCCCGAAGGGCGGGAGATTGTGCTCTACCGCGTGGAGGACGGGCAGACCTGTATGCTGACCACCTCCTGCCTGCTTGGCGGCAAGGCTTACCCGGCTGAAGGTATTGCCGAGGTGGATACGGAGCTGGCCATGATTCCGGCCAAACGTTTTGATGAACTGCTGGCTGACAGCGCTTTTCGCAAGTTTGCGCTGGCTATGATTTCCGATCGAATTGCCGATCTGATGGCGCTGATCGAAGATGTTGCCTTCGGGCGCATGGATGCGCGGCTGGCGCGGCGGCTGATGGAGCTCGATGACGGCAGCCATATACTCAGGCTGACGCATCAGCAGCTGGCCACGGAGCTGGGCACGGCGCGTGAAGTGATCAGCCGGATTCTGAAAGATTTTGAGCGGCGCAGGCATGTGCTGCTCGGACGCGGTTCGGTGACGCTGAAAGATCCTGATGCGCTATGGCACATTGCCTCCGTGGATGTGTGATAATATCACGGTTTAATAATATCTACCGTTCTACAATGCTGACATCAAATAACCATAGGAGGTTAGTGATGAAAGAAAATGTAGGTGGTCTTGACCGTTTTTTCAGACTTGCGTTCGGCGCAGTTCTCATTGGATTTGGTACTGTTTTCGGACTGTTCGCCCCCTGGTCATACATCGTTGGCGGTGTTCTGGTGGCAACGGCATTGATTGGCTTCTGCCCCTTATACCCCATGATCGGCTTCAGCTCCTGTGGAGCTGATGACTGATACACGCGTTTAGGACATACAAAAAAAGCGCCCTTCAGGGCCGTTTTCTTGTTGCTGACTCGTGCTCAGCTGTAATGTGCTACACTAAAACCAGCTCTTGATGGACCAGAGGGGGGTGAAATGTCGCTGTTTGAAATACTTGTTTTTTTGGCAGCACTGTCGGTTCCATTGACGATGATGTTTGTCCATGATTTCCGTATCGCACGTCAGGCCGGTGTGGGCGTTTTCGAGCTGCCCGCCTGGTTTAACCGTTACTGCACCCTGCTTGTGTTGACCACTGTGTATGGCGGCATCTATTACGTGTTGCTTATGCTTTATATGCATGGTTATCTCGATAATAACCAGAGTGTAAACCTGTATGGGCGCGATGATTTTTTTGTGCCCACGGCCTGTATATCGACGCTGAGTATTCTGCTGTTCGGTTATATTTTGCAGGCGGATAACGCCTTTTATCTGGCGTCGTTGCGCTCCGGGGCGGATCAGACGGTAGCCCGCCGCGATCTGATTTTCAGGACATTCCGCTCGGTCAGTATCGGCCAGATTGCGCCGGGCATATTCTATCCGCTATCTGTCTCGCTTTGGGCGCTGCATGGAGCATGGCTGTATAATATCTACAATATTGTCATGCGGGCGAGCAATCAGGATCTGATGCCGAGGGTCTTCTTTTCGGGGGCAGTGCGCATGATCGCCGTACTGTTCGCCTCTGTGCTGATTTATGCGGTTTATCAGGCGATGTTCAAACCCTATCGGGAGTCTGATGGCGCCAACAGTGAAGCGCTGGTGGTTGAAAACAGAGGGGCTGCCTCAATGCTGGTGGCGCTGGCGTTGTTAACCGGCTTTTTCCCGATACAGGCTGTTGAGATAACATGGCAGAAACTCAAAAGTTCAGAGGTGATGGGGGCTGTTTTCACGCCGGAGGCAACACTTTCCATGAGCTATATTCAGGGCATGAACAGCTTTATGCGTGAGCGCCTGTTTGAGGAGGGGGTGGTTGATATCCACCAGCTGGCAACGCTTGGTAAACGACGCGACCTGCTGCATTCCCGCATACAGAACCTGGTCTCGGATGAACAGCTCAATGACTGGGTGGATCAGGCGAAGCTGTTGCTGCTGATTCAGCAACCCGAGCTTCTGCTGGCCCTGCGCTCTATGGGTGTTCGTGGTTTGAAGCAGCTGGATCAACTGGTGAAGCCGGAAAACAGCGCTCAGGTGGAGCAATTGCTTCTGCAGGCTGATGAGAAGTCGGGCCTGCGCACGTTTATTCAGGGATATACTCTGGTGCCCGGCACTGCTGAGCAGTCAGCTCAGTAGACGAGCTTCAAGCGCTCTTTTTCCGCCGCTTCACAGTTTCTGTTTTCAATTGGCCGCAGGCGGCTGAAATATCACGGCCGCGTGATTCGCGAACCACGGCAATGATTGAAGCATCCACCAGTACCTCGCGGAATGCCGATACAGCAGCAGCTTGCGGACTGGCATAGATCGCTCCCGGATAGGGGTTAAACGGCAGCAGGTTGACGGTACAGCCGAGTCCGGCCACCAGTTCACACAGGCGTCTGGCATCTGCAATGGAGTCATTGACCCCGGCCAGCATGACATATTCGATCAATACACGTTTGTTGCCGCGCGCCTTGATATAATCACGCACAGCCTGCATCAGCTCGGCGATGGGGTATTTGCGATTGATCGGAATCACCCGGTCGCGTACTTCATCTGTTGTGGCATTGAGTGACACCGCCAGATTGCACGGTAGTTCATCTTCGATCATGCGGTAGATAGCCGGCACCAGTCCGGAAGTGGAGAGGGTGAGCCGGTTGGGTGAGAAGGCCATGCCTTTGGGATCGGTAGCGATGCGTACGAACTGGGCTACGTCTGCATAATTATGCAGCGGTTCGCCCATGCCCATCAGCACCAGATTGCGCACATTGCCATCGCTGAAACGTTGTCCGGCCATGACTTCAGCGACCATTTCCGCGGCAGTCAGGTTACGGGTAAGTCCTGCCGTGGCCGTGAGGCAGAACGTGCAGCCGACGGCGCAGCCGACCTGAGTGGAAATGCACTGGGTGAGCCGGCCGGGCCCCTGAATCAGAACGGTTTCCACCTCTTTTCCATCGGGCATTTTCAGCAGCAGTTTGCGTGTACCGTCCTCAGCCAGTTGCGAGGCAGTGCACTCCGGTTCAAACGTGGAAACATGTTCAGCCAGAAAGTTCGCCAGCGCCAGCGGGATACCTTCGATGGCAGTTAAATCCGTATTATGATAGCGAAACAGCGATGCCAGAATTTTCTCGGCATGCACGGGTTTAGCTCCGGCCTGCAGGCAGAGTTCAATGAGTTGTTCATGGCGTAGGCCGAGGAGTTCTGTTTTCATGATAAGCGTTCAATGCGCGGATAAAAAAAGCGCATGTGTAGCTGGCCACACATGCGCTCTGTTATCGATAGGGCGAAGCGGATCAGAGGCCGTATTTCGCCTTGTTGGCGGATACTTCTTCTGCTGAAGGCGGCGTATGATCTTTAACTACGGCCAGATCAAATGCGTCACGGTCCGTGTCGCACAGCTCATTCAGGACGATGTCGGCATCAAATACTTCCGGCACATCTTCTTCAGGGTAGATCGCTTCCCAGGGGCATTCCGGCTCACATACAGCACAGTCTATGCACTCCTCCGGAGAGATATAGAGCATATTCGGTGTTTCGTCGTTGATCTCTTTCGGCTGGTAGAAGCAGTCAACCGGACAAACGGCTACACATGCAGTATCTACACAATCTTTACACAGCTGGGTGACAACAAAGGCCATGAGCGTTTACCTCACAATTCAAATTGGCGACGGAAGCTAGCAACTGGTTGCAGCAATGGCTACTGCTACCGATTACGGTTATTGATTCAGGCTGACCTGCTGCTCCCGGTTCAGGCGCGTGATCAGGCTGGACGGCGTTTTTTCCTGCCTCCACTCATACACCGAGACAAAGGCCATCACCTGCTGCACATATTGGCGGGTTTCATTGAACGGGATGGCTTCGACCCAGGCTTCGGGTGCATCGAACGGCGTGCGCTGCAGCCATGTGTTAACGCGGTGAGGGCCGGCATTATAGGCGGCGGCAGCCAGTGCCAGGCTGCCAAAACGTTCTTTCTGTTCGACCAGATAGGCAGAGCCGAGCTGAATATTGGTAGCCGGAGAAAAGAGATCGGGATGCCGGCTCTTCAGCTTCAGTTTTATGGCCGTGGCTCTTGCCGTTTTCGGCATCAGTTGCATCAGGCCACGGGCGCCGACATAAGAGGTCGCCTGGATATTAAATGCCGATTCCTGACGGATGATACTCCAGATCGCCGAGGGACTAAGACCGGTGTCCGTTGATGCCTGTACGACATCTTTTCCATGTGCAAGTGGAAAACGGCTCTCCAGCGCATCAAGTCGGTCCGCCTTGAAGGCGGCGCGAATCACCTGATCATGCCATTGCCACGATGCGGCCAGAGTGGCGGCAGTTTCCCAAGTGTCTTCCTGTGAGCCGGCCAGGGCAAAGTGCCATTCACGACTGGCTTTATTATTATTGCCCAGTTGCAGCCATTCATAAGCACGAATAATCGCCGGTTTCGAGGAGAGGGCGGTCAGTTCGGCTTCTGAAGCCTGAAAGCTGTCCGACGACATCTGTAGTGGCAGCCCCAGTCGTTCGGCGCTGAGAAAGCTGTAATAGCCTCGTAAAACGGCAAGTTTAGCATACAGTGGGGCAGCAGCTTCTTTTTCCCCCAGCATTTCCAGCGCCCGGGCTTTCCAGTAGGACCAGTTACTCTCCTGCTGCTCATTTTGCGGCATGGCATCAATCACCTGCATGGCTTTTTGCCACTCCTGATTGAGAATGTGCAGCCGAGCCTGCCAGGCGCGTGTATCTTCATCCTGATCGGCAACAGGCAGTGCATTGAGCCAACCGGCAGCCAGTTGCATATGCTGTCTGGCCGCACGCAGCGCGATGTCTTTTTCTACAAGGCTGTAAAATGAGGAGCTGATGCCCTGATCTGCTGTTGTTCTGACCAGTTGCAGGCTGTCCCATGCCTTGACCGGATCTATCCTGGACAGGCGATTCAGTCCGTCTGCTAGTATCATTCGGGAAGCAGTGATGTTGATGCCGGCCGGCCACTGTGCAAGTTGTTGTTCAGGCTGTTTTTGTACATTTTGCCAGTAATTCAACCATTGCTGTTGTGCTTTCGGCAGTGCTTTGGCCACTTCTTTTGCCTGTTTCCACTGGCCTTGCAGTGCAAGTCTGTCAATACGTGCCCAGCGCTCCGCCTGAGTGGGGTGCCCCTGCTTCAACCAGTTCTGCTGCAACGCTTCGGCAAATTCGGAGACCTTATGACCTTTTATCCAGTTCTCCGAGAACTGCTGCAGGGCGCGCTCTTTGGCACCGTTATGCCAGCTGCTGACCATGAAAATTTCAGGTAAGCGTTTGATATCCGCCGGGTCTTTTTCAAACTGTTGCGAGATTTTTGACCACTGTTTACGTTTGGCCAGATCTTCTATCCAGGCTACTCGCAGGTTAATGGTTTCCGGCACATCGGCATGCTGCGCAATGACCTTGATCGCCAATGCATCATGACCCTGTTTAAGTTCTTCACGGGCTTGCCAGATATCGAGGTAAGCGGTGAGCGGGTAATCTGCCAGTTTGGCTTTTAAACCATGGAAGCTTTCCATGTTGTTCTTGTCCAGAGCGTTGCGGGCTTGTTCAAACCACTGCCGTTGCTGCTCAATGGAGACAGTATTGGCACTAGCCTGTGTCCACGGAACACATGCCAGCATCAGAACAACCATCATCACAACAAAACGCATGCCAGACCCCTGTGTGACTAGCTTAGAATAATATGCTTTTAATACAAGGGGGGTAGTTTTTGCGTGTGACTTTGTACGACATCTTGTCGGTCTAACCCTGATAAAAGGCAAACTTCTCAACGACATTGCCGCCGCGGAAATGCTCTTCAACAATTCGGTCGATGGCTGCTTCATTCAAATTGCAGTACCAGACATTGTCCGGGTGCACGACCATGACAGGGCCCTCCATGCATACACCCAGGCAGCCGGCACGGTTAACGCGCACGCAATCCGGATCGCCAACGGTCAGTCCTGCCCTGGCTACTTTCTCTTTCAGGTAGTTGAGCAGCGGCAGGTTCTCTCCGCAGCTTTTGCCGCAGCACATTATGGCATGGCGTTTGAATGGCATCATCATGGGCTTTGGCATGGTTTAATCCTTCCAGCTTATTCTTTTGCTGACCACATCACCGATAATCAGAATCGATGGTGAACGTGCGCTTACACTGCCATTGGCCGCCTGTTCAAGCGTGGCGATGGTGGTGCTCTCCTCAGCCAGCGTAGCGGCGTGAATAATGGCGAGCGGCGTCTGTTGTGCAAGGCCCGCATCCAGCAGTCGGGCGGCAATCTGCGGCAGGTTTTTCGCACCCATATAGAACACCAGCACAGGGAATGCTTCGACAAGGGCTTTCCAGTCCATGCGGCTCTTTTCACTGGCTTCATGGCCGGTAAGAAAGGCAAGTGAACCATTCACCGAGCGATCAGTAACCGGAATTCCGGCCATGGCCGGGGCCGCGACACCGGCCGTAATGCCCGGAATGATTCTGAATCGGATGCCGGCGGTTGCCAGAGCGCGCATCTCTTCGCCACCACGTCCGAAAACAAACGGATCGCCGCCTTTCAGGCGTACCACGCGTTTTCCCTCGTTAGCCAGTTCGATCAGTGTTTCACAGATATCGAGCTGGCTCGCCGATGGTCGGCCGCCGCGTTTACCGGCCAGAATCAATTCGGCTCCGACTGCGGCCAGATTCAGTACATCCTCAGAGACCAGCGCATCGTAAACAATGACATCGCAATCACCGATCAATTTGGCGGCCGCCAGTGTCAGCAGGCAGGCATCCCCGGGTCCCGCACCGACGAGGGCGACCTCACCAGTGATCAGAGGCGCATCCAGTTTCATTGATCCGGCCTCAGGCAGTCGGCAATCAATGCCGCAAAGCCATCGTGCTCGCTCAAGACCGGTACCAGTGAAATGTTGTTGATGGGGGCCGAATCAATCATGGACTGAACTCTAGCAAGAGTGTGGCCGCCGAACAGCAGCATCGGTTGTACGGTTACCTGTGTGATGCCATCCTGATGCCAGAGTTGCAGCACAGCGTTCAGGGAAGGCTCGGAATGCATCGAAGCCATAGCCACCTTGCTGCAGCGTTTGTTCATGCTGTGAATGGCCGCAGCCAGCGCTTCGAATCCGGCAAATCGGTAAAGTGCAAACAACACATTGATGCGTTTGCTTTCGCGCGTCATCTGATCATAGGCCATGGCGGCCAGTTGTTCTGCATGCTCATTGAGTGACGGCAGTAGCGTGCAGCCCGATACTTCCACCAGTTTTGGCACATCCTCGGTCAGATGTTTTCCGGCTCCAAGAAACAGCGGCAACACCCGCGCACCGGCAGGCAGTCGCTCGTCGGAAAGAAAGGCTGAACCGACCTCTTCTTCGAGCAGGTTTGAAACGGTGTAAGCCAGACCATTGACCTGTTCCGCATGGGCTGTGTTCGGTGAACCGTGGGCAAGCAGAATGTTCAAGTATTGTTCTCCGGTAGCATGTGATTGAAGCTCATTCGAGTATTAACCTTTATTATTGCGGTTGATCAGGTTGATGATCACCTTCACGATGGTCTCTTTATCCGTTGGCTTGCTTTCGGCGATCAGCAGGGTGAGCGCCACCAGTGCATTGTCAGGGATGCGTTTACCGCCATCGGCGCGGTAGAGCATACCGTGACCGGCCATGAAATAGATGAAGATAGCGGCAGCGATGCGCTTGTTACCATCGCTGAAGGCGTGATTCTTGGTGATAAAGTAAAGCAGGTGCGCCGCTTTTTCCTCTACGCTCGGATAGACATCCTTGCCGTCGAAGGTTTGATCAATCGCACCCAATGCGCTCCTGAAACCCTGATCTTTCTCCAGCCCGAACAGCCCGTCGAATTCACCCTTCATCGATGCCACCACCCCGATGGCCTCTTCATAACTCAGTTGGTAAGCGGTGGTCGGGGAGGTGTTCTCAGTGACCAGGGTGCCGTGATCATAGCGATCCAGCGTGGTTAGCGCATAGGCATAATCAGAGATGACCTTGAGCAGTCCTTTCGCTTCAACTTCGCCCACGGCCTGGTGTGCCAGTGTGTTTTCGAGCAGGGCTACGGTGTTGCGCAGATCGCTTAGTTTCTGGTTTTGCTCCTGTAGCGTTTTTTCGTTCAGCGCGTACCCGCGAGTCAGATACTCTTTCAGTACCCTGTTGGCCCACTGGCGGAAGCGGGTCGCTCGCACTGAATTTATCCGGTAGCCGACAGATATTACTACGTCCAGATTGAAGAATTCGATCTCACGCGTCACTTCACGTGCACCCTCAGTTTGAACTGTTGCATTTTTTGCAACAGTTGCTGATCGATCAAGCTCTCCTTCTTTGTAAATACTGCGCAGATGGCGAGAGACCACTGATTTGTCACGTTCAAATAACTCGCTTAGTTGGGCCAGTGAGAGCCAAATCGTTCCTGTATCAAGGCGAACCTCAACGTTACCATTTTCTGTTTGATAGATAGTGATTTCATTCATACGCTTGCTCCCGAATGCAGGACCAGCATAGCAGTTAGCCGGATCAGATCAAAACTCAATGCCCTGCGTTGCAGGAATATCAGCTTCAAAGGCGTGTTTGACCATCTTCATCTCGGTGACGGTATCGGCAACCTCGATCACTTCAGCTGCGGCATTGCGGCCGGTGAGGATCAGGTGCATCCACTTCGGCTTTGCCTCGCGGATGAACGTCGCAACCTCTTCTCCTGAAATCCAGCCGTAACCGGTGCAGTAGTTGATCTCATCGAAGACCAGCATATCGAACTCGTGCGAGCGTACCTTTTCTTTGCACAACTCCCAGATGTCGCGGCTGGTTTTGATATCCTGTTCGGGGTTTTTCGTATCCCAGGTGAAACCGTCACCGGGCGCATGCCACTCGATATTATCGAACTGCCTGGCCGCCCGCTCTTCGCCGGTTTTCCATTTACCCTTGATAAACTGGATGACGCATACCTTCATACCCCAGCCTGCAGCGCGGAAGGTGACCCCGAAGGCGGAGGAGGATTTGCCTTTGCCGTCGCCGGTGTGCACCAGCACGATGCCCTGTCGTTTGTCGCGTGCTTTCATTTGCAGTCTCCATAGTCGGGAATCAGTGCGCAGCCCTGTTGTGTGAGCGGGGCATCAAACAGTTCAGTCAGTTTCCTGCTCTCGAACAGCTTGTGCGCAGCACCGTATTCGGCCCCGCCTTTACTATCAATCAGAATCAGGTGGTCGGCAACGGCCATGGCCTGCTGGAGATCATGCAGCACTGTCATGATTGCACGACCCTTGTCGCGTTGTGACTTTAGCATCTGAATGCAGTGAATCTGGTGTTTCAGGTCCAGGTGGGCTGTCGGTTCATCGAGCAGCCAGAGCGGTGTGTCGCGCAGCATCAGTGCGCTGAGCTCTGTTCTCTGGCGTTCCCCGCTGGAAAGCTCTCCCAAGGGTCTTTGCAGAAGCGCTGCAATATCCATGGTCGCGGCAGTGGACTCAACATCTTCACCACTTTCGCCTGCAGCAAGTTCTAGGCGCTGCCTGACGGTGAGACCGAACTCGGTTGGCGGCAAATCTCCCTGCCAGGCAATCTGGGTGGTAAGCTCCATGCGATGGTAGGCTGAGAGTGGTTTGCCATGTAATTCAATGGTTCCCGATGCGGAAATCAATCCGGCCAGTGCCAGCAGCAGGCTCGATTTTCCAGCTCCGTTGGGGCCGAGCACCACGGTCACTTCACCTGCACGCATGGCGCAGTTCAGCCCGGAAAACAGGGTCTTGCCGCCACGTGTCACCGTCACATCGGCCAACTTTATAATGGCGGACATCTAACGGCGCCTCAACAGCAGGAAGAGGAACACCGGCACGCCGATAATGGCCGTGAGAATGCCGACCGGAAGCTCGGCCGGTGCAATGATCGTGCGGGCCGCCGAGTCGGCCAGTACCAGCAGCAGTCCACCGCCGATGGCGGAAGCGGGCAGTACGGCGCGATGCAGGGAGCCGAACAGCAGTCGCATCAGGTGCGGGATCACCAGCCCCACAAAACCGATGGTGCCGGCAGCAGTGACAGCCAGTGCGGTAACGGCGGATGCCAGCAGCAGCAGTCGTGATCGCAGGCGTTTAACATCCACGCCCAAGGCTTCGGCATGGCGTTCGCCGAGCAGCAGTTTATCCAGTGAGCGAGAGAGAATCAGGCCGCAAATCAGCGCAATAACCCACGCCAGCAGCAGCAGGGGGACGGGCAGGTCGGAGTGGGATAGATCACCCATCATCCATGAGAAGGCGCGGAACAGCCCCTGTTCGGGTAGTAGTGCGAGCAACAGCGCCAGGACGGCCGACCAGAAGGCGGCCAGCACGACACCCGCCAGCAGCATACGGTTCGGCCCCAGATGCGAGAAAAACATGACGGCAACAATGCCGATCCAGGCACCGATAAATGCACCGGCCGACATAATCCATGCAGATTCGGGCATAAACATCAGGCCTGTAACAGCACCTGCGGAAGCCGAGCCCGCCACACCCAGCACATAGGGTTCGGCCAGCGGGTTACCCAGCAACACCTGAAACCACGCGCCGGCCAGTGCCAGCAGGCCGCCGACGGCAAATGCGGTAAGCAGACGCGGGAAACGCAGTTCCCAGAGTATCATGTGTTCCAGCCCGTCACCTGCAGCAAACGGATTGATCCACTGCTCGCCTGCGGCAAGTCCCAGCAGCAGGCAGGCGGCAATGGCACAGGCAAGTGCGATCCAGCGTAGCGTCATGTCAACTCTGGCAGATTCATTTTACCACCTTCGCGCCCCGTTTCAGCCAATCGAGCGCGCCGGGAGTTTTCTCCCACAGGTCGCGGGCGCATTGGCGATAGCTCCACGCCTCATCCTCGCCGCCGACGGAGGTGTAACCGGGATAGAGGTTTGTCGGCTCCTTCATGCGCTTGCGTAACAAGGCGTCAGGAATATGCGGCGACTGTTGAATTGCTTCAATCAGCCGTTTATTGGCGGCATGCTCTCTGCCAAGACGGAACAGGGCCAGCGCATGGCCGAAATTGATGCTGACATCGAAATCCTCCGGATAATGCTCACACAGCGCGACAACATCATCGTTGCGCCCCAGCCGCAGATAGCTGTTGACCACTTCGCTACGCATGCCCTGATTATCGTTGGGATTCAGGCGCAGCAACCACTCGCGCAACTCAAGTGCTTCCTTTTCACTATTGAGTTCTTCCATGGTATCGGCCAGAAAGCCGATCACGCGCAGTACCGGTCGGTTATCCGTGATTGCCCAGATCAGCGGTTGCTTCGGTTGCATCGGGATCAGCGATTTGACCTGAAGCATCGCCAGCATGATTAACGGCTGAAAGGTGATCGCCGGGTTGGGTGCATCAAGCAGGTAGACCGACTGAATCAGGTCATCGATCACCCCAATGCTGCCGGCCAGTTCAGGATGTTTATCGAGCATCTCAAGCCAGGCATCGGGCTGATCCCACATCTCTTCATGTTGCCACATCAGTTCGCGCCACTGCCCAAGCAGTTTGGCGCTCGCGCTGTTTTTGGGCTCGATCCGACAACAATCATCGAAGCTGCAAATCTTTTCCATTGCTTTGGGCGGGTTCTTCATCACCTGCTGCAACCATGGAATCAACCTTCCCGCACCCGGCGACAGCTGCTCCAGCAGAGGTGCGAATGCCGTGGGGCCATCCGAAAGCATCTGTTCGATGTAGTCGATCAAGTCATCGAGTTCACCGTCCCGATTCATGCTGCTCAGTCGTTTGAGCCAGAATTTTCCGCGCTGCTGCATCTGTTTCAGTTTACCCTGCTGCATCAACAGCAGGATCTCCAGATGACTGAGCGCCGGATTGTCAGGGTCGATGCGTTGCGCTTTCTGAAAGCAGGCCCATGCCTCGTCGTCATAGCCCTGATCGCCGAGAATCGTGCACAACCGATGCAGCGCTGCCGATTGCAGTGCCTTGTCAGGATGGTTCACCATGCGCTCGATCAGCGCTTTTTTCTTTCGCGGCTTATCCAGTGCCGTGCATATCTCGAACATCGTATCGAGCGCCGCCTCGTCGCGATGATCCAGCTTCGCATCGCTCTGTTTGAAGATCGGATCCAGCAGAATGAGCGCACGCTTGGCCATGGACTCGCTTTCGCGCGCCCATTTCCCGGCAATATAACCGAGCAACATATGTGAAAAGTGGAGGTGAGCCTGTTTCAGTTCAGCCTGCGTAATCAACTCCAGTAGAAAAATCGTGAGCAACTCGGTTGAAATCGGCGGCGTCTCCTCTGTGTCCAGACGGGCGCAGCACTGTTTGTATTTCCTGCCCGAACCACAGAGGCAGGGATCGTTGCGCCCGGGCAGCGGCAACGGGCGAGGACGGTAGTTGTTCGATGACAACGGCGTGCCGTTCCATATCTGTATTGCGAATAGCCGCGCAAGGCTGCGCAGTTCATCCTTGCCATCTGTATTCAGGTATCTGAAGAACTCAAAAAAGTCATCCGTGGCCAGCATGGTATAGAGGTTGATGAACTTCTCGGCATCGGGTTCCGTGTTGATCACAAACTGCACGCTCTGTCGCAGCATCTCTTCGAATGCCGCGAATGTTTCGCCGGAATCTGAATCTACAGGTTCATCAAACATGGTTACTCCTTACACCACTTTGTACACCATCGAGAAGTAGTCTCATTGCCTTTTCTCGAATTTCCAATTCATTATCATCTCGGAGAACTCTTGACCATTTTTCGATTTGACTCTGCTGCATGTATTTCAAATTCAGAACCCCCATTGCTGCATATCGAACCTTTGCATCATCCATCGAGAGCAGTTGTATGATTGTCTTGCATTGAGCCTGACTAAACTCAACGGATTGACGGAAAGCCTGAGAAAGAAGGTTGATTCTCAATTCTCCAAGGCCGACTCTCTCAATGAACTCATCTCTAAGAGGCTCGTCACCATCTAACCGATCAATCAATGATGTTTCAGCTATTCTCTGCACATCCGATCTTTCGTCGGCCACAAACGATATCAAATCCGAATTTGTTACTGCGTCAACAGAGAGCAAAAGAGAAAGCAGTTCCTCTCTCGGGCTATCAGGTATCCTGCCTCCACCCTTTGGATATGGCTCTTCATGAGTCAACCAGTACTGATAGACTTCTTCCATCAAAGGAACCAGCCCTTTAACTTCGGAATAACTCAATTTAGCAATCACTTTTGTTGTTTCTTCCGCAGTTAGTGGTCCCGAATTCAGCAGACCGTTTCTCAAAACGCCTTGAATTTCATCGTCCAATTCAAGTTCTAGCTCACTCAGTTTTCGATACAAATATTGGCACCCAGGCACCAACGGAAGCTTCAGCCTTTCAACAAGAAGCTTCTTCAAATCCATTTTGATTTCCTGGGCAATCTGAGCAACAAACCAAAGGGCAATTCCATGCCCCGAAGCAGCCACACGATTTACAATTTCCAGAAGCGAGCTCTTATCTTCCAAATTAGATAAGAGATAACCGGCTAGCTGCACAATCCACTCCGACTTATGGTGCAGTGCTCGCTCAAGCTTTTGGATATCCAAATTACAGCTATTTACAGCCTTCACATCCTCAGCAATATCTACGTGACTTAAACTCATATAAAAACTGTAGTAGCGATCATCGGCTGAAGCAGAGTCCATTCGATCAAGCATCGCCTTCGCCTCTTGAGAGAGAATTGCTTTATCTATCCCTGCAATTTCTATAATCCCCCGAAATACTTCCCTGACAGCTTCATCATCATGCTCTTCTTGCCAATCCCATATGTCCGGCAAAGAAACCTGCCAATATGCGCTTGCTTCAAGAAACGCCTCCAACTGAATAAATCGATCTTCTTCAGAAGGTGCTTCAGGAGCGCATAGAGAATCCAGCAAATCTTGGTCGACCAAGGCAGAAAGTAGTTTTCTGTGAGCTATATTTTGAGCCGCATTAAATTCGGGGCTGCTAATATGGACTTGAGCACGACCAAGTGACCCCGCAACTTGCTTCGCCAGTTCTTCCTTTCCAAGCTCTTCAAGTAACCCAACAATATTCGTGCTAAACCCGACAGTTTTCAGCAAGGCATCTTGAGCAAGAGTATTCAAAACCATGTCCGCTTTATCTACCGGCAGATTTCTTACTATCTCACGAATCGCATTAGCAACAAATGCTTCCCTTATGTCTGAAAAGCTTTCTCTATTAAGGTTAAACCCTCCAAGCAAACTCTTGAAACCAGATTCAGCCATTTCTGGAAGAGATTCAAATGCAGCGACCAGTTCATTGAAGGCGTAATAGCTACTCCCTCCGTTTGTAACAAATGCCCATGCTGACAATCTTATCCATGTGTGTTCACTGTTGATCAAACTCTTTGCTAGTTCAGCAACCGCATCGGGATATCGTTTGCTCACGGGCAACAAAGCAATCGCAATTCCCTTCGACTGAAAGTACCGAGGTGAATCAATTAAGGTAAATGCGGCATTAAGTACGTCCGTGAGATATTCCTCTTTGGGCTCAAATTGAGAGTCCGCGAGAAGACTCAGAGCGCGCTTCACCCACTTAATTTCTTCGGCGCTGTTTTTAATCCTTTTGATAAGCTCCGATGCAATTGATTCGCTCGCACCAAGTGAAGATGCAAATTTCAGCACCTCGGAGTCGGGAGCGTTTGATAGCTCAGAAATGATAACGTCATGCTTCTCGTCTTCTGGCAAGGCGACCATATAACGGGCAGCGGCATACTCACCGAATGATTTATGGATAAACGTGACTGTGGCTTCATCGGTATGCCGGATGGTTTCTACAAGGCCAGTCTCTTCCCAATATCGCAGAAATACTTCGCATTCGGCGACAGCATTCGTATAAGTAAGATCAAGCTCAGCCATCATGGCCTCTGCACATTTCTGAAGAGCATTCTCCACGGTAGAAACAGGGTATTTGAATAACACCCAGCCAAGCACGTCAAGAAACCAATTCGCTTTAGCTTTCGATATGTTTGGCTTATCTGTCCGGCTGGTCGAAGCATCATCAACAAGCTGGAAAAGCCGCTTAAAAAGGTCCACCTTGGAATGACCAAAGGTTATCTTCCGCACTGCCAGCGATACAGCCAACCCAAGAAGCAGAGGGCTTCTTTCAACCACCTTTCCTGCTTTGTTTTTCTTTAGTTCAGAGCATGCAAAATCAAAGCAATCGTTGAACTCTGCGGAACCAGATTCATACACTCCTGAAATCAGTTTATGCATATATACGTCGGCTTTATCTTCGATCAGCGGAAGCAGTTCGTAATGACGCCATCCCTTCAGAGAATTGGTCGAATAGCCGACTGGCCGAGTTGTTACGACTACGCGACAAAGCGGATTGCTGGCAATGAACTTTTGAAGCCCTTCACATATATCATTCTGACTTGCTCCCGTTTCGTCCAAACCATCACAAAGCAATACCCATTCCCGGAGAGCCAGGTTATCAAAGTTTTGCTTTTGCAGTGAAGAGCCATCCAGCCCAAGAGAGAAAATACCCTCTTCAACACCACTGCCATTCCGCATGCGCGCAGCCAGCGAATTCAGCCTGACTTTGATAACCGGAAACCCTTCACGCGCATACACCAAGGCCAGCTTCTTCAGCAATGTGCTTTTGCCCATGCCCGGACCTGAAATGACAACGCAGCGTCTGACAAATCTCCCTATGCTGGTTGGTTCGATGCTCTTTTCGTCAGAGCTGTACCTTCTATGTTCCCAGTTGTGATAGTGCTCTAAAGCCTCTGAAATCGTTTCTTGCTCAGACGCATCCTCTTTTCGAACCACTGTTTTCAGCGGCAGCCACGCTTTGTCCAGTGATAGTGGTTTACTGATTCCGAATATCTCGAAGGATGAATTGGTTTCCTTCGTCCATTTACATAAGGCCGACAACATCGAAAGCGGGGACTTGGCGCAACCTACTCCGGCAACTGATATGCCCGAGCTTTCCAATGATCGCATGACTGTGGCAACAGTTCTTCGCCCCTGAAACTCGATCAGCTTTGTTGCATCCTTGTACAGGCAATCCCAAGCATGCTCAATTTGCCCGGAAGCAGAACAGATGTGTCTTAACTCGGAACGGGCAGAACTAATGTCTGCCGAATCGCGTTCCAAAGCATGAACAGTAATAATTCTGAGGTGCCCGCATACTGTTTCCGGCTCTATATCCAAAGCTCTCAATTTGGATACGAACGCCTCTGAGATATCCTTTAGATTATCTGTTCTGCCATCTCCGATATGATGAATATCCTGTGACAAATCTGATCTGATTGACGCGCTGGATTCCGGGCAAACAATGAGCAAACCGTGCGTGATGAGTTTGTTATTGATTGCTTTTGCTAACTCAATCAGCGAATCCCAAAGCTTATTTCCTTGCCGTAACCCTTTTTTTACCTGAACTTCTGCAACAGATCCATTTCGAAAAAGCGCTTTGATATCATCGCCCGGCCCACCTGTTTCTGCTGAAACCTCAACAGGGATATCATCAAGGACACTTTCAAACCAGCCAAGCCTAGAACCATTAGCAATATGAATTTCTACAATGGCAGTAACGGCCGCCTGGAAATTAATTCCGCCACCGGTTGCGCTTCCACCGGCAATGTTTTTCTTTTGTTTCTTCATATTGCTCATTCGGCTTGCTTGGCGTCACTAAGATAAAACGAGAGGCACTGTCTCCCGTTTTGAGACTGCGATATGTATATGTGGCGAATAAGCTTGCGATAGTGTGTCCAGCTCAATTCGGTACGCACTGCGTTCCGAATTGGGAAGCTCAGATAAAATGCACGCATATTGCGAAGATTTCGAACGTCAAAACCTTTACCGAACTGCTCCGTCAGTCTGTTGGAAAGCTCCTGCAGCTTCTGCTTGCCATAGGCTGCGCGGCTGTTGCCCTGTTGTTCATGTTCGACAATCAGGCAGCCGATTTGCCAATAACTTTGCACCATGGCCTGATTGACAGCCTGCCGCACATGTTGGTGCGCCTGCTGGATGACTGTTGCGATGTCCTGATAAAGCAGTTGCATATCATCAGAAGGCGGCTGAATGATGTTCTCCGGATTGCTCAAGCCACACCTCCTGTCCCTGAACTGATTTTAGGCGCTTTGCCTCCAGCAGCTCGGGCGCAATCGCTTGCTCCAGCGCATCGGCGAGCAGGTCGAGGCTGGTCATGACCCGATGTGCGTGATCTTCGTCTGACTCTGTCGTCAGGCCCATTTCGGCAAGCCAAACCCTACGAAACTGGCCTGAGGCAAACAGCCCGTGCAGGTAGGTGCCCAGTACCAGCCCGTCATCGGAGCGATGGGAGAATGGAAACAGGGTTGCATCGGGGTGGTCATCGCCGTAGTGGATTTCATAACCAGTGACCGGCACCTGTTCCGGCCAGCAGGCCAGGGTCTCAATACGCTTCAATGTTTTCTCAGGCTGCATGCGGGTGGTGATATCGAGCCAGCCGAGCCCCGAAATCGAATCACTATGTTCGACACCTGTCTTATCCATGACCTCTTTGCCCAGCATCTGCATGCCGCCGCAGATACCGAGAATTTTACCCCCGTAACGCAGATGTTTTTGCAGGGCTGCTACAAACCCATGTTCATGAAGCCAGTCCAGGTCGGCAGCCACATGCTTTGAGCCGGGTAAAATGACCAGATCGGCGGGTTGCAGCTGGTCGGGGCGGTTGATCAGGCGCAGCGAAACGGACGGCTCATCAAACAGCGGATCGAGATCATCAATATTGCTCAAACAGGGGTAGGCGATAACAGCAATGTTAAAACCGTCAGGCGCTGGATGCGCGTATCCCGTGGCCAGTCGATAGGGCGCATCCTCTTCAGGCAGATGCAGCGGCAGCCAGGGCACCACACCGGCAACCTTCTTGCCGCTCTGTCTCTCCAGCCATGTCAGACCATCTTCAAGCAGGGCCAGATGACCGCGGAAGCGGTTAATCAGCAGCGCTTTGACTCTTGCCCGTTCTGAATCCGAAAAAATATTCAATGTGCCGGTCAGTGATGCGAAGACACCGCCGCAGTCAATATCGCCAACCAGCCAGACGGGTATATCCGCTGCCTCGGCAAAGCCCATATTGGCGATGTCACCGGCGCGCAGGTTCGGCTCGGCGGGCGAACCTGCCCCTTCAACCAGCACCACATCATATTGTGTCTGCAGGATGCTGAATGATTCAAGCACTGTTTCCAGCCATTGCTGGCGTTCTTCGCGAAAACGGGCTGATCTGAGTGTGCCGACCACTTTTCCTCGCACCACCAGCCGGGCCGTTCCGTGTGCTTCCGGCTTGAGCAGCACCGGATTCATATGCACGCTCGGCTCGATGCCGCAGGCAAAGGCCTGCAAGGCCTGCGCGCGGCCGATCTCGCCGCCATCAATGGTGACAGCTGCATTGTTGCTCATGTTCTGCGGCTTGAACGGAGCGACAGATACGCCATTGCGCTCCAGCAGCCTGCACAGCCCTGCGACCAGTACCGATTTGCCTACACCCGATGCTGTGCCCTGAATCATCAGTGCCTTCATTACTGGACTTTGGATTTGAATTTTAGCCTCACTTATAGTCCTGCACTGGTTGCCTCTTTCTTGAATCCTTTCTTAAAAGCATCGATTCTTTCTTAAATTCAGTCGGTTAATTTCCACTCGGGAGAGCTTTTTGAAGCAGTATTGCGGATCACATCATGCATGCGCAACTTACTGATAATATTGCCGACTTTGTTTTTCTTTTGTGACTCGTCGAGTGCGCTGCTGATCTTGTCCAGCAACAATGCATCAATATCCTTTCTTGATGCACTGCCGAACTTTCTTAAATAATCTGTAATTAACTTTGCGTAGTAGTCATCATCTTGTGCCCTGGTCCGGATATAATCAACTTTTCTGGCCGTGGCTTTGGCGACCGGTACAGAGACATGAAGGTTGGGCTTGCGCCCTTCGATCAGACCATCGCGTCGCAGCCGCTTGATCATAGCATCGGTCAGCGGCAGCCGTTTTTGAACGCGATCGAGGGCAATAATTTCGTCCAGTGGCAGGTTGGTTTTCTGAATCAGTAATCGGCTGTATGCAGGGTCAACCACGCCACCGTACAATGTCATCTTCACTGCATTGGCTTCACTAAAGTCGTAATCAGGCATTGGAAAATAACGGCGGGCTTGACCAATATGAATGGAATGGATGCCATAGCCCATGGTGTCGATCATATTTAATTCAGCCATAGCCTGGGCCAGAAATGGATTGCGATAGCGGCGCGGTGTTTTGTTGCCGGCAATATAATCATCAGGCCGGCCCTCAAAAAATGCGCCTTCATTTTCAAAAATCAGACGATCCGGTAACTCTGTTACAATGATGCGTCCATTTCGGGTAAAGTCCTGATGAGCAATGCAGTTGTGCAGGGCTTCCAAAACGATTCGTTGATCATACTTGGAAACCTCAATAGTCAGCAGTTGGTCATCAGGCAATATGCGCAGCTGTATATTCCGTATCTTTTGATACAGGACAGTTGTGTTAAGCAGAAAAGGCGGACCGAAATGTTCGTAAGCCCGCTCCGGGCCTTCGAGCTTCCAGGTCATTTGCGCTGGATGTGGCGACAACAGATATGTGGACTCAGGCTTGCCAAGCAACAAGAGCGTCGTGCGTGTTATCTGGCCACTCTGGGTTAGTCTGGCGCGATCCAGAAAAGATTCCAAAGGCCAATCTATGACCTCTTCTTCCGGAAACCGATTTGAATACTTCCGTGCGTATGACTCGCGAGCTTTTTGCAACGCCTGTTCATCCAGATCCTTCGCAGCAGCTCCAGAAACCACTTGTGCGGACCAGTCGCTGGACATCGTCTGTTGGCGAATTTCATCTTGCTTGTCGAGCCCAAGGCTTCCAAGGCTTTCGCCGGAACGCGCGTAGTAATGCCCTTTCCATGCAATCGGCATTCCACGCGGAGTCGCAGGAATCTCAAACAGAACAACGCGACCATCAGGATGCTTGAGTTCATAGATATTACGAAAGGTAATACTGGGCTCGGTGTTATCGGCAATTTGCAGCTTTGTACTTTGCAGACGTTCCTGGTCTGAACGATACGCGGAGCCAATTACCTGCCTGCTTTTATTGTCCACACCAAAGATCAGCCATGCCCTGTCCAATTCTCGCAAATTGGCTTCATTGGACATGGCTGAAAAATAGCGTCCGATCTTGTCTGTAGCGTAGTCGTTGCCGGCCTGCTTAAACTCCACCACCTCATTTTCCCAGGTGGCAATGAGGCTGTTCAGCAGTGAGAGCAGTTCATGTTGTTTCACCATACACCTCCGGGCAAGTTGAATTCGACTCGACAAAGATTACAGCATTAGCGCATTGATAGCTGCCTGCACATGTGAAAATGCAATCCGCTCCTGCTCAAGGCGAACCTGTTCACACAGAACATTGCTACGCATATCATGGTAGAGCGATGCTTCATCCGCAGTCAGGCGAGGTAGATCCCGATGCTCCTGGGCCGGCTCTCGACCCCATAATGCGCGATGCGTCATCAGGGTCTGCCGATCCATCAGCAGCGACTGAGCGTGCGGAAAACGGGCGCGCAACTGATCCAGAATGGCAAAGCCATGGGTATCGATATCGCCCCAGTAAAAGAGATCGCAATCAGCCAGCCATACCGCCTGCGCCAGGGCATCAAAGCCATAGCCTGAACCGAAAATAATCAGACTATCCGGCACATCGGGGAAGGCCAGGTAATTGATCTCATTCTCGGTGATAAAGACCCGCCGGACAGGGGGCACCATTGCGGTAAAGCTTGCTGCAGTCAGGCTGACATCCTGATCGCCAGCTGAACAGAGCCAGCGGATAGCCTCATCCAGCGGTCGCATGCGAACAAGCAACGGCTTATCCAGAAATCCATAGCGACGAGCGAATCCGCTTGTCCCGGTAAACTGCTGATTTACTGCCGTTTCCGGCAGCACAAGATCGAACAGTTCGGCCAGCACACCGCGATGGCGCTCAATAAACTTGCTATCCAGTCCCGCTGCATCGATCTGTCGCACATAGATGCCCGGTTGCGGATTGGCCAGCATCCACGCCGTCATCGTTAGCAGTTGCGGCCACACCGTAGCCAGCTCCAGCGCTTTGAGCGGGCGTTTTGCCAGCCATTGGCAGAGCTGCGGCATCGCTGCGGCCGTTGTCTCACACATGCTGCGAAACAGGGCTAGCTCCCGTGACTTGCCGATCACGGCTGCCGCTTGCCCGGGTGATGCAAACAGCAATGCGCAGGGCAGTTCATTGCGCCCCAGGGTTCGATGACGAACCTCCCGCCACTCCAGAGCCAAATCATGGCGTGCGGCCAGCTGCCTGATATCGGCTACCCACGCGCGCATGGCATCAAACTCATCGAGCATCACCCTGGCTGACGGCTGCTTCAGTGGCAGGCGTAGCGGAAATCGATCAGGTTCGAGTAGAGTCAGACAGAGCTCCCCCTGCTTCCAGAGTTGCAGCAGTTGCTGGCGTATCGACGCAGCGGTGACCCAGTTCAAGTCAGCGTTCCTTCAAGTTTACGTTTCTCCTGGCGATATGCTTCGATCGTCAGGTTTCTCAAGCGTGATGTCTGGCCCGAATCATTGGAGACAAAACCGACATGCTGCACATGCGGTTCAATGATATGGATCTTCTGCAACGGGGTGACAATCAGCAACTGCAATTTGAGCTGCTCAAACAGTTTCAAACCATATTCCGCCGAATCATCGGAGCCGCGCCCGAAAGCTTCATCAATCACCACAAAGCGGAAGGAGCGCGAGCGCACGGCATTCCATTCCAGTCCGAACTGATAGGCGAGACTGGCCGCCAGAATCGTATAAGCGAGTTTCTCCTTCTGGCCACCCGACTTGCCGCCGGAATCGGCATAGTGCTCATATTCTGTATCATCTTCCCGCCAGCGTTCGGAGGCGGCAAAGCGAAACCAGTTACGCACATCGCTGACCTTGAGCATCCAGCGCTGATCGGCATCGGCCATGCCATCGCGGCCACGAAAGCGCTCGATAATCTGTTTGACCTGCAAAAATTTTGATTCTGAATACTGATCATCATCCGAACCGGTTACACTGCCTTCCGTGCAGGCGCGCAACTGCTGCTGAAACGATTGAATCTCCGCATCCACCGCAGCTTGTGCCAACAGTTTGATATAACGCCCCGGCACATAATCAATTTGCGTCAATGACTGATTGATATGCTCGATGCGCTCCCTGATTTTTTCACTCTCATGGCGCAGCTGGCTCTGAAAATTGGCAATTTCACGAATGGTATTTTCATTGAGCAGCTCTTTGAAGCGCGCCTCAAAACGCGGCAGATCATCGGCGTTGAGACTCGCAAGCATGGCCCCGTACTCATGCGCCGAGCGCAAATCGACATCGACCTCCTGCGTCTCCAGCGCAAACTCCTTCTTGTAATCGCTCATGGCCTTGATGATGGCATCGCGCAGGCGGGCCAGCTTTTTATCCTCATTTTCAATTCGGGCCTGCAACCAGTTCCGCAGTCGCTGCTCCTGTCCGTCGCATGACTCCACCGTCGGTTGCCCGGATTCGCCAAGGGCTTCACTGCTGTAGGCTTCCAGTTGGCCAAAACAGGATTGATACTCCGCCTCACTCTCCGTGAGCAGAGCCTGCAAAACCGCATAATCATGCTGTGCCGCATCGCGCCGCTCTTCACGTCTGGCGCGGTCATCATTGCGATCCTTCAGCAGTCGTTCACTCTCGGCCAGCTCCTGCAGAACCTGTTCGCGCTGGTCGCTGAGCAGGCGCAAACGATCGGATGCTGCCTCCAGCGCCTCTTTCTCTTGTTGCAGGCGGGCAATCTCCAGCGCCAGCGGCTGCCAGTCGATATCGCGGAAATCACGATACTCATCGAGTTTTCCGAGTGTCTCCAGCCGCTGTTGATGCGCTTTCAGCGTGCGTTGCAGTGCAGTCACCTGCGTTGCCAGTTCAGTCAGTCTCTGCTGCTGTTGCGTCGCTTCCTTTTGCAGCAGAGCGATCTTTTCCGCATTGCTCCAGCCAAGCACATAACGACTGCGATCATCAATAGGATGGCGGTCATCCTTCTCATGCCGACCGCCCTTCGCCTTGATCTGGCCGGCACGGGTCAGGGCGCGATCCTCGCGCCGGAACTGCTCGGGTGTGTCACAGCAGGCGTAATCAAAGCGATGTGCCAGCTCCTGCTCCAGCCAGTCGGCAAAGGGGGAGTCGGGTTTAAGCTCAAGCTTGCGGGCCAGCGATTGCGGGTGCAGTTCGGGCAAGCTGTAACGGCTTGCTTCGCGCACGCGAAAATAGACCATCCGACCTTTCAGGTGATGCTGATCCACCCATTCCGCCACCCGGGCGTAGTGTTGCTCGGGCACCAGCAGCGACAAGGCAAAATTGTGCAGCAGTCGTTCGGCTGCCCCTTGCCAGTCCCGCTCCTGCGCATGCACCTGAATCAACTCACCGGCAAACGGCATCTCCGCCTCGGCAAGAGCAAGCGCGTCACACAAGCGCGTCCGAATCGCAATCTGTTGTTCACTGATATTGCTCTTCCTCCGCTTCAATCCCTCCAGTTCATGCGCCAGCAGATCATAATCGCGTTTCCCCTGCACCAGATCGACGCCTCTCTCCTGCAGCCGGTTCTGCGTTTCAGCCTCTGCTACATTCAGTGTCGAATGCAGCAGCTGCGCTTGTTGCCGACCGGCAATAAAGGCGTCCACATCCGTTATCGCCGGCAGGTCAAGCAACTGCAGCAGTTCTGCGTAGCGTGTCGCGCGTTGCAGACAACGCTCTTTTTCACCTGACTTTTCGTGCATCTCTTCTTGCAGGCGGGCGATACGATCACCGCCCTGATCGGCAATGGCGCGCTCCAGCTGGCGCTCCTTTTGCCGCTCTGACTGCACTTTTTCTTCGAGCTGCATAATACGCTGCTGCAATCGCGCCAGCTCACCATCGAGTTTGCTGATCCGCTCGGCCAGCAATGCCGACTTGATACGAGCAAACCAGACCTTGAGCGCCTCACGACAGGCGCGCAGCTGCACAACAGCCAGATCCAGATCGGCATGGCGCTGGCAATCGGCAACCAGTGGCGACAACAACGCCACCTGCCGCTTGGCTTTAAGCACAGCCTGATGGGCCCGGTTCAAATCATCAAAGTGTGCAATCAAGGCCTCAATGCGCGGGATAACATCAAACGGCTCAAGCATATGACCACGCACGAACTCGGTCAGGTTGCCGATCGATTTCATCGATACGGTCTGATGAAACAGCTCCAACGCCTGATCGTTGTCGATGCCGAAGCGACGGCGGAAATGGCCACCATAGGGTGGGAATGCATCAAACAGGGCAACGCCTTCGCCTTTCAGGCGCTTGCGCAGTTGCAGCATATCACTGCCGAAGGCGCCGAAATCATCGGCAATCGAGAGTTCGCGATCCGCTGCAATATAAAAGCGCTCGGGTTGACCCTGTGACTGGCGAAACCAGAACACCTGCGCCAGCGTCACGGTCTGATCGAAACCGGCATTGTGAAATACGCCGAGAATGACTGAATAGTGCGTGTGATCACGCAGCGCCACCGGCTTGGCACTGCCGATATGTTCGCTCTGTTCGGATTTATAATATCCCATGACATAAGAGCGCAGCGTACGCTCTTTCGCAGCCGCACCGGCGGCCTTGTTGTAGGCGATCCGGTGGGCCGGCACCAGTAGCGTGGTCACTGCATCCACCAGCGTTGATTTGCCCGATCCGATATCGCCGGTAAGCAGGGCATTTCTGCCATCAAGCTGAAAACGCCAGACCTTGCGATCAAAGGTGCCCCAGTTCAACACCTCCAGCCGCATCAGTCGGAAACCGGTCAGCGCATCATCACGCACAAATTCAAGTTCCAGACTACGATTCATAGCCCGTCGCCGGTTGCACATAGACGATTGCGATATTCGGCCAGACGCTGGTCAAAATCGGCCAGCCATTCGGCATCAACAAAGGCTTTGATAATGCGATGCAACTCGATCATCTGTTCCTGCCCGTGCAGGCGGCGTACAAAGCCCATTTTGGCAATTTGATTGAGATGGCTCTCCACCTGATCGATCAGACGCACCTCATTGCTGCCTTCAGGCAGAAAGACGCGAATCATCTCCACCACCTCATCACGTGACAGAATCACCCTCAACTCGCCTCCTGTCGCATCGGATTCCGCCAGTTTCTTGCGTAGCAAAGCCAGTAACAGGCTCACCGGGAACGAGAGCTGGCGTCTGGCCACCAGGCGTGGCAATGCCACCTGCGCATCTTCATCGCTCGCATCCCGCGAACGCAGAAATGCATACCCTTCCGCTTCATCTAGGATGAGTTCCAGCCCCAATACCGCCACATAATCGCGCACGGCGGCCTGCAAACAGAGCAGCATCTGCCACAGGCGCGTATCCGCCTCACGATCTATCACTCCCTTAAGCAGCGTGATGACGACCGGTGAAAGCTGCGGCATGGCGGCAAATCCATGGCCCTGATCCAGTTCCAGTTCTCCCATCTTTACCTCACAAACAATATTTGCGGCAGCCGCGCCTGCCTGATACAGCCATCGGACGCCTGCCAGCTGATGATCTCTTCGGCATGGTCATCAATGACGCTGCGGGGATATTCACTGGCCAGTTGCATCCATACAATCAACTCGGCCAAACCATATTGCAACGGATGCTGTAACAGCAGCGCGCCAAGCCTGATCTGCGGTTGCTGTTGCAGGGTTTTATGCAACATTCGCTTCAAGCGCATCTTGTCAACCACCACCTGGGTAAACAGGGCACTGGCATCGCCATCCTCTTCACCGGCCTGTAGTTCAACTGCCGCAATCGCCGCCTGCAACGGCGGTTGATACATCGGTCGCTCCATAGGTAACTGCAGGGCAACGGCCATCTCATCGATCTCCATCACACTATCCTGCGGGGGCGTCGCACGGCAGTCGAGCGCACTGGCCTCAATACCATGCAGAATCTCCATAATGCGCCGATTCTCCAGCCATGCCTGATCATCCAGAAAGCGGCGCAACTGCCGCGATAGTTGCGCCACGGTGCGCTGGGTATGCTCACCGGCAGCAAGCCAGTCATAATGCACCCGGCGCAGACGCGAATCCGGCCCTGATTGTGCAATGGCAGACAAGCCCATGACCTTGTCCAGCAGGGTTGTCAGCTCCTCCTGCCTGCTGCTCGACATCAGAAAGTCCCAGAAGGCGCGAAAGCTTCTGCCCTGATCGGAATCAGTGATCGCGTCACACTCGCCCAGCACATCCGCCAGCAGCGTACCTTTGCCACCGTCCCACAACGCAATGCGCTCACGCACCTTGCGATCAAGCAGGCGAAAGTTCTGTTCTACTTCACGAAAATCGCTCAGCAGTTCGCGCGCCATCATGGAAAATTGCTGGAAGCGATCTTTCACCGCCGTTTCATCGAGCATCGGCATATCACCCGACCTGATCCGGCTGATCTCCTGATCGATCTCCCGCCGCCGCTTGCGCAACTCCGCGATGCGCACCTCCGGGTCGGTTTCACTGCCCTCAGCCATTTGCCGCAACAGATCAAAGATGGTTAGCAGGCGCGATTCCGTACCGATAAATGTGCGCTCGGAGAGAGCTGCCAGCCAGCGCACCCCCTTCTCCGTAGCCGGCGTCAGATCATAATGCGGCTCATCGGAATTCGGCGGATAAAACTTGCGCAGCCATCCCTGCGCATTGTCCGACCAGTCATTCAGATAGTCCTGCGCACTGCGCGGATACTTATCTCCGCCCAGTCGTTCGCGCAGAGCATAGAGTGTATCCTCCAGCGCTTCGGCCAGATCAGCCTCTGCCAACTCGCGCACATTCGGGGTGATAAACACCTGATGCAGGAAACTCGCCACCAGCGGAGCGGAGTCCGCCCGCAGCAGCCGCCAGGCAGGGTGATTCATGCGCAATGCATCCAGAGCCTCGTGGCTGAGCGGCGTCGAATCAATCATAAACCAGTTCTCCCATAATCTTCATTCGGGGATTATGCATAGTGATCAGCCAGCATAATTGCTCCGGTGACGATAACTATGCGCTGGGATAAAGTCCTGAATATCATGGAGTTTGCCTTTCCTCTGCGGCCCTCTGCGTCCCCTGCGGTGAAATGCTTTTGTTCTGTAGTGCCTGTTGCAACAATTCCAGCCCGTCGAGCAGGCGCGGGCCCGGGCGATGCAGCAGGTCGGGGTTGATGGCGATGAAGCGCACTTTTCCGTGCCCCAGCCACTGCTCCCAGAACGCTTTGCGCGCTTCGATATTACGGTTCTCCAGCGGTATCACGATCACTTCCGGTCTGGCACGGATCACCGATTCGACATTGACATGTGGCGACTCGATATCAATAGCCTCGAATACATTTCTGCCGCCGGCCTCATGAATCAACTGGCTGATGAAGCCGGGGCCGGCGGCGGTCAGCATCGGGTCATGCCACACTTCATAAAATACTGCTGTATCCCTGCGGGGCAGGCTACGCACCTGTTGCAGACGACTTTTGAGTTTGCCAACCAGTGCAGCGGCACTCTGGCGGTGTCCGCTCAACTCTCCCAGTTTCAGGATGTCGGAAAACATGGTTGTGAAATCAACCGGGTTGGAGGTGACGATACGAACACCCATCGCTTCCAGCTGTGCTACACCGCCGACATTACGGTTTAAGACCACGGCTGCATCGGGCTTGAGGCGCAATGCCGCTTCAACATTGATACGTTCATGGCTGCCAACGCGTGGCAGCTTGTTGGCCTCAGCCGGAAAGTCACAGTAGTCCGCGCTGCCGACCAGCTCTGGGCCGGCGCCAATGGCATAGAGCATTTCGCAGGCGTGCGGTGAGAGGGCAATGATGCGTTCTTCAGCCCACGCGTTGCCTGCAGCAAACAGGCTCAATATCAAACAGATAAGGGCTTTCACAGCCGCTTGAACCTCAGGCGAAAGCGATAGCTGCCATCATCAACAGGAAACGGCTGGGCTCTGGAGACAGTCTGCATGGCGGCCCGGTCAAGCATGGCATAACCCGATCCCTGCAGCACGGTGATCTGATCGGCAGCTCCGTTACGGGTCAGAATAAAGGCCACATCGACATGGCCTTCAATGCCGCGCTTGCGGGCGCTGGCAGGGTAGAATTTGAAGGATTCAAGGTGGTTCCTGACCAGACTGTTGGTCTGTTCATGTTGATCCGGAGTGCTGGCTTCTTGCGCTAAAACAGCATGTACGGGTTGGTTTGTTGTGAATTGGGGGCCGGCCTCAGCCAACAGGGCTGCAGGTTTTTCTACAGCGGGGCCTCGGGCCTGAAGCTCAGCCGGTTTTTTCAGGGCGATTTGTTCGGGCGTTGATGCAGCAATCGTTGTGTGATTGATCGAATCGGAAGTTTTGCTCACTTTCGGCGTTTCAGGAATCAACTCAATGCTGACAACTTCCAGTATGGTCTGCTTTTGCGCGGCTGCATTGTTGGTGCTACCGGCCAGATCAAACCAGACGGCAAATAACAGGCCGTGGATGGCGGCACTTGCCACCAGCCACGGCCAGAAGGGTTTGCTTCTAGAAATTATAGCTCACTCCACCGCGTGCGCTGAGGGTGGCAGCAGGATAGAGGCCGAAGGCACCGGCAGGAGAAACAACACCTGTGCTGATATATTTCTTGTTGGTCAGATTATCCAGTCGCACAAATACCTCCACACCCTGCCAACGATAGGCTGCCGCAGCATCGAGTAAAAAGTAAGATTTCACTTGCGGACGCGTATTCAACTGATCGTTGATCAGGTGTTGGGAACCGACATAGGTGGCATGCAGGGTGGTGGCGAAACCTTCACTCCAGTCCGACTTCAGATTCATGCCGATGCGGTTTTGCGGCACGCCCGGGATGCGGTTGCCGCTGAAGGCACCGCCCTGGAAGGTGGCGCGCACCAGAGTGTAGTTGGCACTGACCTGAGCCAGATCATGGGCATGCCAGAAGCCCGCGACTGTGATCAGACGGTGCAACGTCGGGTCAACATAGTTGCTGTTGGTGCCGAAGAAGCCGACGGTGGGATCCAGATAAATCTCGTTTTTCAGCTTGGCGTGCTGGTAGGACACCTCCAGCCAGGCTGTTTCCGCCTCGTAGCGCAGGGCGGCATTGTAGTGCTTGCCAGTTTGCGGCAGCAGGTCGGTTCTGAAGCTTGCTGCAAACGTTGGCGGTAGCCACTCGGTGCGTTCATCCAGACGCGGAAAACGGATGGAGCTGTTGTGATTCAGGCGCAGGCGAACAGCACCCAGAGCGATTGAGGTACCGATATCGTAAGCATTCAGCCGGTTTGAAACCGAACTGCTGCCACTGTTCAGCGCATCGTTCACTTTTTCAGAACGCAGGCCACCGGAAACAACGTAGTTGCCGTCGCTATCGGAGGCAGTGAGCTGGGCGTAGTAACCGCTGCGGTTACGCCTGGCATCAAGGCCTGCAACCGTACCTTTTACCTTGTCGATGTCGGCACCCATAATCAGCTGTGAGCTAATAGCACCATGGTCGTGGGTAAGCGTCATTTTCGGGCGCAGGGAAATCGTGCGCAGGGTACTGGTGGCGTTGAACGGGAAGAGACCACCGAAGTGAGCGAGTGTATCGCGGCGATGGAATGAGGCAGGCAGGTCCAGCTCGACAGGGCCGGCATTGATCAGCAGACCTGAGTTGATGAAGTCATCTGTGCTGCTGCCGTATTCATCCGGCTTCAGGGTCTGTTTCGGATTGGCAGCCACCTGAGCCTGAGTCAGCCCACCGGGCAGGCCGAAGCGGTCGGTATGGTGGTTGCCGCTGCCGTACCACATAAGGGATTCACCAAGGTCGGCCTCAAAGCGGGCACCGGCATCGTAGCGCTCAAATTTACTGTTATCGCGATAACCGTCGGTCTTTTCGCCCGAGAAGTTACCCTCCAGACGCACTGTGCCTGCATCGGCGCCAATACGGGCTTTGCCGCTCTGGCTGCCGAAACTGCCGGCGCCGAGCATGATCTGGCCGCCGGATTCCGGGATACGGGTGATAATGTTGATGACACCGCCGACTGCGCCATCGCCATAGAGTACGGAACCTGCACCATGCAGGATTTCAATGCGCTCAATCTGGTCCAGCGGGATCTGGGTCCAGTCTGCTTCGGAAAGATCCGGACTGCTGACACGGCGCCCGTCGATCAGTACGACTTTATTGGATGCTGCCGAGTCACCGTAGCCACCCAGATCGATGATGGCCTTGGCCCCGGTTCCCGATGTGTCGCGTACGGTAATGCCTGCCTGACCTTTGAACAGGTCGGCGACATTGGTGGCATGGGATGCTTCAATTTCGCCACGGCTGATGATGGTGATGGATTTCGATGATTGAATGGATGGGGACTGCACCCTGCTGCTGGTGACATTGAGCTCACCCAGATCCGCTGTTTGAGCGATCGTGATAGTCGGCATGGCTGCCATAAAGGCTGCCAGCCATAAGATATGTTTCTGTTTCAAAGGTTTCTCCGCGCCCGCCGCGCAATATTTATAGTTTTGGCGGTTGTGAGTTTCGGGAGAAGGTGGGGTCGGATGAAGAAGGGGCATGGGTGGCGCCGTCAGCTCCGGCAGCCTACCTCCCTCCGAGGTCTCAAACCGATGGCATGCTCGTGCGACTGCTTTTTTCACTCTGGCGGCGTTGTTGCGCTGCTCAAATGCTCACATATGTTGAGTATGCTCCGCTTTTGCGCTGCTATCGCCTTGCCAGAGACAAAAAAATCAATCGCCTCAGTGGTGCAGTCATGCCGAGTTTCGGGCCGGTCTCCTGGCTTGCCTTCATCCGCGGCTGTTCTCCTTCCCAGGTGATCAGTGATCAATTTCCCAGTGGGTTCGAACAACGTTGTCAGGCCTACAGTAGCGGGGGCTGCGCCGGAATTGACTAGTAACAGTCGCACCGGACTTCCCGTTTCACCCATAGTCTTTCGACTGATCGGGCACCCAAAACAGGGCGCACACTAACGTCACTGCGGATATGCGTCTATCTGTGTCGACGCTCACCGCAGGGCAATCGCATTAAAACTGTTACTTTCCCATTAGCAGTTTTTCCAAATAATCATTATCCCATCCAGCTTTAAGCCTTCGATTCTTAATGCCGATTTTGGATGATGTATCGGCTTTGATCAGATTCAAAGCAATATGCCGAACCACTGCCATATTTGCCGCGCTATTTCCTTTTCGTGCACGGTTGGAATCTTCATCAAAAGCATAATCCAGCACCCAATGCAGATTGTTTTCAATACCCCAATGTGCCCGAACGATGTAACCAAGTCGTGAGGGATC
>MNWZ01000163.1:0-7500 GCA_001871925.1 Zetaproteobacteria bacterium CG1_02_53_45
CCATCGTCACCAGCCAACTCCCGGTCGAATCCTGGCATGAATACATCGGCGATCCGACCCTGGCTGACGCCATCCTCGACCGCCTCGTTCACAGCGCTTACAAGATCAACTTGAAGGGTGAATCCATGAGAAAAAAGAACGCAACATTGACCATCCAAAAACACCCCGCAGAGTAGCACCAGTCCAGATCAGCAACAGGCTCCCAAAGGGGGTGTCGACTTCACCGGAATAGGGTGTCGCGTTCGACTGGAATCAGGTGCCGACTTCACCGGAATACGCATCTTTCATCTGATCCCCAAAAACCCTACGCTTAAGGCACTCGGCAGCTAGAATTCCAAGGTCTCTAACTGGGTCATCCCGGTATTTAACCATAGACCATAGGGGTCAGTGGACCATAGGGGTCAGGACTCGCTTTGTGGACCATAGGGGTCAGGACTCGCTTTGCGCCATAAGGGTCACACCATAGGGGTCAGGACTCGCTTTGCGCATTCCCTTCGGCCAATCGATGCACGATACGAGTCCTGACCCCGAGGCTCCTGGGGTTGCTTCGTAAAGCATTGCTTCTTTGAAAAGGCTAATCTTTACATCCACCACTTTCCCATCAGTAGGCGTTTCTAGCCTCTTTGGGATTTCTATAAAGGCTTCATCTTCTGTATAGAATACTGCGCCCATTTTTGTCCAATACTCTTTAGAAGATATTGGAGCTGCTTGAATACCGATCGCAGCAATGTTTTTTTTCTGCGAGAAGATTGATGGCATCTTCAACCATCAGTGTGCCTATTCTTTTTCCTCTTTCTGAGTACTCTACTTCAACGATTCCAAAATCATCCCACATATATGCAAGTGGCGTGTCTGTATCCGTAGATACAAATCCTAGAAGGCGGTGCTCTTCATACACCTTCCGGGTTAGGTTCCAGTTACAATAAAATGATGGTTCTTGATTGGACCGATCTTGGTCTAGCATCCATCCATGTATAATGTATAGTATGAAAGTCGGCTTCAGTTGCGATACGTAGCGAATACGGCATTCTCAAATTCACCTCTTAGAGTATGCTTTGAGGTTACTAGTCCGGTCATTTAGAAGTTAAACAGAAGTACCCTCATTTGACTGGATCAATTATCCAGCTTAATGCGCGGACTGATGCCGCACTGGAAGGATTGTCTAGAACTGATTCCGTTGGCTTATGGGTGGAAGTTTGGACGTGTTGTGGTTGGGTTCTCTCCCCTCTAAATCAGACGTTCTGCTTCGACTGATTTAGATCTGATGGGGATTACAGCTGATTAGCTGGGGCCTCTGGTGAGTGAATATGGTCCTTCTTTTGTCTGGTAGACTGTTTTGCCGTTCGTTGCTAATGAGGTCAGGTTTGCTAGTTGCGGCGCGTGCCACGCTTGTTTTTTGGTTGCTGTGGTCTGTGGTGCACAGGTGACGTGGTTTGCCATCGTGATTGTTCCTCCGGTTATTTTCATGATTACTAGCATATGGGTGTGCGCAAGTCTAATCGTAGCCTTTTCAAACATGAAATACGTCTGAAATCATGATGAGGTGAGGGGTCAGGACTCGTTCGCGCCTTCATCCTGACTAAGTGAATGCCGTTTATGACCGTGACTTGCCTGTCGTGCCATTGGCAATATCTGGGCATGAGTGATCATTAAACCTTCAATGCCCCGATCAGCGCTCCCCTAATCGCCGCCTCTTTCCGGTAGCCGCTCGGCAGTGACAGGCACTTCAACCATATCACCGACCTCACGAAACGCTAACGCATACAGCCCGCGCGGGCACGGGCCGGAGAGGCAGTCTCCGGATTCAGGATCGAATATGGCATGATGGGTGTGGCAGACCAGATGCTCGCCATCTTCGGAGAAGAAACGGCCGGGAATCCAGTCCAGCGGGGAGCCGGCATGCGGGCACTCATTTTTCCATGCCTGCAATCGCCCCTTGTGACAGATGAGAAAACCCTGCGCATCGATATCTATAGAACGACCGTCGGAGAGACGCAGCGTTGCCTGCAGTGGAAAGAGTGTGGCGCCACCTTCCGGTGGTCGGGCCACCCGTTGCCAGTCGGCCGAATCAGCAGCCATGATCACTGCTGCAAAAAAATAGGCGGCTGCACGCCTGCAGCCGCCTGCGACTCACATGAGCCGCTAATCCGTTGTGATATGTATATAGTCGACAGATCAACTTATGTCAAACTGGCTTGGCTTAAAACCGGCACTACTCCGGCGTTCCACCTTGTCGTGAACGCTCCAGCGCCTGCCGGAAACATTGGGCCGCTTTTGCAAACTCGCCCGCCGCCTCATGCCAGCGCGCCATGCTCTCCAGTGCAGGAGCATAGCCGGCCTCTTTGGTCAGCATCTGCATCTGTTCAAAAGCCAACCCGTCCAGTTTGCATGCATGTGCCAGCTCTGCCCGCAGCCAGCGCAGGGACAGGCTGATCTCCCCGCTCACCTTGCGCTCGAGTTTGCGGTATACCTTGAGCGTATCACCCTGCTTCAAGACAGCCAGCAGCGCCGTCGCGATCGCCATATCTTCATTGAACTGCAGATGATTCAGCCACAGGCGACGGGCATTTTCACTCTCCCCGTTGGCCAGTTGCACCCGGCCATAAGCCAGCAGCACCACCCCATCGGCAGGACTCAGGCGATGCGCCTTGCGCAGCAGGATCAGCGCCTGTTCCGCATCCGCTTCGGCCAGCTTCACATAGGCGTGAATAAGGCGTGCCTTGATACCGGCAGCGGACTGCTGACCTTTTTTCCATATCTCTTCGAGCAGAGAAACCAGCTCCTGCCAGTTACCTTCCTCTTCCGCGACATCAGCCATCCTGCTTCTCGCCAGCGCCGAATTCGGGCTGACTGCCAGCCACGCCTTCAGATGCGCCTTACAAACAGCAGGGTCCGGTCTCGGACTGGCCACAGGCGAGGTGACCGTTCTGGCAATCATCGCGGTTAACATCGGATCCGCTTGCGGATCGGGAGCAGGCTGATCCTTTGCCGGGGTACCCATCACCGTCAGCAGATCCAGCGCCCAGTCAGGCAACACCTTGCGTGATCGTTTCAGCAAACGGGCATCAAGATCACCATCGCCATTGAGCCAGCGCTCCAGCGCCTCGCGCAGGCGTTTCTCGCGCCGGTTGCGGCTGCCCATGCGCAGTGACTGCCAGAGGTGACCGGGGCCGGCAAACAGGCCGGAGACAAGCGTACGCAGCAGCCAGATGACAAACAGAATAACAAACAGCGCCACAATAAATGCGCCCTGGCGGGTCTCGAACACCCAGCCGAACGCCTCCAGCCGCAGTGCCTGATCGGCAATGTTCGGAAAGGCAACCAGGGCAATACTGACCACCAGTGCAAGTACGAGCAGAAATATCAGACGCATCAGATCCCCTCCTGCCCGCGCGCTTTCCAGCTCTGCGCCGTGCTATGCAGCAGCGCCACATCACGCTGCAATGCATCCAGATTTTCCGGTAAACCCAGCTCAGGCATCGGCTCGGCATTAGCGGCGGAGAATGCCCGCACCTGTAGCAACAGCTCTGCATGCAGGGCCTGCCATGTCGCTTTATCGGGCCATGCCTCAAGCGACAGATGGCGGGCGGCATCAAGCAGACGCGTACGCAGCCCGGAGAGTCGATCCGCTTCCGCCGACGGAGCCTTGTGCAGATGGAACTGTCCGACGATCCACGCCAACCACGGATGCTCCGGTTGCGGTAGCACTTCCGGATGTACCGGCACAACCATCATATCGGCCCATTTCACCAGCGTTTCACGCCACTGTTTGACCTCTCTGGCCGTGCGGGTGGCCAGTGCATGCATCCGGTTTGCCTCATCACGCTGCCCGGCAGTGAGTCCCGGCAGCAGGGCAATCTCTTCCCAGGCCTGTTGCGTCTGTTGCAGGCTGATGGCGGGGTCCACCAGCCAGCCTGTGCGTACCTGCAGATCCATCTGCTGCTGCTGGTCACGATTGGTTTTCAGCTCGTTCTGCGCCTTGCGCATCAGAGCCAACTCACCGCTTAGCGTATCAATGGTAGTCATCAAATGATCAATTTCAGCCTTGCCAACCACCGGCTGGCTGATCACTGGCGCCATGGCAGGCTCTTCTTCCACCGCAGGGGCCGGCTCTACCGGCTCTGCGGGTGTATCTACAACAGGCGTTGCCGGTGCCGTAACAGGCAGAACAAAAGAGCCCGCCTCGTGGCTGATCGCCTCATCCTGAGTTGCAGCAGGGGCCGGCTGAGCCACAACCTGCTCCGGATCAATCGGCGCCTGTGACGGCGGCACGGCATCAAAAGAGGCCGTGAGCTTTTGCAACAGTGGTTGCAGATGCCCACCGGCCGCCAGCGTGCCAAAGACAAGTGCAACCACGACAAACAGCAGCACCAGTACGCGCGTAAGCAGCCCCGTACCGCGTTTCGGCGATGGCTCAGCCTGACCGACGCTCTCGGCAATCACAGCCTCAATCGCCTCATCATTCGTTTCGGGGGTCTGCTTGTTATCCATTGCTTAACTATCCCTCAGCCAGCGCGCTACGTCCAGTGCATGATAGGTGAGAATCAGATCCGCGCCGGCACGTTTGAAGCCGAGCATGGTTTCAAGCACCACGCGCCGCTCGTCAATCCAGCCCTTTTCGGCCGCAGCTTTCACCATCGCATATTCACCGGAGACATTATAGACCGCCATCGGCAGCAGCGTGGCATCCTTCACTTCACGTATGATGTCCATATACGCGAGCGCAGGTTTAACCATCAGGAAATCGGCACCCTCTTCGGCATCGAGTATCGCTTCCCGGATCGCCTCACGGCGGTTGCCCGGATCCATCTGATAGGTGGCGCGATCACCGAAGGCGGGGGTGGAATCGGCCGCATCACGGAAAGGGCCGAAATAGCCCGATGCGTATTTAACCGCATAGGACATGATCGGTACATTGGTAAAGCCGGCTGCATCCAGCGCCTGACGAATCGCGGCAATCATGCCGTCCATCATGCCGGACGGCGCCACGATATCGACACCCGCTTCGGCATAGGAGACCGCCTCCCGCTGCAGATTGACCAGCGTGGCATCATTATCCACATCTTCACCGTGCAACACGCCGCAGTGACCGTGATCGGTATATTCACAGAAGCAGGTGTCGGCGATCACACTGATATCCGGGCAGGCTGCCTTGGCGGCACGAATAGCCTGCTGCACAATACCGTTCTCATCCCATCCGCCGGAACCGACGGCATCTTTCACTGCCGGAATACCAAACAGGATGATGCCCGAAATACCGAGAGCCTCCACTTCACGCACGGCATCGCCTACCTGTGAGAGCGGGATACGCGACACACCCGGCATGCTGGCAACAGCGATCGGCGCATCGATGGTCTCATCGACAAACAGCGGATAGATCAAATCGGCTGCGGAGAGCGTGGTTTCACGCACCATACGCCGCATCGTCGGCGTAGTGCGCAGACGGCGCGGTCGGATAATCAGCTCGGGCAAAGACATGGTTTAACTCCTCTATTTCATCATCATAAACAGATGTACTCAATATGCATGCGTAGCAAAATGGTTGCTCAATATATCGAGCATCGCCTCAAAACTAGCGCTTTTGGCAACAAGCTGCACCTTCAGTCCCTCACGGGCCGTTGCCGCCGCCATATTCTCACTGATCCCGACAATCACCGGGCCAGCCGCCAGATCCGCATCACCGACTCGTTGCAGGTAGTGCAGTGCTGCCTTGGCACTACCCAGCAATACCGCATCCACCAGTCCACCGCGCAGCATGGCCAGCACCTCCGGGGCATCCTCATCCGGGCAGACCGTACGGTACGCCGGTACCGTCTGCACTTCTATGCTCTGTTCAGCCAGCGCTTCAGCCAGCGCATCACGTCCCTCTTCAGCCCGGAAAAAGAGCAGGCTGCGCGGAGGACCCGCCTGTCGGTAGGCATCGATCAGACCGTCCTGAGAAGCCGAAGCCGGCACGATATCCACCCCGATGCCGCACTCTCGCAAACAATCGGCAGTACGCTTGCCAACAGCCGCCACCCGCATCAAGGCAAACAGTGCCGGCGCATCCAGCCCGACGCTGTTCAATGTGTCGACCACACTGGTAACACCATTGCAGCTGGTAAAAACCACATCGCTGAACCGCTCCAGCTGCGTAACTGCCCGCATGATATCATCCGGCATGGTGGCAACGGCCAGGCAGGGAAAAGGGACAGGGATAGCGCCGCGCGAGCGCACCAGATCGGCAAGAGCCGGCAACTGGGCTGCTGCGCGGGTAATCAGAATATGCCTGCCGGCAAGAGGTTGTGAAGACATCAGCCAATGATGCAACAAGCCACGGGCAACCGCCAGTTCACAGGTGCTTTTGATGATGATTCAGCCGGTAATGCGTCCCAAAATAAGGGATTAACCTGCTTGCGCCATCGACAGACGGGTTATTGCGCAGGAAAATCGGTAAACGGCAGTTCGATGTCACCGCTAACGGTGACACTGATCCGGTTCTCACCGGCCGACAAAGCCGGCGGAGCGGCATCGGCACTCCTGGCCATCATGGCCATCTCAGATCCGAACACGCGCGGCTGCGGCTGACGGGAGCCGGTATTCAGATGCACAATGCGAAAGCTGGCTGCATCCAGCCCTTTCGCCATGCTTGCGGCACTGGAACGAAAATTGCGCACAGCCTGCTGACGCAGTGATACCATGGCCTGCTCCAATACGGCTGCACTAACGCGGAAACTCAGACCGGAGAGGTTTGCCCCGGCAGATTCAATGGCATCCAGCCAGTGCGGCACGGCATCCAGCCGCATGCTGACTACCTGCCCTGACTGGATCATCTGCCAGCCGGTACGTATACGCGGGCTATTCTTCGGATACTGCCAGACCGGCTGCATGCTGCGGCTGATCGTGCTTAGCCTGACATCCTTCTCCTGCTTCAGTCGCTGGGCAATCGCACTACTGACCCTGTTTACATACTGGCGTACTACTTCGGCATCCTGCCCCTGCTTCTCCACCCGAAAAGTGATCACCACCTCATCGTTAGCCAGTACGGCCTCCGCATTGGCCGTAAGGCTGACGCGTGTGCCCGCAGCAGCATCTTCCGCCTGCGCCAGCATGGGCGCACATAAAAACAGGACAAAAATCAGTATCATTCGCATGACGCTATTATGGAGATGGGCAGGCCGCACGGCAAGTCACGCACATGCGCATTGATCAAGCAGCCTGTTGCGTTAGCTTCGTAGCATGGAATATTGCGGTACAACACCATTATCGGGGCAGCTATGAGACGACTTGACGGCCACACAACATCTGCGGGCATCTACCCGCAACTGCTGGGCAGCGTGTTTCTGCTGTTTTTTATCTGGATGAGCATTGCGCCGGTCTCCCGCGATGTCTGGCTGGCCGAAGCCATTCCGGTCATCATCGTCTTTACCGCCCTCGCTGCCAGCTTCAACCTGTTCCGCTTCAGCCATGCGGCCTATACACTGATGGCCTTTTGGCTCTTCTGGCACACCATCGGCGGCC
>MNWZ01000162.1 GCA_001871925.1 Zetaproteobacteria bacterium CG1_02_53_45
CGATGTGTCATTTGATGTTCGGCATTCTGGCTCTTACGGCAGATCAGTTTATGCGCATGATTCAATGACCTGCCTATACACCAAACCCGAAGCGTCAAAAGGCATCATGATATGAATGCCATCGCATTGCTCGCCCTGAAAACCGAAAAACGCTGGGAAACGACTACTCCTGAAAGAAATATGCGGGTGAAACAAAAGTTGAAACAGTAAATCCAACTGCTGAGATGTTGCCCTTCAATCTATCTCAGACTTTTGCAAGTGGCTCCTTTGGCCTTCCAAGCTCCGTAGCACATAAAGCAAAAGGTCGTTGCGCAAGCACTTTCGATGATTTCCAGTTGCAAGCCGTCTGCATGCAAAATGAAAAAGATGGCTACGACAAAATGCAAAACTATTAAAAGGACTGGAAATATCATGAAAAAGAAAGGAACTATCTTATCTCTCATTATCGTGGCTGTGGTTGTAGTGATCGCATATACCCAGCTAACTCTATTTGTTATCCCTCCAATCGGCGCTCTTCCTGAAGGAAAAACCGTAGTAATCCTGAGATTGAACAAAACCAATTTCATAGATAGAAACAACCGGGTCAGGCTTGACTATTTGACAGTTTATAATACGGTTTATCGATGGCAAGGAAACCAAGAGTACATGTAGCCGGCGGTTATTATCATGTAATGATGAGGGGGAACGTGGGGAGTGATCTGTTTTTCTCCAATGCTGATTACTGCCGGTTTTTATTGTTACTTCAAGAGGGCATTGAACGATATGGACATCGGGTGCATGCCTTCTGTTTGATGACCAATCATGTTCACCTGCTGATACAGGTTGGCGACACTCCTTTGTCCAGAATTATTCAGAACCTTGGGTTCCGTTATACGCGATATATCAACAGCAAGAGAAAAGAAGTTGGTCATCTGTTTCAGGGAAGGTACAAAGCGATCCTTGTAGATGAGGATAGTTACCTGCTTGAGCTTGCGCGTTATATTCATCTCAATCCGGTGCGGGCCGGTTTGAGCATCCGGGGTCAGGTCTACTATAGATGCAAAACAAATACGCCCCGGTCAAACCAACTGACCGGAGCGTATTGATACGACCTGACTTGCTGTAAAGGTTAATCCCTGAAGTTTGTGAATGAGAGCGGACGGTCGGTATCCATGCCTTTCACCAGCGCCATCGTAGCCTGCAGATCATCGCGTTTCTTGCCGGTGACGCGCACCTGATCGCCCTGAATGGAGGCCTGCACTTTCATCTTCTCATCCTTGATATGCATCCGGGGTCTACTATAGATGCAAAAAAATACGCTCCGGTCAAACCAACTGACCGGAACGCATTGATACGACCTGACTTGCTGTAAAGGTTAATCCCTGAAGTTGGTGAATGAGAGCGGCCTGTCCGAATCAATGCCTTTCACCAGCGCCATCGTAGCCTGCAGGTCATCGCGTTTCTTGCCGGTGACGCGCACCTGATCGCCCTGAATGGAGGCCTGTACTTTCATCTTCTCATCCTTGATATGTTTGACGATCTTCTTGGCAAGCTCGGTGCTCACGCCCTGCTTGATGGTGATCACCTGACGTTTGGTGCTACCGCTGGCATCCTGCGGGTCGCCGTACTCCAGGCATTTCGGATCGAGGTTGCGGCGTACCAGTTTGGCGCGCAACAGTTCGGTCACGGTATTCATTTTATTGATGTCGTCACCGACAACCGTAATCGAATCGTCACCCAGCTCAATACTGGCTTTGGACCCCTTAAAATCGAAACGGGTGGTAATCTCCTTGATCACCTGATTCACCGCATTGGTCATCTCCTGCATATCTGTTTCACTGACAACATCAAAACTGGGCATAATCCCCTCCAAAACTCTTTGAAAAGCGAAATGTTGCCCTCTGAAGCTTTGACAAGCAATGCGCCACACTTAAGCTTGCGGAATCAGGAGGACTTCTTTGCCGAAAAACTTTAACCATGATTTTTCCGACAAGAGTGCAGGCACGTCCAGAAACACTTCCAGGACAGCACAAAAATCTCGTCGTCTGAGTCTTCCTTCATTGCCCCGCTTTCAGCTGCCAAGGCCGGGGTTGTTTCCTGTTTTCGGCGCCCTGATCGGGTTTGCCTTTATCATGCTGCTGATCAGTACCGGTGGTGATGATGTGAATGCCCGCAGCCAACCGCATGAAGAGTGGATCACACCTGAACTCACACTGACTGCCGGCAGCGGATCACATATCAACCAGACCCGTCTGCAATCAGGCGACAATGCCGTTTCAGCATTGATGCGCCTTGATTTCGACAGGACCACCAGCCACAACATCATCACTGCAGCCAATACCAGCTACCAGCTGAGAAATATCCGTGCAGGAAAATCGTTCAAACGTATCGACACCGACAACGGCGTTGAACTGTCCTACAACATCGATGCCCTGCAGCGCCTGCAGCTGACCCTGCCCAAGGGCCAGAGCGACTGGCAGTCGAAACTGGTCAAACGAGAGGTTTATAGCCGCCAGCATATGTCCGCCGGCACCATTGAAGACAGTCTGTTCAGCTCCGCTGCCCGGGCCGGCATGGATCAGCGCACCACCATGAATCTGGTCGACATCTTCGCATGGGATATCGACTTTGCCAGGGATATGCGCAACGGCGACAGCTTCCAGGTCATCTATGAAGAGCGTTTCGATGATGAAGGCAGAACGCTGGAGAGCAGCATTCTGGCAGCAAGATTTGTCAATCAGGGTAAAGAGTTTCTGGCCGTGCGCTACGAACAGGCTGATGGCAAAGTCAATTACTTTGACCCTGAAGGCAAGAGTATGCGCAAGGCCTACCTGAAAGCGCCGGTGAAATTCTCGCGCATCTCCTCTACGTTTAAATTAAAACGCCTGCATCCGGTACTCGGCTATACCCGCGCCCATCGCGGCGTCGATTACGCATCACCTTCAGGCACACCTGTGCATGCCATTGGTGATGGTTACATCACCTTTTCCGGCTGGAAAAACGGTTATGGCCGCTTTATCGAAATCCGCCACAATAACCGCAACCACTCCACCGCCTACGCCCACCTGCTGCGTTTTGCCAATGGCATCAAAAATGGTACACGCGTGCGTCAGGGACAGGTCATCGGTTATGTGGGCATGTCGGGACTGGCAACCGGACCGCATCTGCATTTTGAGTTCCGTTCCCGTGGTGTCGCTGTGAACCCTCTGACCATTAAACATCCGCCCGCCCAACCTGTCGTTGCAACAGAAAAACAGCGTTTTGAGCAAAAAACCACCCCGTACCTGAGTCAATTACAGCAATCCCCAATCCAATATGCATGGGACTGATATATGAATCGAAAAGCATGGCTGGAAAAAGCCGGCGAAGTTCTGGATATTGAAATTGATGCACTGAAAGCCCAACGCGATGCATTAAGCGAAGATTTCGCCGATGCCGTTGAAACTATTCTGGCTGTCAACGGACGGCTGGTTGTGGTCGGCATGGGTAAATCCGGCATTATTGCCAAAAAGATTGCCGCAACCTTCGCCTCAACCGGCACACCGGCATTTTTCGTGCATGCGGCCGAAGCACAGCATGGCGATCTGGGTATGATTACCGGCGCTGATGCGGTGCTTGCCCTCTCCCACAGTGGTGAAACAGCTGAAGTATGCGGACTGCTGCCGGAGATCAAACGGCGTGGTGCCAAAGTGATCGCCATAACCGGTAACAAGGCATCCACGCTGGCCCGCCATGCCGATGTTGTCTTACATATTCCGGTCACCAAAGAAGCCTGCCCGCTCAACCTTGCTCCGACAGCATCCACCACGGCCACGCTCGCGCTCGGGGATGCGCTGGCCGTGGTAATACTGAACCATCGCGGTTTCAAGGAAGAGGATTTTGCCCGCGTACATCCGGCCGGCAGCCTTGGCCGCAAACTGCTGCGCGTCACCGATGTCATGCATCAGGGCAAAGATCTGCCGCTTGTGGATCATCTGGCCAGCCTGCGCGATGCCATCATGGAAATGAGTTCCCATCGCCTAGGCATTACCGGTGTAACCGAGCATGGCAATCTGGTTGGCTGTTTGAGTGACGGCGATCTGCGCCGCATCCTTCAATCCGGACATATGGATCTCGATGCGCCGGTGCAGACACTGATGCACAGTAACCCGATGCATATCAGCGCAGGCAAACTTGCCAGTGAAGCACTGCTGATTATGGAAGAGCGTAAAATCATGGTGCTGTTCGTGCTTGATGAACAACAGCAGCTGCGCGGCGTGGTCCATATGCATGATATTCTGCAGGGAGGCCTGGCATGAGCCACAGCGGATTTGATTTCCCCTTCGAAAAGGCCCGTTATATCCGTATGCTCATTCTCGATGTCGATGGCGTCATGACAGACGGCTCCATCATCATGGATAAAAACGGCGATGAACTGAAAGCTTTCAATGTGCGCGATGGCCATGGCATCAAACTGCTGCAGCGCATCGGCATCAAAATTGCCATTATTACCGGCCGTACTTCGCCGGTTGTGCAGGCCAGAGCCAATGATCTGGGTATCGATTTCGTTATCCAGAAAAGTCTGAACAAGGACGAAGCGCTGGCAGTGCTTGAAGAGCAGTCGGGTATCGCTGCGGCCAACTGCGCCATGATGGGCGACGACATTATTGACCTGCCACCGATGTATCGCTGCGGACTCTCCCTGGCCCCTGCAGATGCGTGCCTGGCCGTACTGGGTCATGTCGACTGGATTTCCGACCACTGCGGTGGCCGTGGTGCCATCAGGCAGGCTGCAGAAGCTATGATTATCGCACAGGGCAAGTGGGACGAGGTGATGGAGCGTTATCGGATCACTCCGGCTGATTGTGGCTGGCGCGCATAACTACACCTATGCGCTCATCTTTCTGGCAGTGGCTGAAATGGGCCAGTCTGATACTTTCCATCGGCAGCGTTGCCGTTGCTGTCGCTCTGATGTGGCTGAAATCACCGCAGGAAATTGCTACAGAAACAGCGCAAACTGACCAACCGCAAACCAGGGTTGAAAGCCCGGTCATTGTGGAACGCAAGGATGGTGAGATTGTCTGGCAGCTGCGGGCCAAAGAGGCCAACCAGCAGCTCGACGGCCAGCTGAATCTGGTTTCACCTACCCTGAATCTGTTTACGAAATCGGGGCAAAAGGTCACTATAAACAGCGAACAGGCGTGGTTTAATCCGGTCAGTCGTGATGTGCGTTTCCAGAATAAGGTACAGGTTATTTATGATGACTGGCAGCTGACCGCAGAGATGATGGTATACACCAGTGCAACTGATCTGTTGCATATTCCGGGTCCGTTCAGCATTAAGGGCAAAACGATCTCTGCCAAGGGTAAAAATATGAGCTTGCATCGTGGCAGTGAAGAGATCAACGTAGATGAAGGAATCTGGATTCAGGACAGTAACCCACAATGGCAGGGAGCAAAACAGTGACGAAAACCATGTTAGCATTGCTATTGGCACTGACTTCAAGCGTAGCCTGGGCCGGACCTGTCGAAATCGAGTCCGGCAAAATGACTTTTTCCCATAAAACAGGTCAGGCTGAATTCACCCGGGATGTCGTACTCACTCGCGATGAGTTTAATCTCCAGTGCGACAGGTTGATCACCTATTACAAGAACAATCAGCTCGATCATGCCGATGCCTTCGGCCACATCAAAATCAGACAGGGCAAGATCACCGGCTCGGCTGACAAGGCGGTACTGGATCAGGGCAAAGGAAAACTGACCCTGATTGGCAATGCGGTACTGCAGCAGCAAGGCAGTCGGGTGCAGGGTGAAACCATCACCCACTTTATCGATCAGGAAAAAACCATCGTGCAGCCGAAAGCCGGCGGCAGAACGCGTATGATCATTGAGTCCGACGGCCATAGCTCACCGTTAAAGCCTGCCGGAGGCAAATGATGAGCAGTGTCCATCATCTTTCGGCCAGAGGTTTGTGCAAAGCCTACCGCAGCACACAGGTGGTCTCCGGTGTTGATCTGGATGTCTTTTCCGGCGAGTGCATCGGCCTGCTCGGCCCCAATGGCGCCGGTAAAACGACCAGCTTTTATATGGTGTGTGGTCTGATTCAATCCGATAGCGGCACTGTTTCACTTAACGAGAAAGATATTACAGACCTGCCCATGCATCTGCGTGCGCGCAGCGGTATCGGTTACCTGCCTCAGGAAGCCAGTATTTTTCGCAAACTGAGCGTGCGCGACAATCTGCTGGCCATTTTTGAAACGCTGGATATGCCCGATATACAGGTCGAGGAAGAACTTGAAGAACTGCTCATTGAACTGGGCATTGAGGGCGTACAACATCAGAAAGCCTACACCCTCTCCGGCGGTCAGCGCCGTCGCACCGAAATTGCCCGCGCGCTGGTTACCAAACCGCGTTTCCTGCTGCTTGATGAACCTTTTGCCGGTGTCGACCCGATCGCCGTGGAAGATATCCAGAGCATCATTGCCGACCTGAAAAGCAAAGGCATCGGCATTCTGATCACCGACCATAATGTGCGCGACACACTCTCCATTTGTGACCGGGCTTATCTGTTGAGTGCCGGCAGAATTATCGTACAGGGTACAGCCGATGAGGTAATCGCCGACCCTGATGCGCGCCGCCTCTATCTGGGCGAAAGCTTTTCCATGTAAATCCATATGTCCCCCCCCCCCTGCCCGGACGTGATGTTAAACACAGAAATGACATCAACAGTCGGCAATACTTGCAGAACCATCCTCTGTTCAGCATGATTATGAATGGATGCCTGAAAATACAGAGGAGCTGACACAACCAGTGATGCAGAGCAGCAAAAGAAGAGCCATCATCACAGCCATGACCGGCGCATCCGGTGCAGCCTATGGCTTGCGCCTGATTCAGCGTCTGGCCGAAGCCGGTGTTGAACAACATCTGCTGCTCTCCAGAGCTGCAAGGGTTGTGCTTAAGCAGGAAACAGATATCGATCTGCCTGAGGCAACCAGTCAGACCGTAACAGCACTGGCTGAACAGCTGAACATCCCCGGCAAATATCTGCATAACTATGCTCTGGAAGACTGGTTTTCACCTGCGGCATCCGGTTCTGCAGGCATTAAACAGATGGTCATCATCCCCTGCTCGATGGGCACCATGGCGCGTATTGCCGGTGGTATGTCGGACAACCTGATCGAACGTGCTGCCGATGTAATTCTCAAAGAGAAGCGGCAACTGATTATTGTGCCGCGCGAAACGCCGTTGTCATCAATTCATCTGGAAAACATGCTCAAACTGTCACATATGGGAACCCATATCATTCCAGCCATGCCGGGCTTTTACCACAAACCGGAAACGCTGGACGAGATTATCGATTTTATTGTAGACCGTGTCCTTGATCATCTGGACCTGTCCAATCCGGAGGCAAAAAAATGGGGTTCATGAAAACCCTTCGCGCAACCGCTCTGATCATGCTGATTCCGCTTGTTCTGCCCGGTTGCGTCGCAGTCACAGCAGTTGCGGCGATTCCCGGCGCACTGTTTGAAGCTCTGGGCAATCAGTTTATCGGCGATGAGAAAAGTTACCCTGCCAGCATGAAGCGGTCACTGGCTGCAATTCAGAGCACCTTATGGACCATGAAGCTCGATGTCGATGTCATTGAAATTCAGGAAGATGGCGGTTATGGCCTTGGCTTTGGCAATGAACGGCTGGATGGTGAAATCACCCTGAGAAGACAGACGTCTGAACTGACTACCGTTTATGTCAAGGTGCGCGGCACCACGCGCGAAGAATCTGTTGAAATTGCCATCACGAAAATGATCGAAGCAAAACTGAAAGAAATGCCGAAACATGCAAAATTCAGCACAAGCAAGTATAACGACCTCTTGAAATCAACCTCAGCCGGTGCTGTTCAGGTCGGCTGGTTCAGGCCCGGTGCGCGCCTGGAAGTCACAAAAACTGCTGAGCCAAACTGGTTAAAAATCAAACTGCCGTCAGGTCAAACAGCCTTTCTCAAGGGTGTTATCACTAATGCGCAGAAAAAAACAAAACGTAAATCGATTTTAAGTAAAGCGGAGTAACAAGATGAGCAACAATCAGCAACCACTGGATGACATTGCAGAAAAGATCGCCGGTGGCCTTCGTTTGCTCGGCGGCCTGAAACAGGGAGCCGAAGCCCAGGTAAAAAGCATCGTTGAAGGCGCACTGGACCAGTTTGATGTCGTCACCCATGAGCGCATGCAGGTGCAGGAAGCCATGCTCAGCAAGGCGCGCCAGGAGCTGACGGCACTGGAAGCCCGGGTCACCGAACTGGAAGCTAAACTCAAGCAACTCGGTCACTAAATCCAAAACGTAACTATTCACTGCTGCCAATGATCAGAATCAAAATCTTTTCACCGCAGAGTACGCAAAGGACGCAGAGGAAAGACAAAACCTATGAATATGGCCGCTGGCACGACTCCCAATGGCCCCGGACATGCATTCGTAATGTGTTGTGAGCCTCTTGCAAAAGTCTTCAAACCTGCTGAATTCAGCCTTTGAGAAGAGGCGAAAAAACTCCCTTCTGGTAGGGTAAGTCATCGACGACAACCAAACCAGAAAGGAGATCAAAGATGAATCATCTTCGAGAGGGATTATCACAGAGCTGGCTAATAATTCAAGGATCGCTGTT
>MNWZ01000090.1 GCA_001871925.1 Zetaproteobacteria bacterium CG1_02_53_45
TGTTTATAACCATCCGTTAAATGGCTCAACGACAGTTTTATCAAGCAGCGCGACCAGCGCTGTCACGGTTTCTATTGCAGGACTCGCAGTCGCTGACTGTTCGGAGATTTTGCTCAAAATAGATGCGCAGGATTGGGCGATCGTGCGTGTCAGCGGCACGCTCAGCACGGTGCTGAAAAGTAATCTGGTCAGTCCGTTCAAAGGAGACTTGAGCGGTAATATTTCTGAGCTGACAGGCGCATGCAGCAATGCGGGTAATGGACGAATCCTCGTGCTGGAAAGGAGATACGCATGAACAGGGAGCGTGGTTTTTTCCTCATTGAATTGATGGTGGCGATGGCCGTGATGGGCATTGTTGCGGTCTGGGTGATGCAGGATGCGGTGCGCAGCAGCGAAGAGACGCAGGCCAAACGGCTGGGCTCCTATCTTGCCCAGTATACCAATGCCACCCGCGCCTATCTGGCCGATAATGCGCCGGCTATTGCCGCTTTTGCGACTGCGCAGTCGCAGAGCGGCTCCACCTGGCTGAAATCCACCGCCTGCGCCCCTGCCGGAACAGGCACGGCTGCCAAGCCCTATCTGCCATGCGATTTTCCGGTCACGCTGCCGTTCGGCGTCACTCTGACCGCAACCCTGCAGGCCGGAGTCGGCGGTTCGGCTGAAATTATTTCCGGCGGCAGCGCACTTACGGTAGACGGTGCCACTCGCGAAGATCTGGCCGGCTTGGCTTATATGGCTGCGCAGGGAGAGTCGCTGACCGGGCCATCGGTGATGAATGCCAGTATCGCCACCAGTTATGCTCAGGGCACAGACGGTGCAGCAGGCCAACTGTTTGCCACCGCCAGTAATGCGCCTGCCACCGATGTATGGCTTCGCGTGGACGGCTCCAATACCATGGCGGCCAATCTGGATATGGGCAGCAACAGTTTGACCAATGCCAATGCCGTGGATGCAACCGGCAATATTACCACCACCGGCGGTGATCTGATCGCTGCCGCCGGCGGCACAGGAGGCAATATTCTGGCCGATGGCGATATTACCCTGAACAGCACGGCTGTAATTGGCAAAGGTAATATTATGACCAATCGCGGCACCATTCAGACATTCGATGGTATGATCAAGACCACCCGTGGCGAATTACTGGCCGATAACGGCAATATCCGGGTGATCAATGGCGATGGCGCAGGAACGGGCAATATCAGCACAACGCTGGGTAGCATCAGCACAGATGCAGGCCATATCCAGACGCATGCCGGCGATATCCTTGCCGGTGATATGACAGGCGGCTCGGGTAATCTCTTCGCATTCGGCGATGCTGTAACGCCGGCATCCGGCACCATCGCTTCGATGGGGCTAGCGATGCAGAACGGCAATATCAGGGCTTCCTTTGGTAATATTTCAACCTTTGGCAATGGTGTTGGTTTAGTCGGTAACATTACCGCGTCCGATGGTAATATCTTTGCCCTGCGCTCGCCCGGATCCAATGCCGGTAACATGTTTGTCATGCCCGCTAACGGCGGCACCTCTGCAGGTATGCTGAGTGTGATCGCCGGCACTATCGATGTTTCCAACGGGCAGATCGATGCCATCAATTCAAATGTGAACGTGAGCGGAGCCAATCTGAGCATCAGCGAAGGCAATATCATTGCCACCGGTGCAGGCACGCTAGGCACGATCACTGCCGATGATATGAGTACAGGCACCCTGTCGGTAGCTAACGGCATCACGGGCGGCTCACTGGTAGTCAGCAATGGCATAACTTCCGCATCGCTCTCGACCGGCGTCATTGCGGCCAGCAGTATTGTCTCAGGCGGCCTGACCGTGGATGGCGGCAATATCGCGGTGATCAATGGTGATGGTGCAACCACGGGTATGATTACCACCGATATGGGCAATATCACTGCCAGTTCCGGCAGCCTGATTGCCGGCATTACCGGAATTGGTGGCGGCAATATCCATGCCTATGGTGATGGCGCATCCGGTGGCGGTAATGTTTACACTTATGGTCTGAACAGTGACCCGGCTACTGGTGGCCTTGTTGTATCTGGCGGCAACGTGAAAGTGACTGGGGGGGATGGACTGGAGGCTGGAACGGGTAATATTATTACTGATAAAGGTTATCTGGTTGCCGGTACAAATAGCACAGGCCTAACCGGCGGTGGGGGTAATCTCACGCTTTACGGTAATGGTGACCTGGGTGGTGGCCAGGCTATCTTGAAAGGAGGTTCTGTTGGTTCAAGTGGCAGCCTTACGTTAAGTGGAGGGAGTGGAAACTATTCAAATAATATTACTACCTATGGTGATATACGTGCGACATCAAGTGTGGATTCCACGACGCTTGTTCGGAGGGGGGGGAACATTACTGCAATGGGTGGAGACCTTGCTGCCACATCAATGGGGTTACTCGGAGCGGTAGATGGAACAGGGCAAACACTTATGTCTATTGGTGGAGGTAACTTAACACTGACTGGGGGTGACCTCAGTGTAAGCAGTAAAGATTTTCCATATTATGTGTCGGCAGCAACCATAAACCCCCTTACTGCATATGGCGGTAATATTACCGCTACAGGCGGCGATATTACTTCAGTTGCAGTATCCAGCCCATCCTTGTATCGCTATAGCACTATGAGTCAGACTGACAATATTCGCGGTGGCAATGTTATAGCCAATGGTGGTGATCTGACTGCTTCACAGTCGCTTTTGAGGTCGACGTCCCGGTGGAATGGTTCCACCTATTTGACACTCTCCTCGGCGCAATTTGGTGGCGCTATTAATGCTAGCGGGAACATTGCCTCACAATCTGGCAATATTTCAACAGCTCAGGGCAATGTGATTGCCAGCCTTGGTAATATCACAGCCTTCGGTAATGGCACGACGACAGGCCTTGTATCAGGTCAGGTGCTCTCTGCCCCTGCATTCACGACAACCACCATGAATGCAACCACCATCAATGCCGGCAGTGGCGGCCTGACCGTCGATGGCGGCAATATCGCGGTAATAAACGGTAACGGTTCGACCAGTGGAAATATCACTACCAGCCACGGCAATATCACTACCGCCTCCGGTATTATCTATACCGACAATGGATATATCCGGGCTGCAACGACATCGCCGGGTTATTCAGTTATCGATGCCGCGCTCGGTAACACTGTTTCCTATGGCAGCATCCTGGCCGTCAATGGCAGCATCACAGCTACAGGCAATGGCACCAGCACCGGGGTGATTTCCGGACCAACGCTCTCCACCACTAATCTTGCAGCCACAGGTATGGCCCTTGGTACGGGTGGCTTGACGGTGAATGGTGGCAATGTCGACGTGATTAACGGCAATATGACGGCTTCGGGCAATGGCACGACGACCGGCATAATTACCGGGCAGAAAATGACCGCCTTGGCCGGTGGCCTGACTGTTGATGGCGGCAATATCGCTGTAATCAATGGTAACGGCACAAGCTCCGGTAAGATCACCACGACCAAGGGCGATATCATGACCAACAGTGGAGGCATCTTGACGTACTCGGGAAGGATGTATGCTAACGGACAAATTATATCCACGAATCAGATTACGGCTTCCAACAATATTCAATCTACAGGAGGAGTTGTTTATGGCCTCAGTTTAGCAGCAGGAGCAGGGGGTATTAATGTCAGCGGCGGTGGTAATGTTGAGCTTATGGCGAACAGTAACCTGATTGTGGGTGGTGGCGGCAGTGTTTCTGTGAGCGGTAATATCACAGCTTTAGGTGATGGAGTGAATGCTGGTGTCATCTCCGCTCCGACAATGGCGGCTAGTGGCAATACGCTCGGGCTTGGTGGTCTGACCGTGGATGGCGGCAATATCGCTGTGATCAACGGCAATGGCACCACAACAGGTAATATTTCAACAGATACGGGCAGCCTGATTGCGGGTGTGAACGGTACGGGTGGTGGCTATCTGAATATCTACGGCAATGGTGTGGCCGGTGGTGGCAGTGCGAACCTTTATGGTGGTTCTGTTGCCGGCTCCGGTTCCATTACCCTGTCCGGCGGTTGGGGGGGTGGAGCGAGCAGCATTGATGTGCAGTCATCCACATCCAGTCAGACATCAGCCTGGATCAGAACCGCATATGGTCCGATCCAGACCACGCACGGCAATATTGTGACGGACGATGGATATATCAGGGCCAATACAGTCGTGGCAGGCACTACTGCCTCAGATGTTTACGCCGGAACTGTATATAAAGGCAGCATAGTCGCTGTCGGTGGCAATGTTGCGGTTGTTAATGGTAATGGCGGGACAACCGGTAATGTGTCGACCAATAGCGGTAGTTTGATCGCAGGTGTTAATGGCGGAGCCGGCGGCAACCTCTACCTCTATGGAAACGGTGTGTCCGGTGGAGGCAGGGCATACCTCTATGGTGGAACAGCGCCTTACTCTGGCTCTGTCGAACTTAGGGGCGGAAGCGGAACCTATTCCGGGGCACTTCGTCAGTATGGATCAACAGGAACCTATTCCGGCGCTATCATGCAATTTGGTTCGACCGGAACCTATTCGGGTGTCCACTATATTTCAGGGGGAACCGGCCTTTATAGTGGCGACACAATCGTAACGCGCGGCAATATCTATACCAATGACGGTTATATCAGGGCGAGAGGAGCAGGCGGCACATCGGCCGATGCATATGCCGGAACTGTAGCGCACGGCAGCATTGTTGCCGTGGGTGGTGATGTGACTGCTACTTCCAGCGCGGGCCTGGGCGGTAATATTGTATCCACCGGAGGTAATGTTACCGCTACTTCCATTGCTGGATCCGGTGGCAATGTCGTATCCAACGGTGGCAATGTCTATGCGATGGATTCTACGGGCACTGTATTTCAGGGGGCTGTCACCCAAGGTGCTACGGTTGCTCAGAACGGCACGGTTACCAAGCCGGTCTGTCCGGCAGGCCAGACTGCCGTGATTAATACGGCGGTAAGCAAGGTGTATGTCAATGCTACTTCTTCTGTAGGTGCAAACATAAATCACTTCTATACATCTGTTTCCGACATTGGAACCGGCTGGGTCGTTCGTATATATGCACAAACCAATGGAAGTGTTTTGACTTACCAACCGACTAGTGCGACAGCACTGGCGATCACCAGCTGTGTGTTGTAACAGGTTGTACTTTGCATGATGCGACTGGAGATAAGGCGCGGGGAAAAAGGTTTTACGCTGCTGGAACTGATGGTGGTGTTCGCCCTGATCGGGGCGATATCGGTGGCATTTCTGATGGATATCGGTTCATCGATGGGGAAGACGCATGCGGTGCAGCATATCCGTGATATCCATGCACTGAGCCGGGCTGCATTGAATATGGAGAGTGCCTTGAAAGCGACTACGGATTCAGAGGTCGGCGGTGAGCTGGTGATCAAGGGTGCATTCCCGCACGGTGGCATCACGCAAACCAATAATGCTTTTACCGCTGCGATCGGCACATCCATTACAGTAAGCTGGAGCAAGGCGGCAAAAGAGGTGTCGATTGCCAATGCGGGCGTGCCACAGGGGGACTGCGTTGAATTGTTAAAGCATATCGATGTGTCGCCATTCAGCCGCATCACTGCAGCGGCAGGGGCAACTTCGACAACATTGACCCGAGCCAACTGGCCGATTTCACTGGCAACGGCAGCTTCAACCTGTCCCGCTGATGCTTCGACCGTAACATTTGTGATGAAAATTTAGGGGCAACCGGGAGATTCAAGTGGAAGTATTCAATAATAATAAATGGTGGGCTCTGGTATTGATTGCGGGGATTGTGACGCTGTGGATTGTACGATATGAGCCGATTGCTGTACCACCGGATAATATCATGTTTCTTGATCGCTGGACCGGTGAGCTGGTCGTGCCTGGCGGTGGCGAGGATGGCAGTCAGGTGAATCGTCTGAAAATCGGTGGCTGAGTTCTGAACAACAGGAAATGAAAACCAAATACAAAAGGATGGCAATATGAAAAAACTGATAGTGGCACTATGTCTGGGGGCGTTATGGATCGCGACTGCTACGGCAGCAGAGTTGAAAATTGGTGTGGTTGAGGCGGGTACGGCCATTGCCGAGAGCAATGCCTACAAGCAGGAGCGGGAGCGCATCGCGAAGATTGAGAGCAAAATCAATGCGAATCTGCAGAAGCTGGAGCAGCGCATCATCGCCGCACGCAATGATTTTGAGAAAAACAATTCCCAATGGAACGCTGATACTGCACTGGCCAGGCAGAAGGATATTGCGGATCTGGAAATACGCTTTAATCGGGAAAAGAGTGATGGCATCCAGGTGTTAAAACGGGAAAATGAGCAACTCAACGGGCGGGCTGTTAAAATGCTCAACGATACGATTCAGCAGTTCGGCAAGGAGAATGGTTATACACTGATCCTGCAGAAAAACCCGGCGGTGATGTTTGATGATGGCACCGTCGATGTTACTACTGATATCATCCGGCAGATGAACCGTACAAAATAATCAATACAGGGGCGGGATCGAGTGACGGCCCCGTTCACTTATAATTGTTCCCGTGCTTCGGTAAAGTGGTTGAAGGCATCCAGCAGTTCATCCCGTTTTTCGGATGAGAACACCTGCATGTCAATCAGAATATCACCCAGCTTCTTGCGTTGCTCCCTCTGCAACGCCAGCAGTTGCATAACCTCTTCTTCATTCAGCAGATCAAGCTCAACGGCGACTTCGCCGAAACGTTTGGTGGAGCGAATCTGAATGGCCAGAACACGTAGTACATTTTCTACCGACAGATAACGTTTTTCGATGGCCAGGCGGCCAAAGGGCACACTTTGTTTTCGCTGTAGTTCGAGTGCTTCGAGAATAGCCGACTGGTCAATGCCGTGATGGTTTATCAGGTAGCTGCCAAAGGTTTGAATGTCCTCTAACAACATGGGTACGGACTCATACCTGAAGCATGGATTGAAGTAATACAATCACATGGGTTATTCGAAAGGGCGTTAATTTTGGATGCCATGATTCTCCCTGTATTTCATGCATGTCATTATTCTGTATTGCAATCCAACATGTCATCCATACATCTGTATCGGCATGCGCCGCCTATGGCAGTCGGAAATTCTTTCCAGGCCCCCGAATTGACGCATGCATGACTGGCGGTGGGACCATATGAATCATGGCACCGGATTAATCGTTCGGCCATAAGAATAAGCGCAGTTGGACAAAATGGCTTGGCAACATAGATACAAGCCGCATCAGTATGATCCTGGCGGATGCCGGTTTCACTTGTCATCACAACAAACTTCAATGTCTGGTCGAGGTTTGAAATTGCCCGGATCATTTCATAGCCGCTCATGCCCGGCATATTAACATCTGTAAACACAGCGATCGGAGGCATGTAGTCGGGGCTGGTTAGATAACCGAGATATTGCTCGGAAGAGTCAAATGATATCGATTCAAAACCATGGTACTGGAAAATATCCACTACCGCTTCGCGTAAATCATGCGCATCCTCAATGATATGGAACATGCAGCATATATTGGACTCTGTTGGCCATGTGAGTATAACACAAACATGCTATTGATCCGGGCTGGAGTCGAGTCGTTGCGCTGGTCGAGTAAATAGCATGAATGTGGGATGTTCTTCGTTCAGTCGATACTGTTAAATCCGGTCGTAATTATCTGCAAATGGAGGACTCCATGAAAAAAAACAAGCTCACCAAAGCACTGCTTATGGCAACTGCCGCATTTGTATCTATGCCCGGCACTACGCAGGCCGCAACTACAGGTATTCGCGCCACAAAGCCGGCTGGGATTCGCGCTAACACAACTGCTGGTCTGCGGACAAATACGGCTGCAGGGGTGCGCATGAACAGATCGGCTGGTTTGCGTGCAAATACTACAACTGCAGGTGTACGCGCAGTTAAGCCAGCAGGCGTGCGTTCCAATACTTCTGCAGGTATTCGTGCTGTCAGGCCTGCCGGTAAACGGTATTAACTGTTCAGGAAGTATCATTTTTGCAACATGCACTTGCGGGGTGAGGCGTGTGAAACACTCATGCGTCTCACCCCATGCAAAGAAAATTTCCTGAATTTGGACCAGAATTGATGGATGATGGATGATGAATGATCAGACTCACGTGATGGCTGAATCAGGATTGATCATTACCGACTACCGCATACCCGATGCGATTATGGTGCCACACTATCAATGTGACCTTACCCCATTGCTGGAGGAGATCGCCAGCCGGGTGTCGCGTTATTGTGGTGTCATATTGCTCTCATCCGACAGCGCATTCAGTCAGGCATATATCGAAACCCGGAAAAGGCAGGATCACTTTTCCATCGTGACCGCAGCATTTGATTCGCCCTGGATACGTGACCGCTCACCTGTTGCTATCAAGGTTAAGGGGGCTGTTCGCTGGTGCATTCCGTTAGCTGTTCAGGATGAACGCCCTAATGATAATCAGTTGTTTCATACGATCTGCGCAACAAAACATCCCCTTTCTCCCATCCCGTTTTTGCCACAGGGGAATATGGTTGTCGGTAACAGAGGTTTGATGCTGGTCTGCAATGATGTGCTGAAACATAATCATTTCAGCCTAAATGACCTTGAACACTGTAAAGCGGCATTGGGTATCCGGCACTGGCTGGTTTTTTCAGGATTCAGCAAGGAAATGACCGGTCATGCAGATGTTCATGTGCGGGTATTGAAGGCAAACCTGATCGCAGTGGCCTGGAATTTGTCATCAAAGCAGGATCGCAACCGATGCGAATCGCTCATTCAGAAAATCAGAGCTTACGATGAAACAATTGAGGTTATAAAAATACCGATTCGCAGCGACGGGAACAGATACGGTAGCCTTGTTAACTGGCTCCAGATTGGTAAACATTTATTGCTTCCCAGATATGATATTACAGAAAAATGTGACATCGTAGAAACCAGGGAACTGTTGTCACAACATGGTTTTACAACGGAATTCATTTATTCCCCGACATTGCATTATGCCGGCTCACTGCATTGTCTGACGGCATCAATTTATATCTGATGCTGACTTGATCCGAGTGATCTGCCCGTCCAGAGACCTGAAAACATGATACATGGGCATTGGATACTTACCTGAAACAAGGAACTACTACTCAATCACTTTTCAATCTGTATGATCCGCATCTGATATACATGGTGTTGGAGTGACATCCCTGTCACCGGGCGCCTATGTGCCATTTGGGATGATTGAGCGAGGGATTTATGCTGAATAAAGTGATGTTGATTGGAAATCTGGGCGCTGACCCGGAGACACGTTTCACACAGGATGGTACCTGTGTTTGTAATTTGCGCCTGGCGACGACTGAAAAATTCAAGGGTCGCGATGGCAACCAGCAGGAAAAAACAGAATGGCATCGCGTAGTGCTGTGGGGGCGTTTGGGCGAAATCGCCAACCAGTACCTGACCAAAGGTGCGCGCGTGTATATCGAAGGCAAAATCGAGACCCGTAAATGGACCAACAAGGAAGGCCAGGATCAGTACACCACCGAGATTCGTGCTAACGAAATGAAAATGCTTGGTGGAACAGCAGCGGGTGGTGGTGGCGGTGCCCCTCGTTCCGGTGGTGGCGACTTCGGTGGCGGCCAGTCTCATGGTGGAAATCAGGGAGGTGGTAACTTCCCGACTCATGGTGGCGGTGGCGGCAATGCTGCACCGAAATCGAGATCCAACGATCCGTTTGCCAACTCACCGGACTTCGGCGATGTGCCGATCGACGACGATATCCCGTTCTGAATCTCATAAAAGTAAAAGTGTAAAGAAGCCTCCATTCACCTTTGTGTTTGGGGGCTTTTTTGTTATGACGGCCTGCTCAGGGCGCTTGTCGCGCGCAGTACATTGAAGCCGATAATGAACAGCGGCACGATGGCTGCAACAGGTTGCTCATTGATCACGAACAGAACCGAAGCGCCGAGCAGCGGGATCATGCCCGGACCAGGAATGATGCCGACAAGAGTCAGCAGACCGGCCAGTACGAGACCATTGGAAAAGCTGTAAATGGCAAGTCCCAGACATATTGTTGCAGTCAGGATCATTTCAGGGGCCCCTGCGATTGATCAGTCATCATACTACCGGGGCTCATGATAAACCGTTGCCATGGCATAGGGTACTGTTATCCGGTGACGAAAGCAGTGGAATCAGGCCGCATGGAACATGGCCGTTTGCGTAAACTGTCAGGAACTGCCGGATGTGACTCTTGGGGAGATGCCGATTTACTGTTGAGCTTCTTCGAGCCAGTTGAGCACCATCTGCCTGCAGAAGTGCTGCATGGCTCCCAGATACAGTGCAGTGTCCTTGTGCAGCAGGCGAATGCCTTCAATACCAAGGTGGTTACGTTCGCTTTCATCATGGGCAATCCAGGTTTCTATAATGGTCTGATCAACCTCGATATGAAACTGCAGACCGTACTGCGCCCTGTTCAGCCGGAAACCCTGTGCCGGTACATCGGGGTGGGTGGCAACAGGTGTCATGGCCTCGGTTAGTGAGAATGTTTCACCGTGCCACTGGAAGACGGCCAGCCCGTCCGGCATATCTTTGAGCAGCGGGTCATTGGCGCTTTCAGTTGTATGATAAACCGGATGCCAGCCCAGTTCGCGGATCGGTGAAACAGATACTTCAGCACCGACTGCCTTGGCCATGATCTGGGCGCCAAGGCAGATGCCGAGCACAGGTTTGCCCTGATCCAGTACCTGTTTGACCCATTCCACTTCCGCCTTGATATCAGCCGTCTCATCATTGGCCGATTGCGGTCCTCCCATGATGATGATGCCGTCAAAACCTGCGCTGGAGGAGGGTAGTAGCTCGCCCTGATTGCGGCGTATCGTAGTCAGATTATGACCTGCATCTTCCACTGCCTCAGCAATCAGGGCGGGTGGTTCGATATCCAGATGCTGAAGAGTCAGAAAGTGCATACGGTTAAACTAATGCGCTCTCACCGTTCCGGCAATTGCTAACGTTCAGTTATCTGAATCGATATAGCGGGATCGTTTAGATGCTTTCAATTTATCCAGATCAAGCACGACCAGTCCGTCCAGACAGTTGGCGAAATCCGGATCAATATTGAAATCGAGAAAACGGACTCCGCCGGGCTCGCATAACTCACTGTACTGCTTGAACAGCGTCGGCACATTACAGCCCAGATGGCCCAGGCGACTTTTCAGCGTCACGTAATCACGCTTGAAATCATTGCCGGAAAAGATTTCACCCATTTGTTGCAACGTCTCTGCATTGAGTCGGTAGGGCAGTCGTGCTCTGGCTGCTTGCATATCAGCACCGAAATAGTGGCTGTAAAAATAGACCAGCATATTCCGTGCTGCTACCGGGTAGCTGTCGCTGATGCTGACCGGCCCGAGCAGGTAACGGAAATCGGGATTGTTGTGCAGGTAGGCACCGATACCGAACCAGAGATAATCCAGGCTGCGTTTGCCCCAGTAGCGCGGCTGCACAAAGCTGCGTCCGAGTTCTAGCCCCTGTTGCAGGATCGGTGACATAGCCGGTTGAAAATCGAACAGTGTGCCGGTGTAGAGGCTGGAGCCATCGAGGCTGTGTTGGCGCGTATCGCGCAGGCGGTAGGCGCCGATAATTTCCAGCTCTTCATCATCCCAGAGAATGATCTGCTGGCTGTGGCGATCGAAGGCATCTACGTCGCGCCGCTGGCCGGTGCCCTCGCCGACTGCCCGGAATGAAATTTCACGCAATCGGCCGATCTCGCGCATGATGCTGCAGTCCGGATTGAAGTCGAACAGGTAGATGCGTTTGCCATCACGCGTTTGACCGAGTAGCCGGCAAGCCTCTATTTCCAGTTTCAGTTGCTGACGATTTTCGGGGTGAGCAATGGCGCGACGGGTGACAAACACGGGTTCCTTCTGTTTACCGATACGGTAGACATGGCGCTGGAACAGTTTAACCCGTGATTTCAGCGGCAGATGGGTGCGCTCATAGCTTTCAGGTGGAATCGGATTACCGATGGATATATGCACGGAGCGGCGAGCCTGCTTGAACATCTCGCGCACCAGCCACAACGTCGACAGCGGTTTGGAAAACAGCGAGAGCGCATAGAAAAACATCGAATTCCTGCCATCGATATAGACGGGCAGGATGGGCGCACGCGTTGCCGTGGCGATGCGCAGGAAACCGCTGTTCCAGCTGCCGTCACGGATACCGGCAGGTCCCATGCGTGACACTTCACCGGCAGGGAAGATGATCACCGCACCTTCATTTTCCAGATGCCGATACACCGCTTTCAACTGCTCACGGCTGCTTTGCCCGCCCATATTATCGACACTCAACAGCAGCGGTGAAAGCGCGGTGATGCCTGCCAGTACCTGATTGCTGACTGCCTTGACGTCGCGGCGTATCTCTCCGACCAGTTGCATTAAAACTGCGGCATCGAGTGTGCCGATGGGGTGATTGGCAATAATGACAACGCGACCGCGTGAAGGGATACGTTCACGTTCATCTCCGCGCAGCGAGTAACTGAAGTCAAAGTGTTCCAGCAGTTGATCGACGAAATCAAAGCCTTCGAGGTGCGGGTATGTGGCCTGAAAACGGTTCAACTCCTTTTCATGGAACAGGATGCGCAGGATGGCTTGCAGGGATTTCCTCACCATGGGCGGCTTGCCCAGCAAACCGGGCAGATGTTCGGCGGTCAGTGCTTCGACATTGAGCATGTGTTACCTCCATGCAGTAGGCTGGCAGGGTGGCATGGGCCGGTGACATGTAGATTGCAACTGCGTGACAGTTTGAAGGCAGGTTGCGGCCCGGCACAAAATCACCGGATCGATCAGGGGGGGTGATCAGGGGGTTTCCAGCATGGCCGGAGAGTGTTACAAGTCGGGTATGGATATATCACCACTGATCAGTCGCGTGGCACGCGGCAAACACGGCTCGGAGCATCTGACTCAGGCTGAAGCAAAACTTGTCTTTGCACAGCTGCTGCTGCCCGATGCGGATGCGTTGCAGCTGGGTGCTTTCCTGATAGCCCAGCGCATGAAAGGGGAAACCAGTGCCGAGCTGGCCGGATTTGTCGAGGCTGCAAGGTCCCGTATCACCGGCTTCGGGGCATATGCCGCACCACCAACAGCGGTAGATCTGCCCTGTTATGCCGGCAAGCGACGGGCGCCCCATGCGTATCTGGCGGCGGCCTTGAAAGCGCGCGATGCCGGCATTCCGGTATTTATCCATGGTGTTGAACATATCGAGGGGCGTATCACGGCCTGGCAGCTGTTGCAGCAGGTCGGGGTGAAGCGGGTGACGAATCTTGCTGATGCACATGTTGCACTGAAAGGCGAGGGCATGGTCTACGCCGATCTTGCCGATCTCTGCCCTGATCTGTTCCGGATTTATAATTTGCGGCCAAGGCTGGGCGTACGCTCGTTTGCCAACAGCGTGGCGCGCCTGCTTAATCCGATCTCATGCAGCGGTCAGCTCAACGGTTTTTTTCACACGCCATACGCCGATTATATGGCCGGAGCCAATATATTACTGCAGCAGCCGCGCTCCCTGATCTTTATGGGAGCGGAAGGGGAGCCGGAGCTGTATGCTGATCGCCAGAAGGTAGTGGTCAGGCAGCTGGGCGAAAAGGTGACCCGGCTGACATTTCCGGAATCCGGTTGTGATTACTATCCGCGAGAGCCTATGGACATGCAACTGCTCAGCGAGCAGTCGGTGGCCATGGTTAATGGCGAAATCAGTGAACGCGGACGTGCCGTAGTGCAGCGGATGGGCGAAGCTTTTGCCTGGGCCGCACAGGGTAAAATGCCGACAGAGTGGAAAGTAGAGGAGTGAAGTATGCCTAGTGTTCTGATTCCGTTTTCAACGGGTGTGGAAGAGATCGAGTTTGTTGCCGTGGTTGATCTGCTCAGGCGTGCCGGTGTCGAAGTCACCACCGCGAGCCTTGATGGCGCTGTTGTAACCGGACGCTCGAATATCATCATTGCCGCCGATGCGGCGCTGGTTGATGTGATGCATCGTGAGTGGGATATGGTGGTGCTGCCCGGCGGCATGCCGAATGCGCATCTGTTGCGTGATGATGCCAATGTAAAAGCCGTGGTTGAACGTTTGAGAGCCGAGTCCAAATCGATTGCCGCCATTTGTGCTGCACCCACAGCCCTGGCGGCTTACGGCATTACCGAAAACAGACGGGTGACCTCTTACCCGTCCTGCCGGTCTGAAATGGAGCAGTTGCAGCCATCATCGGTTTATGTCGATGATGCCGTGGTTGAGGATGATTTTCTTATCACCAGTCGCGGGGCAGGGACTGCCGTGGAATTTGGTTTGCGCTTGATCGCCCGGCTCTGTGGTGAAAGCAAGGCCTTCGAAATCCGCGATTCAATCGTCGCCTGATTTTTTCACCGCAGAGGAAAAGCGGTAAAATATAGCGGCACGTACTGTAAACTGTGCCAATATTTCCTTCTCTGTGTGCTTCGTGATCTCAGTGGTGAGTTGCTTTACCCTAGTGTGACAGCTGTACCGCTGACACTGACCATCATCATGCTGCCATCCTTGCCGATCACTTCATAATCGATATCGATGCCGACAATGGCATTGGCTCCGAGTTCGGACGCGCGTGTCTGCATTTCGGCAAAAGCAATCGTACGCGCTTTGGCCATCTCCTTTTCATAGGCGCCTGAGCGGCCGCCGACGATGTCGCGAATGCCGGCAAACATGTCGCGGAAGATATTGGCACCGAGAATGGCTTCCCCTACCACGACACCTTTGTAGTCGCTGATGGGTTTGCCCTCGATGGTTGGTGTGGTAATTAATAACATCGTTTTCTCCTTCTGTTTGCATGCAGCATGCGGCGTCTATGGCCTGTCATCAGGCTGTCACTTTCTCATTATAGGTTTTGCATAAATTGCAGATCGGAGAAAGCATATGAGCAGGATATGGTTTGAACGCTTCCAGATTATTATCGGACTGCTGATTATTGTCACCCTGATGATCGTGATGGATCAGCTTTCCGGCTAAGAAAACGCTGATTTATTCAGTGTTTCTTTGCAAGCCCATGGATGGGCTGACAAATCGAGAACGTAAGTGATTGATTTGTCAGCAATAGGAAAACCGCGTTTTTGCTCAGACGAGCTGATTTTTGGCAGGAGACCAATAAATCAGCATCTCCTTAAGAAAACAGTGATGCATGGCCGTAGCCATGCATCACTGTTTTCCGGATGATTAGAACAGACCGCCATCCTTCTTGTTGATGGCAGCTTTTATACCGTCGTGGCTGCATGAGAGCGTCACTGTGGTGAAGTCCAGTGGCAGGGACAATGGCTTGCTCAGATTAAGTGAGCCGCTCAATGATTTTACGCCATCAGCGATCACTTCATACGGAATAGCGGCACAGTTGCCCGATCCAGACAGCACAATACGCGCCATTTTACTTTCGCTGGCAATCACGCCAGGTGTGCCGTGGTCAATAGTATAAACATATTCACCGGCCTGAGCAGAAAAAGGCAGCAGTGCCAGCAGTGATGCGAAAATAGTTTTACGAAACATAAGATCTCCTGTGAGTTAGTACCTGAAAAGGTGGTGAAGTGCATGCTAGCCGGCTATGCCCAAAGTAACAGTGACAGTTTTCTGTTGGCTATCGAAGTTAATCCCGTAACATTGCCCGATGCGATTATCCAAAGAGTTCCGTGACCAGTTTATTCAACATGAAATGCGCACGCACGGGCGCAAAAACGGTTTTGTGACCGATGGACAGGAGGCGCGCCTGCTCAAATGGTTGCCTCTGATCGGCCTGTCCAAAGAGAAAACACTGGCTGATGCCAAGCTGCCTGCCGATGCACCGGTTGTGATGGAGATCGGCTTCGGCAATGGCGATTTTCTTGTGCATCTGGCCAAAACCCATCCGGACTGGGTACTGGTCGGTGTCGAAATTTACCTGCCCGGAGTCGCCAAGGCCGTTTGCCGTCTTGATGATGCCGGTGAAATAGAACGCTGCCGCATTACCCAGTTGCCTGCCCAGTTTGTGCTGACCAATCAGGTGGCCGAAGAGCAGCTCGATGGTATCTTTGTTAACCACCCCGATCCTTGGCCGAAAGCACGCCATCACAAGCGCCGCATTATCCAGAAGGATTTTGCCGCGTTGATGGTGACCCGTTTGAAGAGCTGCGGTTTTATCAAGCTTGCGACCGACAAGCCGGATCTGGCGGAGTGGATGCGTGATATTCTGGATGCCACGCCCGGTTTGACCAATGTGGCGGGTGTGGGCGGATTTATCGAACGCGACAGTGACCGGCCTGAAACGAAGTTTGAGCAACGCGGCATTAAAGCCGGACGCATCAGCCAGTTTCTCCATTATATCAAAGCGTAATCATTACGCTTAAGGGGAGATTTACAGTGTTGCGCGTATCTATCGGGTAAACAGAATCACTGCAGAGATATAGACAAGGTTGGTACGGCTGACTAGAGACTGAAGAGGGGTAACCATGAAACTATTTTCGATGATAATGGCGATGTTTTTGACACTGGCGTTGAGTACGGCTCCGGCAATGGCTGAATCAAAGGGCACGGATGGCTACAGTGACTCCGGTCATAAAGACAAGCAACACGCTGATAAGGCCAGCAAGGATAGTGGCAGCAAGGACAAGAAAAAAGGCGATGATCGCAGCAAGGCTAAAGCCGGCAAGGACAAACCCGACAGCACAATCGCCGGTAAAAAGGACAAGGGTGCGTTTGAACGCAATGCTGTTGATACCAGAGATGTGCGTCGTGATGCTCCTGCAGCCCCGAACCGTCCGGTAACCTCTGACAAAAAACCTTCCGGCTGGTTGTCTTACTAAGCCTATCGTATGAAAAAAGTTTAACCGGGGCCCTGCAATAGCGGGGCCTTTTTTTGTGCGCCGGGCATGGCGCACGTTCAGGAGGGTGGAAGTCCCTCTTTGCGCCCAGTCGATGGGAAGCAACCGTCTATGCAAGGGTGTCCACCGTGAGGTGGAATCTGAAGGAAGCAAATGACGACAGTACGGACGCGACGTACAGAAACCGGATATAAGGCCGGACAGCGCCGGGTAAGCAGGCAATGGACTGCGATGCCCGATAATCGATCGGGGTGCTGTCTGGTAAATTCGGCGTGGCCCGTACGAAGAACGTGTGTCTTACCCCGGGAGATCTC
>MNWZ01000146.1 GCA_001871925.1 Zetaproteobacteria bacterium CG1_02_53_45
TGGGCGACCCATGCCGCCAGAGTAATCATTCAGATGCTCTTCAATCCGGATAAGTTCAAGGATGGTCACAAATTGCTGCTGCTTCTCAGTCAGCGGTCCAAGCTCTTCCTCTAGCCATGGAAACAGCGATCCTTGAATTATTAGCCAGCTCTGTGATAATCCCTCTCGAAGATGATTCATCTTTGATCTCCTTTCTGGTTTGGTTGTCGTCGATGACTTACCCTACCAGAAGGGAGTTTTTTCGCCTCTTCTCAAAGGCTGAATTCAGCAGGTTTGAAGACTTTTGCAAGAGGCTCAGAAAGTAACAGTTTTAATGCGATTGCCCTGCATCTCTCTGGCGATAGCATTGACAGCCAACAGCCTAAAACGTAAATTTTGATTGTTTTACATGGTTTTACAGGAGGATAGAGCATTTCACTTCATGACGAGCTTGAACAACTGCGCCAGGAAATGAAGTTAATCTTCATTCAGGCCTCAAATGATGAGGGGCTGGTGATGACTGAAGCCGGTGAGTCACCTGGTGAAGACTTTGCACCCTACTCGACTTCGGTGATGGAGTCCTCACAGAAGATGTCTGAGATTGCCGGTTTCGGAGATCCTATTTGTAGTGCTCTCGTGTTAAAGGGAGGGCGTATGCTGATTATGCATGAAGCCAGGATTGACGGGCAATCCGTGTATTTGTCCATACTGTGCAGCAGAGTGCCTGCTGGCGTACAGGCATTGATCAAGAGGATCGTTGCATGCCTGACCAGGGCATTGACCGGAAATGAGTAACAGGAGCAGTAATTGAGTAACTACAAAGAGTCCTGCCGCAGAGAACTCGAGCGCCTTGTTGAAAGAGAGGCCCACCTTGATGCCGCTTTGCTTTGTAGCGTCGATGGCTTGCCTGTGGCTTATGCATCATCTATTCAAATCGAGGCCGATGCCCTTTCAGCCATGTGCTCTTCCATGCTTTCACTGGGTGATGCCCTGGCCATTCAGGGTGGTGATGATACATGTATTCAGGTTGTCACCCAATCCAGAGGTCGCACAGTTGCCCTGATTCACGCCGGAGAGGATATGCTGCTGGGCCTGATGGGAAGCCGTGAACTGAAACTCGGCATGTTACTGGGCCACGCCCGCAAAGAGGTGGAGGTGATTGTCGAACTGATCAATAAATCGCATCACGAAGCCAAACAGTCCGAGAACGCTAAAAAACCTGCAGAAAGGCAACCTGCCCTGCTGGAAGAACTGGTCAAACGTGTAATGCAGGAAGCTCAGGAGAGGTAACACGACCATGAACAAATTGTTGGGAAATCTTGTCAATGAGCTCGATGGTGCACTTGCAGCTGCAGTCGTTGATTTGAATAACGGCCTCTTGCTCGGTGCACATCATAACGTCCCCTATTTCACACAGTCTTACGTTGATGCTGTCGGCGCCGCCGCAGTTGATATGTTTCGCGGCAAAACGATTACGGCTGTAGAAACCATGATGGCAGCACAACGTGGCGATGAAATTAAATACCACATCAAAGAAATCCAGATGACAACTGACGGCACCTTCCATTTTATGGCCGTGGTGCCGGATAAACCGGATTACCTGCTTATTCTGGTGACCCGCACCAACATCAGTCTGGGTGCCGGTTGGATGGCAGCCAGACAGGCGCTGAGAGAAGTATCTCCCGCCTGTCCGTAAATCGTCTATTTCCCTGCGCGTAATCGCTCTATCACCAGGGCAGGAAAGCCGGCAGCCTCCATATCCCGGGCCACCATCTCGACATCATAAGGTAGAGAAAAAAGCTCCAGCTCCAGACTATCCGGATAAAACACCGCCCCTTCCGCCTCCGCCTTACCTGCACTGCGAGGTTGCCCCACTGATCCGGGGCAAACCAGCGCCGCACTGTAAGACGCCAGATTCATGTGATCCTGACAGATTAATGGCAACACCAATCTGCCGCGCATGGCGTAAACCCCCTGAATATGGGAGTGCCCGTGCAGGCAGATTGGCATGTTTATGGAGAGCAGGTGATTCAGGTTTTTTTCAGCTGTCATATTATACACATAACCATTGAAAAAGGTTTTATCGATGGGCGAGCCATGCACCGCCATCCATCCATTTGCTTTATGACGTACAGGTAAAGCGCCCAGCCACTGTTTCTCCTGCCCATCAAGCTGATTCAGCGTCCAGTCCAGCGTCCACTTTGCAGTACTGCTTGAAGCAACACTGACATCACCGTCATGCGCCACATAATGGTCATGGTTACCTCTGATGCAAAACACCTTGCGCTGCGCTGCCAGAGCGATACAGGCTTTCGGATGCGGGCCATAACCTACAATATCACCCAGCATCATAATCTGGGCAATGCCACGCCTTTCAAACTCTGCCAGTACTGCCTCAAAAGCCGGCAGGTTGGCATGTACATCTGCGATCAAACCAATGGGTTCACTTGACGAAAAATCACCCGATGTGGACTGAGCCATTGTTGTCCGGTAAGCGGGCCTGAGTTCAGCCAGAAACACCTGTTTCAGCTCTTCATGTGCACCAACCAGTTGATCGGCAAGTCCTTCATACAACACATCGTCTGCACCCGATGAATAATTTCTGAGCAACGGCCATAAAAAACGCCCCAGTTCCAGCCACGACGGCTCATGCAAACAGAATGCATCTGATTTCCTTAACCAGTTTGCCAGCATGGCGGAGAGCGATGAAAAGTTATCCCATGGGTAGATGTCATCATCGACATACCAGAGTTTGCCGTCCAGGCAGGCAAAATTGGACAGCCCTTCATCCAGCCGCTTGCCAAAACCCCGGGTAAACTCGCAGTAAACCCGTAACACCTCTTTAAACACCCACAGTCGATCCTTTTCAGAAAAGGCTCTAAAATCAAACAGGTGCAGTGGCTTCAGTCTGGGCGTGATATTGGCCACCAGCCAACGTTCGGTTTGAATAACCAACCATGTACGATCCGGATGATAGATCTGATACTGCTTCTCTTTCTGAATCTGCAACTCACACCACCTCAACGCGACCGACTCTGAGGAAAAGCTGCGATTGCCATTGATTTTCAGCACATGGCATGCATCAGTATAAATTTGCGTAGCAGGCTTGCCCGTAAAGGCACCACCATGTGATAAAACCTGTGGCGTTGTCTGCAACAGTCTTTCCACCATTTTTGCAGTCGCCTTGATCTCATCAGAGAGGCTGCCAACAATATAAATCTCCAACGTTCCTCCCCTGCTGATGATGATGAAGTGATGCGATGTGCCCTACAAACGTTGAGGACACTACCCTCTCCAGGCGTTGAATAAAATTATCATTGGAAACCTCAGGCCAATTAGGGTTAAATAGGCCCGTTACAGGGGGATGAGTTGAGCAACGCATCGGGTTTAACATTGGAAACGCGCTTGCAGGCGATTCTTGAGGAAACGCGCCAACTGCATAAGCTGCATTCACTGCTGCTTGCCGATAAAAACGGCTGGCCGGTCAGCCATGTGGGAAAAATAGCCCATGCAGGCATGGCTGCCATTGCCCCTGAACTGATTCGCGTTGGCGAGCATGCTGTTCGTTTAGGTGAATACAACAGCATCACCTGTATCGCACTTGTGCTCGAAGACAGTCATCTGATGGTCATCAAAGATATTGAAATTAACGGGGAACCTTTTGTACTGGTCATGGACACGGCCACTGTTCCAAAAGGCATGAGAAAGCTGCTGGCTTCCTTGCGTGATCGCATCGCTCTGGCGATGCATACGGATAGAGAAAAAAGTCCCGAATAAATCGCTGCAGCAAGACATTGTCAGGAGGACATAAAACTATGGCAGATATACTTTTTGAAAATGATGAACACCGGTGCATCTTCTTTGAAGATTTCACTGAAGGTGAAATGGTCTCGGCAAACCAGCATCTGATTATCCATAAAGGTAAAGGCATGCTGCTCGATCCGGGTGGCCATAAAGTGTATTCGAAAATCATGTCCTCCATGCCGGAGTTCCTTGCGCCATCAGCCCTGAGATATCTCTTTCTCTCGCACCAGGATCCGGACATCGTCGCTTCGGTAAACGGCTGGCTGATGATTACCGATGCGGATGCCTACCTCTCCGCTATCTGGAAACGATTTGTCGCCCACTTCGGTGTTGATGGCAGCGTGATGGATCGCATGATAGAGATTCCCGACCAGGGCATGCGCCTTGACCTTGAAGGCTGTGAACTGATGATTATCCCGGCCCACTTCCTGCACTCTGCCGGCAACTTCCATGTCTACGATCCAATATCAAAGATTCTGTACTCCGGTGATCTCGGTGCTGCTCTGGTGGATTATCGTTTTGTTGAGGACTTCGAAGCCCACACGGCCCATATGGCCGGATTCCACAAGCGTTACATGGCCAGCAACACAGCCTGCAAGGCATGGGCGAAGATGGTTCGCGAGCTGGACATTGAAATCATCGCACCCCAGCACGGTGCCATGTTCTGCGGCAAAACTATGGTGAATCAGTTTATCGACTGGGTTGAATGCCTCGATGTGGGGGCTGACGCCATGCAAGATATCTACAAGCTACCTGCATAATCAATACAGAAGGAGGTTAAAATGGCGACAAAACAGGAAAGAATCAACGCTGTACTGGATGAGTTGAAAATGGCTACATCCGATATTCAGGGCAGTGGTGTTATCAGCCCGGACGGCATGATGATTGCCAACAAGCTGGACGGCGACCAGGGCGATGCGGCTGCAGCCATGGGCGCTGCACTGGCAAGCCTTTCCAAACGTGTGTCGGACACACTGAAGGTCGGCGACTTCCAGGAGGTAAACATCCGCGGTGCCAACGCCGGCATCCTGCTCTTCGATATTGAACACCGGGCCTCACTGATTGTGAAAGTATCCAAGGGCGCAAACCTTGGACTGGTATTTCTGGAAGCAAGGCAGGCCCAGAATCAGCTCGGCCAGATTATCTGATAAAATAACAGGAACGAACATGGGCTCCCCCGTTCATCATACAGGGAGCCCGCATTCCTATTCAAACAGCAAGGCGGAGGCAGAGACCCGGGCTGCTCAATCTGACTTGATTGCATCCGCTTTTTGTCCATCACAGCGTGTGCATGATGGACAACTGTGAGCGATTTCATTTGCGACTAACCGCCCAGTCTGTATATTTCCTAACATATTGGGCTTTGAGAGGGTATTCATAATGAATTCACTTGTATATCTACGCCGTATGATCATCAACCAGAAACCTGCGCGAGTTGATTATACAGTGGGCAGTGAAACGAACAGTATTTATTACGAGCGAGCCGGCTTTGAGGGCTCCTATGATGAAGTGACGACGCAACTCAGGGATATTTTCGAGTCTGATAATGTCAATGTTATCACCACATCGGATTTCAATCCCCTGAGCAGCAAAAGGATATTTGCCCCGCAGGCCATATCGGCTGCCCTTGCCGGTTACACATTTAATGCTGAAACACGCGCATCACTGCTCAGCTTTGTCATGCGTTTACCGCCCCTCGTGGTCAGACTTTATCCCATGCAGCGATATGCATTTCAGGATAACTCCGCTTATATGAAGATGCATATGATGTACCAGCAGAACGGCGTGCTGCGTATGCAGAATTACATCTCCCAGTCTGAAAACTCCCGTGATGAGATGATCCGCCTGAGGGTGATGATGGCCACCTATATTCTGGGCCTGATTGCACCACTGAATTCCAGCGCACAGCAGAAAAGCATACGAACGCAGCAGATAAACACGCAACGCGATGAAAAGAAGAAAAGCGGCAAGGTTTCCATCCTGACCAGACTTATCAACAGAATCAGAGGACTATAATGGTGGGCGAAGAGAAACAGATTGTAAAACTGGTGATTACCGGACCGGTAAATGCCGGTAAAACCACTATGGTACAGAATCTGAGCGATTCCCAGATTGCCGCCACCGATGTGGCCGCCACCGACTCCGTTTCACAACTCAAGGCGATGACCACTGTCGGACTGGATTTCGGTATCCTCAAAATTGATGAGCACCTGGAATTGCATCTGTTTGGAACACCGGGTCAGTCCCGTTTCAATTTCATGTGGAATATTCTCTCCAAAGGAGCCATTGGCGCTATTTTTCTGGTGGACAGCACCAGTGACGATTCGATGGCCGAGATGAAAAAGATGTTCGCATACTACGCGGAACATGTTGATTTGCCGGTCATCGTAGGTGCCACCAAGCAGGACCTGCCGGGTGCCCGAAGTGTCGATGAAATCGCTGCGCTGCTGGATCTCGGTGATGTCATGGTTATCCCGGTCGACGCACGCGAGAAAGAAGGCAGTAAAATGCTGGCTCTGACCCTGCTCGGCAATGCTCTTGTTGAAGCCGGAGCTGAAGACGAATACGACGATGAAATGGAATACGATGACCTGTTTTAACAGTTCCCGCCCCGCACAGTAATCGCCATGTCTACACCTGCAATCAGAGCACGGCCCACTGTGGCCGGCAAAACAGCTGCCCTGCTGTTTTGCTGTTGTGCTTTTTCTGCTTCCCTGTCGGCGCAGTCCTTTCACAAGCCTGAAGCTCAAGATGAGACCACACTGACAGCACAGCATGGTACAGACCTGCTCCACTCAAAACTGAAACAGAGCCGAACACTGCAACCCGTGCAAGCAACAGACCCGCTGTTAAGAGGCTTAAGCGATGAAGATCTGCAGATGGCCGAAGCTCAAGCCCGCAAGCACTTCAGCCGGAGCTGGGACACAACCATGGAACGCTCCCGATTCGTCAGATACCGTCTGAATGAAAAATTATCGCAACTGGGGGCACCGGCTTCGCTGCAGATGATTCCGGTCGTAGAGTCCACCTATAATCCCTATGCCCTGTCCCATGCCGGAGCGCTCGGCCTTTGGCAACTGATGCCGAAAACCGCCCGTAGTCTGGGCATTGATTCAAATAAAAAGGTCAATGGCAGGCGCGACATCAACCGCTCAAGCAAAGCCGCCATCCAGTATCTGCTACAACTGCATGACCGCTATGATAACTGGCCACTGGCGCTTGCAGCCTACAATATGGGCCCCAATGGCTTATCACGCCGGCTAAAACAATCGCAATGGGATATCGCAGACGGCCTGGAGAACATGCCGATCCCTGTAACCACCCGGGCTTATGTTCAGCAGATCATCGGACTTGCTTCACTGGTCAATAAAAACATGCTTTCATTGCCCGAGCCGATCAGAACGCAGGCGATCAAACTGGAGCCACCAGTAGACATTCATGCGCTGGAAGCACTCAGTGGTATGCAGGAAGATGATATATTCCGTTTTAACCCGTCACTTAATCAGGCGCAGTATTTTACCTACCCGGTGACCATTCATGTGCCCGAAGCAAGCTTCAGTAAAGTTCACAGCAACATCACTCATGCCGGGCCCAAATTTGTTCAGGCCAGTGTAAAACCCGGTGACTCGTTGTGGAGCATTGCAAAAGAATATGGCACAACGGTAGAGATGTTAAATCAGCTCAACCGCAACCTTGGTAAATACCTGCGCGCCGGACAGCGTTTAAAAGTACCGGCCAATCAACTGGCCAAAGCCAGCGCCGATGAGAATCCGCTGTTGCCGTCAAGCCACCGTATCCGCTACAAGGTGCGCGCCGGTGACTCCCTGTGGGGCATTGCCAGCCGATTCGGCACAACAGCCAAAGCCATTGCTCAGGTTAACAGTCTTTCACTGAACAGCACGATTCGCGCAGGAGATACACTGTGGGTTCTCGCACATCGGGTACAATCAAGCTGAATCTCTTCAAATTTACTGTTCTTCTGTGCCTTGCCTGTTCTATTGTCGCCTGCTCCGAGCAGGGACAGAACAGTGAAAGTTCAGAGGATTTTCTGGCCCAGTCCTATACAGATACACCGGCCCGTGGCGATCGGCTGATTGAAGCCAGTATCGGGGATGCAACCAACCTGATCCCCATGATTGCCGGCGATGCCTCCAGCCATGCTATTGCCGGCCAGCTCTACCTTTCACTGCTGAAATACGATAAGGAGCTGAATCTGGTTGGCCAGCTGGCCCGCTCATGGCAGGTCTCCAGTGACAATAAAACCATTACATTTCAGCTGCGTCCGGAACTGCGCTGGAGTGATGGTAAACCGTTCACCTCAGCAGATTGCGCCTTTACTGTGAAACTGATGCAGGATGAAAAAACGCAGAGCGCCTACAAGGCTGACTATATGCTGGTCACGGATATAAAAACTCCCGACCCGCAGACCTTTATCGTCCATTATGACGAACCGTTCTCGCCCGCCCTCTCCTCCTGGTCCTCACTGGCCATATTGCCTGAGCATGTGTTTAAGGGTGAAAATATCATGGACACCAAATTGTCCAGGCAACCACAGGTCACCATCGGCCCCTACAGGCTGGCACAGTGGCAACCCCAGCAATCGATTCTGATGCGGGCCAACGAGACCTATTTTGACGGTCCTGTATGGATTACGGAGCGCTTGACACGCATTATCCCCGATCATGCCACCCAGTTTCTCGAACTCACCGCCGGGCGCCTTGATTCAGTCGGCTTAAGCCCCATGCAGTACACACGCCTGTTTGATACCAAGGCATCATTGAAGAACAACTATAACCGCTATAAATATCTCGATTTTGTGTATACCTATCTGGGTTTCAATTTACAGCGCAAACCTTTTGATAATCAAAAAGTGCGTGAAGCCATTGCCTATGCCATAGATCGTCAGGAGATCCTCGACGGTGTTCAACTGGGGCTCGGTGAAACCATTGCCTCGCCCTATAAACCCGGCACCTACTGGGTCAATGACAAGCTGAAACCGCGCCCGTTTGATCCGCAAAAGGCACGTGCGCTGCTGGCTGAAGCCGGCTGGACAGACTCCGATGGTGACGGCCTGATCGACAAGGATGGCAAAGCGCTCTCTTTCACCGTTTTAACCAATAACGGTAACAAACAGCGTTCTGATGCTGCCACGATTATGCAGCAGCGACTGAAATCAGTCGGCATCACCATCAACATCAGGCTGGTTGAGTGGTCGGCCTTTATTCAGAATTTCATTAACAAACGTGATTTTGATGCGGTCATACTCGGCTGGTCACTGTCACCTGATCCTGACCAGTACACCATCTGGCACTCATCCCAGACTGGGCCGCGCCAGTTTAATTTTCTGACCTACAAGAATGCAACTGTCGATGTCGCTCTGGACACCGCGCGCAGAACATTTGATCGCAAAGTGCGCAAACAGCAATACGATATCATGCAGGAGGAGATCTACAAGGATGTACCGATGGTATTTCTTTTTGCTCCCTATTCGCTGCCGGTGATGCACAAACGCTTCCACGGCATTAAACCGGCACCAGCCGGTATCGGTTATAACAGTGAGCACTGGTATGTACCGCAAGCCCTGCAAAAGTACCGGATTACCTCCATCACTCCATGAAGGCAGATGAGTTAAATCGCCTAATACTTGAACTTCTTGTCCACAGTAGCGATACTACTTTCTTCATATCACAGGTCTGAATGGATTTTCAGCCGGGGAGCGCATATCTCTATTCAAAATAAACTGGAAAAACTGAGAACTGAGCGTGAACTGACATGTGTCATCATTATTGATGGCGAAGGCAATATCATTGCACAGGTTGGAGAGACGCCGGAAGGTGAGGAATTCGCGCTGTATTCACCGATGGTGATGGAAACAACCCGATGCATGTCGCTGTGCGGCGGTTTTGGCGAACCGGTCTGCAACGGTGTTATCCTGACCAGGGGTCGTATTCTGATTACCCATCAGGCGACGGTGAAAGATGAGGTCATCTACACTTCACTGCTCTGTCACAAGGTTCCGGGCGGACTTCTCGGCCTGCTTAATGAAATCACCTCTTATGTAGAAGAGGCCATCTAGTCACTGGAGATACTCTGAAAAACTCAGCGTATCCATCCAATCCGGATTGGACGGTTCCACTGCCTTCAGGCGAACGGCACGATGTCGCGAGTCAAAAGCATGCGCTGTAAGTGCTTGATTTTCATGCCACACGTCCATGTCTGGCAGCCTTCGGGTGTAACGCGTGCAAAGATTGCTATCCTGCAATCTAGTGTGAGCAAAGGAAAAATCACACTGCCTTTGCGTGCTGAAAAAACTACAAGGATGTAGTTTTTTCAGCGGTTCCCTGGATTTTTCCAGCCAGCGTTGATGCGACTGCCGGGTTTATAATTTCACCCGCCAGTGTATTGATACCCCGGGCCAGTGCAGGGAAATCCCTCAATACTCCGGCCACGCCGTGAGCCGCCACTGTCTGAATATATGGCAAGGTTGCCTCTGTCAGCGCAGATGTGCTGGTTTGCGGTACCGCTGCCGGCAGATTGGGCAGGCAGCAGTGAATGACCCCCTCCTCCACATAAACAGGATCATCATAGCTGGTGGCACGACTGGTTTCACTGATACCTCCCTGATCAATGGACACATCAACGAATACGCTGCCGGGCTGCATCAGCCTGAGATCACTCCGGTTGAGCAATTGAGCAGCATGTTTGCCGGGAATCAGCGTAGCCCCGACAAGCAGGTCACAGGTTGGCAGCAGCGCATAAAAGCCGTCATGGCTGAAGTGCACGACCGTGATATTCTCATGTGTTTCACGCTGTAGTTGCCGGATACGGCTTTCATTGGTTTCCAGCAACGTCACCCGTGCTCCAAGGCCTGCCGCCGCATCCGCCGCATTCATGCCGACATTGCCCGCGCCAACAATCACTGCATGCATGGGCGGCGCGCCACCGATTCCGGCAGGCAAACACCCCTTGCCGGGGAATGCGCTGCCATTCTCCTTCTGCAGGAAATATACGCCCATCTGTACAGCCACTCTGCCGGCCACCTCCGACATCGGCTTGAGCAGTGGCAACACACCGGCATCGGTCTGAACCGTCTCATAACCGATTGCACACACCTTTTTAACAAGCAGTTCGCCTGCAAGCTCGGGGAATGCCGCCAGATGCAGGTAGGTAAACAGCGTCAACTCCGGCCGCAGGAAAATATACTCGGAAAGCTGAGGCTCTTTCACCTTCACAACCAGATCCTGCGACCAGGCCTGATGCGCATCAGGCACGACCAATGCACCGGCCTGTTCATATGCGGCATCAGAAAAGCCGCTATCTGCACCGGCTTTGGACTGCACTACAACCTGATGCCCGGCACTGATCAGTAGCACAGCTCCTGCAGGTGTCAGTGCCACACGATGTTCATGATTTTTTATCTCTTTAGGAACGCCTATCCGCATAGCTTTGATCATATTTCTTCAGCATGCATTAGTAAATGATGGAAACTGCAGCAAGTTAGTTTTCTAATGAAGCATTGGTTTTATTCATATAATATTTAGCGCTTGCAGAAGCATGTTGATGAACTGTAAGCCTATTGGCCATGGAGCATTGTGAATGAGCAAAGTGATTACTGGAGTGGACAATGCCCCCGATGCGTTGATTGCCCTTATCGGAGTTCTTGAATCCCGGGATGTCTATACAAAGGACCACTCCGTTCGGGTCAGCCAGATTGCGGTTCGTTTCGGCCAGCTGATGAAACTGGACAGTGAACTGCTCGGGCAAATCAAAAGGGCTGCACTGCTGCATGATATCGGCATGATCGGCATTCCCGATACTATCTTGCTGAAACCGGGCAACTTCACACCGGCCGAGCGAAAAATTATTACTGCAACGCCGGCGACAGCGGCAAAAATTCTGGCGCCAATCAAATCACTGGCAGCGGAACGCGAAATGATTCTGCATCATGGCGAACGCTGGGATGGATCCGGTTATCCTGATGGTCTGAGCGGAGAGGATATCCCTCTGGGGGCCCGTCTGATTGCAGTAGCCGAAGCGATTGACGCCATGACCCAGAACCGAGCCTACCGCAGGACACGACCGATCTCATTCTGCCTGGAACAACTTGAACTGCATTCAGGCAGTCAGTTTGATCCCAGGATTGCCCAACTCGCTATTACGGAGTTGTGCAAAGGGTTGGTCAAGAAAGCGACGTGACACTGCTCAAAGGCTGGCTAAATCGCGCATATCATTTTCAACAGCCTGTAACTGGGATTCAATCTCCAGTCCTGCATATACTTTTTTGATAATGCCGGCACCATTCACAAGATAAGCAATATTTTTAGCCATGTGACCCATCGACGTATGGGCTGAATATTCACTGATCACATCGCCCTCAGGATCAGACAGCAGGTCATGCGTCAGATGCAACCGTTCAGCCAGATCGTGATGGACAGGCACAGAGTCATAACTGATACCGACCAGTTGCAACTTCATCTGCTGCAAGGCCTCGTAATGTGCCTTGATATGTTTAGCCTGATTCAGGCCTTCAGCTCTGCTGGCATTATGGAAATAGATCAGGCACCAGTTACCCGTATAGTTACTGTTTTTCACGTAGGCACTGTTCTGATTCAGCAGCCCGAATTCTGGCGCCTGTTTGCCAATGGGCAACGGCTTGCCGTTGTTGATCATCACGCCGATGGCATAAACTGCAGGCAAAATGGTAAACAGAAGCATGCCGGCCACAATTTTCATGATGGCACGATGCACCTTTTTCTGCAGTTCGAAATTGTCCGCTCTTTTTCTTTCCATGACGCTTTATAATCCCCCACTTAAAATAAGTAAAGTCTAATATGCGCATATTGCATGCCGGTCTGTCCGATTTAAAAACGGCCAAGCAATTACCTCATCGACACCAGCATCAACATTTCACGCACACATTTGGCAGCCAGTACCGATGAGCAGCCACTGCTATCGAGTTGCGGCGCCAGTTCCACGGCATCGAGCCCGACAATATCGCATCCTTTAAGTGCCCCCAGAAAACGCTGGAAGGTCCACCAGTCGATACCGCCCGGTTCAGGCGTACCTGTTCCCGGAAAACAGGCAGGATCAAAAACATCGAGATCCACAGTCAAATAGAGCGGACGATCCCCGATCCAGGCCCGCAGTTCAGTCAGATCATGTTCCTTGAAGGTTGTCAGCGTACCGTAATCTCGCATCAGCCGGTATTCATCTCTTGTGCCGGAGCGGATGCCGAGCTGGCGGATATGCTCCTGCCCGAGGAACTCTGAAACGCGCCGCATCACACAGGCGTGAGAGAGTTTTACACCCAGGTAATCTTCACGTTGATCAGCATGGGCATCGAGCTGAACGACCACCAGGTCCGGGTACTTTTCATAAACCGCTTCTATGGCGGGAAGTGAAACCAGATGTTCGCCGCCAAGCAGGAACGGAATGGCCCCCTCTCTGAGCGCATCTTCAACCGACTCCTTAATAATGGCCAGCGCCACATCGACACTGCCCATCGGCAATTCAAGATCACCGACATCGGCATAACTGACCGACTCCATATCAGCATCCAGCAGCGGCGAATAGGTCTCGACACCATCGGATGCATCACGGATGGCAGAGGGGCCAAATCGGGCGCCGGGACGGAATGAAACCGTGCCATCAAAAGGCACGCCGATGATGCGGATATCGTGGGGTTCTTTTATATCTCTGTCAGTAAAATCAAACATGGCAACAGATTAACTGTTTGTCGCGCAGGCGTGAAGAGCGCAAATCATGATTCAGTGGCGGCAAGAGACGTGTGAAATCTGGTATCCTCCACCATGAGCCATTATGATCCCCCTGCCCTGTAGCGGGCAAACTATCCAGACAGAGGTCTCTTCCATGAGCAGAGTACTTATTATCGGCGCCGGCGGCGTTGGACGTGTTGTAACCCATAAATGCGCACAGAATCCGGACACCTTCTCCGACATCTGGCTGGCCAGCCGCACCAGATCCAAGTGCGACCGGATTGCGTCGGAAATCACCGAAAAGACGGGACGCACCATTCAGACGGCGGCTGTCGATGCCGACAATGTGCCCGAACTGGTTGCGCTGATTAAACAGGTTCAGCCCTTCATGATAATCAATGTGGCGCTGCCCTATCAGGATCTGACCATCATGGATGCCTGTCTTGAGACCGGTGTGCACTATCTGGATACCGCTAATTATGAGCCGCTGGACGAAGCGAAATTCGAATACAGCTGGCAGTGGGCCTATCGCGAACGTTTTGAGAAGGCAGGCCTGATGGCGCTGCTCGGTTCCGGCTTTGATCCGGGCGTAACCAATGTCTTTTCCGCCTATATGCAGAAACACCATTTCGACACCATGGATTATGTCGATATTCTCGACTGTAACGGCGGTGACCACGGTTATGCCTTTGCCACCAACTTCAATCCGGAAATCAATATTCGCGAAGTGACCAGCAATGGCCGCTATTTCGAAAACGGCGAATGGATCGAAACCACACCGATGCAGTTTAAAAAGCAGTTCGATTTCGAACAGGTCGGACCGAAAAACATGTACCTGCTCTACCATGAGGAGATGGAGTCACTGGCCATCAATCTCAAAGGTGTGAAACGCATGCGTTTCTGGATGACGTTTGGCGATGCCTACCTCAAACATCTGGAAGTGTTCCGCAATATCGGGCTGGATTCGATTGAACCGATTATGTTTGAAGGGCGTGAAATTGTGCCGATCCAGTTCCTCAAAGCGCTGCTGCCCGACCCTGCATCACTGGGGCCGCGTACTGTCGGCAAAACCAATATCGGCGTGATCGTCAAAGGCACCAAGGATGGCAAACCTGTTTCCCGTTATATCTACAACATCTGCGATCATCAGGAGTGTTACAAGGAGACCAATGCACAGGGTGTCTCCTACACCACCGGTGTACCGGCCATGATTGGTGCGATGATGATGATTCAGGGCCACTGGATGAAAGCCGGCGTTCACAATATGGAAGAGTTTGATCCCGATCCGTTTATGGCCGCCCTGAATGCACAGGGACTGCCCTGGACCGATATCGAAACCGACATCGATGTTGATGCCCTGCCGGAATGAGTTTTCACCGCAGAGGACGCAAAGGTACGCAAAGGAAAATCATTAAATGACTGTCCGTATTCCATTAGTTCATTCCGGCTTAACGAAACAGCGTTCTCTTTGTTTTCAGACGCCGAATGACGAGAATCCAATGAATCTCACCATATTACCTTTGCGTACCTTCGCGCCATTTGCGGTTCAAAAAAGGATATTCGCATGAGTCCGGATATTTCCAAGGTTCCCTCCCCCTGCTATCTGCTGGAGGAAGAGAAACTGATCGCCAACCTGAAGGTGCTCAACCGGGTACAGGACGAGGCAGACTGCACCATCATTCTGGCGCTGAAAGGTTTTTCCATGTGGGCAGTGTTTCCGCTGGTCAGGCAATACCTGCCCGGTTGCACAGCCAGCTCTTTGTACGAGTTGCAGCTTTCGCATGAAAAGTTCGGCGGTGAAAACCACATCTATTCGGCGGCTTACCGTGAAGATGAGTTCGATGAAATTCTCGGCCTTGCCGATCACCTTGTGTTCAATTCGGTGTCGCAGTGGCAGAAGTTCGGCGCCACAGCTCTGAAAGCCGGAGCCTCATGCGGCCTGCGCGTAAACCCAGGCATTGCCGAAGTTGCTACCGACCTCTACAACCCCTGCTTTTCAGGCTCGCGTCTGGGTATCCGTCCGGAACATCTGGCAGGTGTGGACATGACCGGTGTGCAGGGGCTGCATGCCCATGCCCTGTGTGAAAACCTGGCCGACTCTTCCATTACCCTGATTGATGCATTCGAAGAAAAGTTTGCGGCATGGATTCCAGGGCTAAAATGGGTCAATTTCGGTGGCGGCCACCTGATGACACATGCCGATTATGATGTCGACAAGTTGATCAAGCGCATTAAAGATTTCCGCACCAGATGGGGCGTTAAAGTCTATTTCGAACCGGGCGGTGCCATTGCCTGGCGTACCGGTACGCTGGTGACTTCCGTACTGGATATTGTGCCGACTGACGGGCTCCCCGTCGCCATACTCGATATCTCGGCTACCGCGCATATGCCGGATGTGCTGGAGATGCCCTATCGCCCGACCATTACCGGTGCCGGTGAAGCTTCGGAGAAAGCTTATACCTATCGTCTCGGCGGCACTTCATGTCTGGCCGGTGATGTGATCGGTGATTACGCCTTTGATGAACCACTGCAAGCCGGAACCCGGCTGGTGTTTGAAGATATGATTCACTATACCATGGTGAAAACGACCATGTTCAATGGTGTGCGCCACCCCGATATCGGCATCTGGCATACGGACAACTCATTTGAACTGGTACGTCGATTCAACTACGAGGATTTCCGCGACCGCCTTTCATAACGGCACAAAAAAAGGTTCTTCGCGGATGTCCGGAAATGCTCCTTTGGGCATACAAGGGAAAAGGCATAGTGACGTGAAAGATAAGCTAGCCATCAGGTGAAGAGTATGCCCCAGGGCACCCTCTTAACCTTGTCCCCTGGGGGACGAATACACACGACAATCACGAATAATAATCAGTGAACATGTGTGAAATCATTGCCCCCGGGTACTCTCTCCGGCTTTGCTATTTCACCTGACGGCTGATGTTTGGCATAGCGATGAAAATGAAGCAATGAATTAGTCTTGTCATTCGTGTGCAATTCGTGGCTGGATTTTTATCCTTGAGTAACGCTGAACAGTTGGCATAAGTTGATGTTTCCCGTTAATGCGCGATGAGCCAAAGAAACAGGGGCGACAGATTACTGCCGCCCCTGTCCACATAAACACTCAGGCTTATTTGTAAGCAGTCGCTCCGGTGATATAACATTTTTTCATGGCCCACTTGGAGATTTTGGCGCCGGTACGGATGGCACGCGTCAGATTGGCGCGTTTGAGTGATGCACCGGTGAAATCCACGTTGGTCAGGTTGGCAAAAGAAAGGTCGGATTCATTGAGCACCGCACCGCGCAGGTCAGCCCCTTCAAGGTTACAGCCGGACATGTTGGCATAGATGATTTTGGCATTGCGCAGATCCTGACCGGAAAGATCCATATCTGAGATATCCACCCCGTCCATGGTCCAGCCGCTGCGAATGCGCGAGAGCACGCGCTGCAGATCAATGCGTGTACCGATCTGTTTACAGTTCACCAGCGATGCACCATCCAGCTTGGCGTTGCGTATGTCAGCACCGGAGAGATCAGCTCCGGAAAAGTTACAGCCGTTGAGGTTTGCTCCCGAGAAATCCGCACCGCTCAAATCCTGGTTTGAGAAATCCAGGCCAGGCAGGTTGGCACCGGCCAGGCTCTTTCCCGCTTTGATTTGAGCAATCACTTCTGTAACTGTCATAACCCCTCCTGAAAACCCCTGTCATGGTAAAATGAAACCTGTAAAGCGCAAGCAGTATCTATCCGTTATCCTCTGCAACACGCTCTTTTTTGGCCCGAATACGCTCTTTTTTATCATCAACGGCATGGGCATTGCGTGGCTTGCGCGGCAGAGGCCGGTAAATCTCCACACGATCACCGTCACTCAGAACCAGATCATTTTTTACAAGCTTGGCATAAATTCCCAGTTTATTGACCGACAGATCAATTTCCGGGTGCTGTTCAAGCAGACCTGACATGCGCACGGCATCTTCTGCAGTCGTACCTTCGGCAACATCGAGCTGCTCAATAAACTGCTCCTGAGCAAGCGCATAAATCACGGAAACGTGCATCAGGACCCCTTCAGCTCCAGCGCCCGCTTTTCAAACGCCTGCACCATCGATTTGCATGCCGTGGCAAAAATCGGGCTGGCCACCAGATCAACCATCATACTGCGGAATTCAAATTCGATGGAGAAATGGACACGACAGCGCTCCTCTTCCAGGGGCTCAAATGTCCAGACACTTTCGAGAAAGCGGAACGGCCCTTCCAGCAGCCGGATCTCCACCAGCTTGTTGGTGATAAAGCGATCAACCGTTTTAAAGCTGTGCCGAGAGCCGGCCAGATCAGCAACCAGCTCCGCAGTCAGTTCGCCGTCCTGTCGGGTCAGTACCGATGATCCAGCCACCCAGGGCAAAAAGGAGGGGTAAGCATCAATATCCATGACGACATCGAACATCGTCGATGCAGCGCAGGCAATGGTACGTGTCTCCTCAAAACTTCGCATGGCTTAGTGTTTTTTCTCCGGCGCATAGGGGTTGCTGCTGCCTGAAAAACTGAAGCGAATCGGTACACCGATCAGGTTAAATGTTTTACGGAATGACTGCTCAAGATACTTGCGATAACTGGATTTCAATCCCTGCGGGCGATTACAGAATATCTTGATGCTGATCGGAGATGTTGCAATCTGGGAGGCATATTTCATTTTGACTACAGAGCCGTTGTCACTGGGCGGATGCATTGCTTCCTGAGCGGCACCGAGCCAGCGGTTCAACTCGCCGGTTCCGATTTCAAAACGGTTCTGCTTGGCGGCATAGATAGCCTTACCCAACAACTGTTTCACGCCCTTGCCTGTTCTGGCAGTGATGCGGAAAACCGGAATCTCCGGAAATCCACGCATACGGAAATCAAGTCGCTCCACATAATGTTTCCACTCTTCTTCACTGAGCAGATCCAGTTTGTTCACCGCAACTATCAGCGCACAGCCTTCGTCAAAGGCCAACTGCATCAAGCGCATATCCTGCTCAACCACGCCTTCAGAACCATCGAGCACCATCACAGCCGTATCTGCCAGCTTGAATGCCTGCACGGCTTTGACGCGGGCAACAAATTCGATGACATCGGCAATGCGGCCATGTTTACGCTGGCCGGCTGTATCGACAAGGCGAATAAAACCGTCGCCGTAGACCAGTTCACTGTCAATGGCATCACGGGTTGTGCCGGCAATATCACTGACCACCATACGCTCACGTCCGAGCCAGGCATTGATCAGGGTGGATTTACCCACATTGGGGCGTCCGATTACGGCAATACTGGCAATCGGTTTAGCGTGTTCTTCACTGTCCCTGGCTTGTGGAAGGCTATCTGCCAGTTTGGCGACAAACTCTTTTACACCGTTACCGTGGGAAGCGGAAACCGCGATGGGGTCGCCCATGCCAAGGGCAAAGAAATCCATTTCTGAATTGGGTTTCTCAGCTTTGTTCACAATCATGAACACGGGAATATGATGGCGGCGCAACTTGTCGGCGATGGCCGCATCGACCGGCGTACAACCGGCCTGGGCATCGCCAACGAACAGCACGATGTCGGCAATGGCCAGAGCCGCTTCCACCTGCGCATCAATCGCCGGCTGCATGGCGTCATGGGTGCCTTCACCGATACCGCCGGTATCGACCAGCACAACCTGCTGTTCACCAATCAAACACTCGGTTTCCAGCCTGTCTACGGTGACACCCGGGCGATCGCCCACAATGGCCGTACGTTGACCGACAATACGGTTGAACAGTGTGGATTTGCCCACATTGGGACGGCCGACAATAGCAATCACGGGAAGCCTCCCGATTGCAATCTCGCGAACAGTTGTAGTCACAGTATCACCAGCCGATATTCAATTTAACGTAACAGATACAGAATGCCGAGGTTGTTACGAACCAGCACACCGTTTTTTGTCGCCACAGGTTCCCGATCAAAGCGACCGTTCAGTTCCGCCGTGGCTTTAATTTTGCCCTCTTCACTGATACGGAACACTTTGCCATGTTCATTGGCAACCCAGAGGTCACCCTGCCACAGGGCCGGGCCGCTCAGTTCACTGGCAGTGACCTGCTGCTTCCACAGGGTTTGACCATTGGATGCATCAAGCGCACTGACTGCACCGCTTGCATCAGCAATATATAAACGTTTGTCTTTTAACAGGGCGGAAGATTTTGTCGATATGGTACGGCTGTTTAAAGTGCTGCCGTCCTGCAGTGATAAAAAGGTGATGTCGCCCTGAAAAACTGGCACAACCAGTGCATCTTCATCACGACCGGAGTTCTCAGCGGTGACTACTGTCGGTGATGCAACAGGCACTTTCAACTCGCTTAGCACTGCGGCCGTGTTATTAAGCAGCAGCTGACGGGCCCATAAAAAACTACCATGGTCTGCTTTGAGTGCAACAATCTCACCGTTATTCATCGCAGCATAGACACGGTTCTGATGCACCACCGGGGACGGGTTCAAATGCATACCCAGACCACCCTGCGAACCGGAGAAGCTCCACAGCTTTTCTCCACTGGCCGTAAAGCGGTAGACCTGATTATTCACTGTCTGAATCACGAAGTCTTCGTCAATGGCTACCGGCGTACCGGTGAAAGAGGAGGCGAGTTCAACCTTCCAGCTCACTTCACCCTTGTCGATATCCAGTCCGTACAAACCGCCTTCAACATCACCGACAACAACCAGACCGTTGGCCAGCTGCAATGCGCCTGATTCACAGGCAGCTGCCAGGGCAATACGTTTGAGTTCGGAGCCGTCAGCGCTATAAATTCTAACTCGCTGGTCCTGCGCACCGGCAATAATTTTCTCGCCGCTGCCTGTCTGGTAAGCCAGCGGCAGACTGAACCCCGGCACTGATGCCGCCAGCCTTTGATCCAGATCAACCCGCCACACTGTATCCATGCCGCCAACGTTCGTTTCGACGAATACCGGTGCGACTACAGCAGCTTCACGTTTTACAGGGTGCTCATCATCCCCGAACCATGAGGACATGGTTGAACAGCCGCTGAGTGAAAGTGAGCACAAAGCGATTGCAGCAGTCTGTTTCCAATGTTTATGGATTGCCATCAGGATACTTTCTTGGCCAGCAGCGATTCGATTTTCTGTTTCAGATTATTATCTACCGACGGTGCATCCAGAGACTGTTGCAAATGTTTTGCCTTTTCAGCTTCATCTGCAGAGGCCTCTGCCATCAGATAATGGCGCTGCTGCTGGTACTGGTTGCCAAACTGACCTTCCAGCTGCTGCATCGCAGCGGCCTTGTCGCCCTGCTGAATTTTCAGTGCAGCCAGATCAAGCTTTGCTTCCCACACCCACTCAGCCATAGCTGCAGGATGCGCAATCAACGCATTTAAATGGGCCTCACGGCTGGCTCTGTCCAGATTAGCCAGCTGCATCAGGGCCAGTGCGCCATAAGAGCCTGCCCCGAAATCCTTGATCACAGCTTCCATCATTGCCTGCTTCTGTGTGGCATCTGCAGCCATAACCGCCTGCTGGTAAAGATTCGCAGCCGATTCTGCCTGCGCTTTACGGTTTTCTATCCAGATACCGCCGGCCATCAGCGCGACAAGCAGAAAAGCGACAGCGATCATCATGCTCTTCTGGTTTTTCTGCACCCATTCAGCCCACTGGGCAGAACGCATCTCGCGTTTGAGCTCTTCCATTTCAGCTTCAAAAGCAGATGGTTGCTCATCCTTCACCGGACTCTTCTCTGCAATTTTATCAGTCATTCAATTTTCCCCGCAAACATCGATGAACATCGGCTCAACCATGCGATCAAAAGCAATATCTAAAGCCGCTGCACCCTAAAAGGCACCCTGCTGCTGTCAATTGCTTACTGACCCCTGACGCCGTTCAAGCACAATAGATACCACGCTTTTTACCAGTGCCGCCATCGGAATGGCAATAATCACCCCGATGATACCCCAAAGCGCGCCAAACATCAGAATGGCGACGATAATGGCCACCGGATGCAGATTTACAATTTCAGAAAAAAGCCAGGGCACAATCACATTCGCGTCTACCGCCTGCACAATGCCGTAGGCCAGTACGCTATATGCCATAGTTTCTGTCCAGCCCCACTGGAAAAATGAGAGCAGAATGACCGGAATGGTCACCACAGCCGCACCGACAAAGGGAATCCACACCGAGATGCCGGTCAGTACACCCAACAGCAACGCGTACTCATGGTCCATCCACCAGAAAACCAGCCACATGGTGATGCCGACAATAAAGGCTTCCCAGAATTTGCCGCGAATATAATTACCGATCTGGACATCCAGTTCCAGCCATACACGTTGCAACAGGGAGTGCTCTGTGGGTAAAAACTGCTGCCCCCAGATGATAATTTTCTCTTTATCCTTGAGGAAAAAGAAGACCATCACCGGCACCAGTACCGCATAAACCAGCAGCGTAATTATGCCTGGAATCGATGCGATCGAGAATGAGAGCAGTGCCCCCCCCCACTCCTGCAGCTGCGCTGCAAGCGATGCCGTAATTTTCTGAACATAAACCGGATTAATCCATTCGGCATAGTTGACCTGCAGTTGCTGCAGCATATCCCGGGTCGACTGCACATATTGCGGCGCCCGCGAAACCAGGCGTCCGATCTGTACAGTCAGCAGAGGTAAAATCGCCAGCAACGTCACCAGCAGCACCAGCATTGCACCACCGCCGGTCACGGCAATGGCCAGCATGCGCGGACACTTGCAGCGTCCCAGCAGATTGATAATACCATCGAACACATAAGCCAGCGCGATGGCCAGCAGTACCGGGGCCAGAATAGGCCCCAACAGCAACAGCAGTATAAAAATAACCAGCAGCGAGCCCAGCAGCATCACCAGTTCGGTGTCTGCCATGCGCTTGTCCAGCCACGCTTTTATGACGTACATGAATCCTTGTTGGAGGGAGCTTTTGCGCCCAGTGCCACCAGTGTCGCAGCAGCAATGGCTGAGAGCAGGTGAATAACAGCGCTGACGCCATGCCACATAGCAAACAGCTTGCGTTGCGGATTATCGTCTGCCACCTGATCCATCGGGCCGAGTTGCGCTTTCAGGTCAGCCAGAATCGGAGAAACTGCAAACTCGTTTGCGACAACGAACAGTGCAAGCAGAAGCAGTAAAATCCAGCGTAAACGGCCGATTTCGGCACCACTTTTCTGCATTCTCAACCAGAATACCATCACGGCAGCAGCCAGAAATATCAGTCCCAGGTTTGCCATATGAAAAATGGAGCCGGCCAGCGAACCGGCCAGTGCCAAACTGCCCGCCTTGGCAAACAGTACGGGTACGACGACATAGCCCGACACCACCAGCAGCCCCAACATCAGCGCCAAGGCCAAACGCACGGCACCTGCGCGAACACAATCCACCTTCATGTAATCACAACTCCCGCAGTCGCATTAAACATACTTAATCGATTGAATTTCAAACTCACGTTCACCACCGGGTGCCTGAACCACTGCCACATCACCCTCTTCCTTGCCGATCAGGGCACGGGCAATCGGAGAAGTGATCGAAACCTTGCCATGTTCGATGCTGGCTTCATCAACACCGACAATCTGATAGGTCGTCTCGGTTCCCTCATTCATATCAATCAGTTCAACAGTTGCGCCGAAGACAATTTTTTCCGCACTAATCGCGGATGGATCAATCACATGCGCACGCGCAAGCCTGTCTTCTATATCAGCCACACGCGCCTCATTCATGCCCTGCTCTTCCTTGGCTGAATGGTATTCGGCATTCTCTGAAAGGTCGCCATGCGCACGCGCCTCTTCGATCGTGGCAACGATCTGATGCCGTTTTTCACCTTTCAGATAAGCAAGCATTTTGCGCAATTCCTCTGCGCCCTGCCTTGTCATTGGAACACGTTCCATCTTTACTCCTTGGTTTAAAACAGTCAAAACGGGCAAGATATCAGACATCAATTATCCTTCCTTTCTAATATTTTAGAGCTTACTGTTGATGATATTCCTGAATACTTTTCACAGCCGTGACATCGGAATGCCCGGCGATGGCCTGAGCTGCCGCAAGACCGCCGGCCATGGTAGTGAAGTAGGCGATACCGCGCTCCAGAGCTGCCTGACGAATTGATTTGGAGTCACTGATGGTCTGTTCACCTTCTGTGGTGTTGATAATCAGCTTCACTTCATCGTTAAGCAGGCGATCGACAATATGCGGACGCACACCGTCAGTCACTTTGGCAACCTTTTCAGCCGCTATGCCTGCATCCGCCAGCGCCTTAAACGTGCCACTGGTCGCCAGCAGTGTAAATCCGGCATCCTTCAATACACGTCCGGTCTCAACAGCAATGGCCTTGTCTGCTTCCCTGACCGAGATAAATACACGGCCTGATTCCGGCAGGCGTACACCGGCACCGAGCTGCGCTTTGGAGAACGCTGCGGTAAAGCAGGCGGCGATACCCATTACTTCACCCGTAGATTTCATTTCAGGACTGAGCAACGGATCAACACCGCGGAACTTCACAAACGGGAACACCGCTTCTTTCACTGCGCGGAAGGTTTTCGGCTGTGGAATCTCGTATATGGCCTGCTCATCAAGTGACTGTCCGGCCATGATGCGCGCGGCAATCTTGGCCAGTGGTTTACCTGTAGCCTTGGAAACAAACGGCACCGTGCGTGAGGCGCGCGGATTCACTTCGAGCACGTAAATCGTTTCACCCTGGATAGCGAACTGGATATTCAGCAGTCCTTTCACATTCAGGGCCAGACCAAGTGCTTCCGTCTGGCGGGTCACTTCAGCAATAATGTCATCAGAGATCGAGTGCGGAGGCATACAGCAGGCCGAATCACCTGAATGCACACCGGCCTCTTCAATATGTTCCATGATGCCGCCGATCACAACGCGCTTGCCATCGGCCAGTGCATCGACATCCAGCTCAATGGCCTGATTAAGGAAACGATCCAGCAGTACCGGATGATCCGGTGAGGCCTGTACAGCTTCTTTCATGTAGCGCAGCAGTCCCTTCTCATTGTGCACGATCTGCATCGCACGACCACCGAGCACATAGGACGGACGCACCACAACCGGATAGCCGATCTCGTTGGCAACCAGGACAGCTTCTTCTGTGGAACGTGCCGTGCCGTTTTCCGGCTGCTTCAGCTTCAGTTCGTGCAGCAGCTTCTGGAAGCGCTCACGGTCTTCCGCCAGATCAATCATGTCGGGGCTGGTGCCGATAATCGGAACACCGGCAGCTTCCAGCGATTCGGCCAGCTTCAACGGTGTCTGGCCGCCGAACTGTACAATCACACCATACGGCCTTTCAGTCTCAACGATGGCCATCACATCTTCAAAGGTCAGCGGCTCAAAATAGAGTCGATCCGAGGTGTCGTAATCCGTGGAGACGGTTTCCGGGTTACAGTTGACCATAATGGTCTCATAACCGTCATCAGAGAGAGCGAACGCGGCATGCACACAGCAGTAATCAAACTCGATACCCTGACCGATACGGTTAGGGCCGCCGCCAAGCACCATGATTTTCTTCGCATTGGTCGGACGCGCTTCACACTCATCTTCATAGGTGGAATAGAGGTAAGGTGTGTGTGCTTCAAATTCTGCAGCGCAGGTATCCACGCGTTTGAATACAGGATTCACACCGGCAGCCTTGCGCGCCTTGCGCACACTCATCTCATCCGTGACCAGCAGTTGCGCCAGGCGAAGATCGGATAGACCTTCACGTTTGGCTTCGAGCCACTCTGCTCTGGTCAGTGATGCCACATCACGCGCACACAGGGTGGCTTCGAGCAGAATCACGATGGTGATTTCACGGATAAACCACGGGTCAATGCGGGTCGTTTCACAAACACGCGCTTCAGACCAGCCTGCACGCAATGCCTCGCCGACCCACCACAGACGCTCAGCGCCCGGCACAGCCAGCATTTCCTGCAGGAAGCGCTCTTCATCGACATCATCCGGAATAGACTTGTCAAAACCGCAGGAACCGGTTTCCAGTCCGCGCATAGCTTTGCCGAGACTTTCGTTGAATGAGCGGCCGATAGCCATCACCTCACCCACGGATTTCATCTGCGTGGTCAGGCGCGCATCCGCGCCCGGGAATTTCTCAAAGGCAAAGCGCGGCAACTTGGTCACCACATAATCGATTGTCGGCTCAAAGGCCGCCCATGTTTCGCCGGTAATATCGTTACGGATCTCATCCAGTGTGTAACCCACGGCCAGCTTGGCCGCAATTTTGGCAATCGGGAAACCGGTAGCTTTTGAGGCCAGGGCCGAGGAGCGCGACACGCGCGGATTCATCTCGATCACAATCAGGCGACCGTCAGCCGGATTGACGGCGAACTGTACATTCGAGCCGCCTGTTTCCACGCCGATCTCGCGCAGGATGGCAATAGAGGCATCACGCATGCGCTGATACTCTTTATCCGTCAGCGTCTGTGCCGGTGCCACGGTGATCGAATCACCTGTGTGTACGCCCATGGCATCAAAATTTTCAATCGAGCAGATGATGACACAGTTATCCGCATGATCGCGCATCACTTCCATCTCGTACTCTTTCCAGCCGATAATCGACTCTTCTATCAGAATCTCATCGGTCGGTGATGCATCCAGGCCGGAGGCCGCGATCTGCTCAAACTCTTCCGGATTGTAAGCGATACCGCCGCCGGAACCGCCGAGGGTGAAGGATGGACGGATAATGATCGGATAACCGATCTCTACAGCCAGATTCCGCGCATCCTGCATGGTGTGGGCAAAACCACCGCGCGCCATTTCCAGACCGATATGATCCATGGCATGTTTGAAGCGTTCGCGGTCTTCTGCTTTATCAATCGCATCAGGCTGTGCGCCGATCAGCTGCACATTGAATTTTTCCAGAATGCCATGTTTATTCAGCGACAGTGCGCAGTTAAGCGCAGTCTGTCCGCCCATGGTCGGGAGGATCGCGTCAGGCCGCTCTTTCTCGATAATCTTGGCAACAACTTCCCAGGTGACCGGTTCGATATAGGTCGCATCGGCGAACTCCGGATCGGTCATAATGGTGGCCGGGTTGGAGTTGACCAGAATCACCCGGAACCCCTCTTCTTTCAGTGCCTTACAGGCCTGAACTCCAGAGTAATCAAACTCGCAGGCCTGACCAATAACAATGGGTCCTGCTCCTAAAATCATGATGGATTGAATATCACTACGACGTGGCATGCGCTTTTCTCACTCCTTGAACGGATGATCCGGTTCCAGACACAGAAAACGGGCAAGTTGGGGACTCACCCGTCAGTGCCGCCAACCCTAGCGTGATGAGGCTATCGGGAAAAGGAGCAAGGTGACATTTCTTATGTGTCATTGATCATTAGCGGGGCTATCATGGTATAATCACAGCAAAAAGGCGGACTGAAAAGGTTTTACAGCCCTGCATTCCCTGACTTGTTCAGTTTACTGATGTGTTCCCAGCCTGCCCTTATCGCCCGATCGACATCGGCCGGATGATCCACATCGAAACCGGTATCAAGCAATCTGCATGAGAGTTTTAAAGCATCGATATTGACCAAGGTCTGCTGCAACACCTGCGGCGTTGACCACTGCACCGCTTCAAAAATCCGGTGAGCGGCAGACAAGGCGACAAAATCGTACCCGCCATCCTCAACCGGCCCCAGCACGACATTACATTCATGCAATAAACCGGCGGCCTCCAGCAGTCGCGTCTCCGGCATATGCGGAGAATCCGTGCCAAGCAACAGCACTGCATCCACCCCGTCAGCAAAAGCCTGATTGAGCTGCCTCTGCATGCGCATACCCAGATCACCCTCACCCTGAAGTTTCACCGGCAAACCGAACGCTGCAAAAAAAGCATGCCCCGGATCATCGGCGGCAATCTCCACATCCTCAAACAACCGTATTGCCCTTTCGATCACCGTTGTAGCCATGGCTGAATGTAACTCCGCGGCTCTGGCGGCTGAAAACCGGCGCATCAGGCGGGTTTTAACCTGTCCCGCCACCGGCGCTTTGCACATAATGATGACCCGCACATCAGCCACCTTCATCAGCGGACATGCCGGTACATCAGGACCAGTTCATCTGCAGGAGTCCCCAGCCAGTACAACAGGCGTATTTTCCACATCAGCAATACTGTTTTGATCACCCCGTGCAACTCCCAGCGGCGACCGCTGGTGATCGCCCTCTGTTTCAAACAACTGATGCGCCCTGCCCTGCGCAGCAGGGCTGAAAAGGCAATATCTTCCATCAGCGGCAACTCGGGAAATCCGCCCAGCGTTTCAAACAGGGAGCGGCGAACAAAGATACACTGATCTCCCGTACTGATTCGGGTCAGTCGTGAACGCATATTCATAAACCAGCCGATAACAGAGAGGGCGGGATGTCTGCCGGCAAGTCTCACATCAAAGCGACCGCCCACGCATCCAGCATCAGCCATGGCCTTGCGAACAGCTGACACATGGCTTGAATCAATCACTGTATCCACATGAATAAAAAGAAGAATATTACTATTGCAATGGATCGATCCTGCATTCATCTGTATGGCTCTTCCCGCGTCCGAAGCTATCCAGCGCAACCCCGATTCAGCCAGCAGTGCCCGGCTGCCGTCAGTCGATCCGCCATCAACAAGAATCAATTCATCGGCTTTAAGGGCCGACAAACGCCGGATAAATTCCGGCAGTTCCCGCTGCTCATTGAGGACGGGAACAACAATTGCGACACTCACTTCAGCCTGCAATATCCAGAACCACCCAGCCGCTGCCGGGCTCCCGGAAGTTGGTTACCTGCCCTTTCCAGACACGGCCGGCCAGTGCAATCAGCTTCTCGCCATGCATAAACAGGCGTATGTCGAGTTTCAGCGTTTGGCCGTTCACCTCAACTTCGGAGGCCGGAACCAGTTGTTGTGCGATGGTCTCCTCCCTTTCCAGCGAATCAAAACGCGTGCGACTGATCCCCTTGCCGATCACCACGCCCTTGCCGCCGTGGCGTGCAGCAGGTTTAAACACCCACTGTTTGCGCTCTGTCCATGCCTGCTCCATATCCATTTCAGACAGCTGCAACGTTTGCGGCGTCACGGCGCGAATCCGCTCAACCAGTTCAGGTGTCAGACACTGCTCCAGCAAGCCCTCCCTCCACCAGTCCACCATACGTGATTTATCCCCGATCAGGGCATAACTGCGCGGGTAGGGATTAAGCACCACCTGCCCTCTCTCATAAGCCTGCCGGATATGGGCAACAGCTTCGCTTTCCAGATAAAAGTCGGTGTGCCTGTTGTAGATTGCATCGATCTTTTGACCGGCAAAAAACAGTCCGCCATCCTCCAGTTGCAGATCTTCCGGACTGACCAGCACCACCCTGCGCCCCGCATTCTCAAGCAGTTGTGCATAAGCCTGCATTTCCTGATACATGTATTGAGCCGTCACATCTTCATCCATAATAGCAACAGTCGTCCAATCGGCATGAAACATTTCAATCAGGCGCTGCTCCAGTGTCCCGACAAACTCCGGCATGTCAGACTGAGGCAGCCAGCGTCCCTCTCCGATATACAGGCCACCGGCGTTATTATTGATTTCTATGAGTTTAGGACCGTCTGCGGTCAAATGAAAATCGTACCCCATCAACAGGCTCGGCCATGCTGTTTTAATGCGGGCCGTTTCAGGCAACTGTGCAGAGATAAGCTGCAGATAGGCCGGGTTATCTTTCAGTTTGAACACAGCTCTGGCAAACGAGAGCATGGTATCAAATTCATGTTTCGAAATGGAAACAGCTGTTTCACTGGCAAGTGCGGTAGTCATGGGCGAAGCATAACCCAGTTGTTTTCTTTTGGCTTCACACTGCCGCCAAACCATCTGCACAGGCTGAAATCAGGGGCGATCTGCAGAGATATTTTGCACTGTTCTCAACCTCGCTTACGCAAGCTAGACTCGATTCGCATATATAGCCGGTCATGAGGGGGAGACAAATGAGCAAAGTGAAAGTCATCGGAGAAGCCTTGGCCAACCTGCCCTGGCAGGAGAAGCCGCAGGGCTCAACAGATGTGGTCTGGCGCTATGACCGGAACCCGATCATTCCGCGCAATCCATTTTTCGGTGCCAACAGTACCTTTAACAGCGCGGCCGTGCCGTTTAACGGCAAGTTCGCCGGCGTCTTCCGCTGCGACTCCACTGCGCGCGAAATGCAGATCCATGCCGGTTTCAGTGATGACGGTATCAACTGGCGGATCAATCCCGAGCGCATCCGCTTCATCAACGCGGATCCGGAAGTCACACGCTGGGAATACGGTTATGACCCGCGCGTGGTCTGGATCGAGGATCGCTATTACGTCACCTGGTGTAACGGTTACCACGGTCCGACCATCGGTGTGGCCTGGACGAAGGATTTCAAGACGTTCCACCAGCTGGAAAACGCATTTCTGATCTTCAACCGCAACGGCGTACTGTTTCCGCGCAAAATCAACGGTAAATATGTGATGTTGTCGCGCCCCAGCGATAACGGCCATACACCGTTCGGCGACATCTTTCTCAGCCAGAGTCCGGATATGATTCACTGGGGCTGCCACCGCCATGTCATGGGCACAACTGATGGCTGGCAATCCACCAAAATCGGCGCCGGGCCGATCCCGATTGAAACCAGCCAAGGGTGGCTGATGATCTATCACGGCGTGCTGACCTCCTGTAACGGCTTTGTTTACAGCTTTGGCGCCGCCCTGCTCGATCTCGATGAGCCGTGGAAAGTGATCCATCGCTCGAAGAACTTCTTGATTGCGCCGTGGGAGCAGTATGAATGTGTGGGCGATGTGCCCAATGTCACCTTCCCGTGTGCGGCGCTGACGGATGCGCCGAGCGGCCGCATTGCCATCTATTACGGATGCGCCGATACGGTGACCGGGCTCTGTTTTACCACCGCGCAGGCGGTGATCGACCATCTCAGGGCCGGAAACTGAGTTTTGACCGAACAACAGGCTGAAGCAGCGCCTGTGAGCGGAAAGCTGCCGGTTAAGACCAAGCTTGCCTGGGGTGTGGGCGGTTTCGGTGAGAATATCGCCAATGCCGCCATACTCTCGCTGGTATTTCCGATCTTTAACGTCGCCCTCGGTTTCAGTACGCTGGCTATCGGTCTGGCCATGGCGGTCTCTCGCATTGCCGATGCCATCATTGATCCGATCATCGGTAACCTGACCGACAATACCCGTTCGCGCTGGGGACGGCGCCGTCCATGGATGTTTGTCGGCTCCATCCTGATGACGCTGTTTTTCTCTGCCGTCTGGTTTTTACCCTCGCTGGTGCCGCAGCTGCCCAAACTGGTCACCGTGCATGTGCAATCGGAGACGGTGGTACAGAGTCCTGCATCAACCACCGCATTAAAAGACAGCCTGTCGTGGTATGTTGTCAGCAACAAGGATATCCGGCTCGGGCCTGACGCAACCTCCGGCAGCTTCAGCGTGGCATTGCGCCAGGCGCCTGAAACTGAGATGGCGTTCAGCATTGAACATGTGGCAAACGGCGGTATTCCGCCTGGCTTGAGCGTTTCGCCAGCGCAGCTGAGCTTCAGCCCGGAGAACTGGCAGGCAGCGCAAACCGTGACCGTCACTGCGCCGGATAGACTCGCGACAGGCGCGACTGAAGTCACCACATCGCTACGCATTCTGCCGGCTGCCGATATGCTGGATTCTCCGCTGTTGCACAGGATCGGCATCACCTCCTGGTCGGCGTTATGGATGTTTGTAGCCTTTGCGTTGCTCTGTCTGCTCTTCTATTTCAGCTTCTCCGTATTTGTCATCCCCTATTCCGGCCTCGGCATCGAGCTGACGGACGATTATGCCGAGCGCACCAATCTGCAGATCTACCGACTGGTTGCCTCCTTCTGCGCCAGCCTGCTGGTCGGTTATCTCTATCTCTGGTCGCAAATGGCCGGCGCCTGGCTGGGAGGTGATGAGGTGCTGGGCGTTCGCGTTGTCGGCATCGGCATCGGCCTGCTGGTTTTGATATCCACCATGCTTCCGGCCTTGTTATGCCGCGAACGTTTTGCCGATATTGAGAAAAAGAAACATCACCTGTCACTATTCAAAGCCATCAAGCTCACGGCCGAGAACAGAAGTTTCCGCATGCTCATGGGCTCGGTCTTCTCGGTGTTCATGGGCCTGTTCTTCGCGCTGCCGTTTATGACCTATATCGGCATCTACCATGTCTGTCAGGGCGATAAAATGCTGGCAGCGGAGATCGGCGGTGTGATGACTATCGTACAGGTCACCGGCCAGTTTCTCGCTATGCCGCTGATTTCATGGGCGAGTGAACGGGTGGATAAAAAGACCATTCTGTTCACCGGCCTCTCCATCTCCATTGTCGGTTATGCATCAAGCTGGTGGCTGTTCACGCCGGCAAATCCCTGGCTGCAGATTATCCCCGTGGTCGTGGCGGCCTGGGGATTGTGTGCCTGCTGGGCGGTCAACGGCTCGTTTGCGGCAGATATCTGTGATGAGGATGAACTGAATACGGGGCACCGTCGTGAAGGTGTTTACAGTGCGGTATTCGCGCTGGTCTATAAAACCGCGATCGGCATCGTGGCGCTGGGCAGCGGCGCCCTGCTGGCCTGGGCAGGCGTAGTCGGACAGGAAACCATGCTTGGCGAAGAGATACTGTTCAAGGTGCGTATAGCCTATCTGGCCATTCCGGTCGGCTTTTTGAGTCTGGCTGTGTTATCGATGTGGTTCTATCCGCTTACGCGTGAACGCGTAGAGGAGATCCAGTCACAATTGCGTCCCCCGCAGGATCAAAGCTGATATTAATTCGCCCGACTTTGCCAGTAGCCGGGCTTCCTGTGCAGATGTGCTACTGCAACGATCAGCAACTCACCCCTCTTTCTAATCTGGTAAATCAATCCATAAGGAAAACGACGCAACCGGCAGCGGCGGGTTCGCCTGGACAACGGATGCCATGCTTCTGGAAATGCTGCGATGCTGTTTATCGCATGGTCAGCTTCGCGAAGAAAATCATACCCAAGCCCCGGGCGTTCAACTCATAAAAGGCAATGGCTTCATCCAGCTCATGGCGCGCTGAATTCAGAAACCTGATGTTCACTTAGCCTTATACCGCGCCATCACCTCATGCACGGAAAGCGATGTTATTTCTCCCCGGTCATAAGCATCGATCCGGCTCTCTGCCTCCTCAGCCCAGAACGCATCAAGCACCTTGTCCGGCTGATCCAGACTTGCCAGCAACTCATCAACGAGCTCAATCCGACTTGCCGCTTCCAGAGACAAGGCATCCTTCAATATATTTTCAGGCACAGCCATTTCTCCCCCCCGATCAATCAACATCCACTTGTCTGTTCCGGCACCAGGCCCAGGGCAATCGCATTAAAATCATGAGCAGCCATTGGTTGCAAAAATGGTTATTTCGACAATAACAGATTAAATTTGGTTAAGACGGAGTGAGTGTTTCTTAGTCGAAATTTGTCTTCACGAATATAACAATTATCATTATAAAACAATGCTTTATACATCATTTTGTGGTAGCCTGACAACATGAAAACACTCACTATTCCAACCACATCCATCATCTCACATTTCTCATCTATTGAAGACCCACGCATTGAAAGACGGAAACGACACGAGCTCAAGGACATCTTTTTTATC
>MNWZ01000030.1:0-1354 GCA_001871925.1 Zetaproteobacteria bacterium CG1_02_53_45
GATAAAAAAGATGTCCTTGAGCTCGTGTCGTTTCCGTCTTTCAATGCGTGGGTCTTCAATAGATGAGAAATGTGAGATGATGGATGTGGTTGGAATAGTGAGTGTTTTCATGTTATCAGGCTACCACAAAATAATGTATAAAACATTGTTTTATAAGGGTAATTGTTATATTCATGAAGACGAATTTCGACTAAGAAACGGCTCACTCCGTCTTAACCAAATTTAATCTGTTATTGTCGAAATAACCATTTTTGCAACCAATGGCTGCTCATGATTTTAATGCGATTGCCCTGACTGCCGATAACCGGACTCACCATAAAGCTGCTTTGAAAGGCCGATTCCTTTAAGGGAAATAAATTCGATTCCCTGCGCTTTAAGCGATTGGGATGTTTTTGCAAGCCAGCTTGACATTGTTAAATGCGCAAGCCGGCTGCGCCTGTTCATCCATTCAAGTTGTCCAAAGAAACTGTCAGGCAGCTCATCCTTCACCTTAACAAGAGCCTGGTATACCTGCGGCGTAACACGATGCCATTTGACCATTTTCAGAAATCTCTCACGATCGAAAGTGGTTCTGTTTATCTCAACAGCAGCAAATGATGCCGAGAGTGCGCAAGACGGATGCAGTAGTTCGATTAATAACGACAGCTCTACACAACATTCACTGATTGGAGATTCTAATGCGATAATTACACATCCTTGTCATTGTTGTCCGGTTAAGGATTGCGTATAAGAAACAGGCCTGTGGACTAAGTGCAAATTCAGAAGTTGTTTTCGCTGTTTGTCAATAAATGATAACACAAAGATTGCGTGCCCGTTGATTGCGCAGGCTTGTAATAGATACGGTGATACTATCGCACTGCAAATCGTTGGCGAAAAAAAAGCAGACGATTCGAGGGGATGCCTCTGCGATGAAAAATCTGCTGCAGGGTGCCATGGACAGGATAATTTCTCCGGATTTCATCTCAGAGAATCAGAGGCACAGCAAATCACCAAAACAAGCGGGGGTCTAATAAAGAAAAGCCACCCGGATAGGTGGCTTTGACTTACTGGCGGAGAGAGATGGCGTCCAGGGCTCCTGCCCGTCGCCTTTCAGGCGCGCTTTGCGCGTCCAAATTGACAGTAGCGCCGATTTGTCGAACCCATAGGGTTCTCATCGACCTTATCTCGAATTTATTTTAACAGATGGCTTGCTGCCATCCATTAAATATAAACTGGCGGAGAGAGAGGGATTCGAACCCTCGGTACGCTTTCACGTACACACGCTTTCCAGGCGTGCTCCTTCAACCACTCAGACATCTCTCCAGTACCTTGTGAAAATGGTGCGCTTCGTAAGGGCGGCGGATATTAGGGATTA
>MNWZ01000030.1:1363-9611 GCA_001871925.1 Zetaproteobacteria bacterium CG1_02_53_45
AGGTGGGTAATCGCAAGGGCTTCCATGTTGGCTTACAATGGCAGGCTCTCACTCCATGGCATTGAGCAATAAATACCGCATCGCACCACTGGCTACGAGCACTCTGCCGCCCGGCATCGGCTTTATTATCGGCAACGAAGGAGCCGAGCGATTCAGCTATTACGGCATGCGTGCGATTCTCATCGTGTTTATAACACAGAGAACCTAAGGGTCTTGAATGGCGGGTTGTTGTCAAACGGACCAATAAGGAGCTTCCGATTGAAATGGGACTGACCGGTTATGGCTGGAAACAGGTGGTCGCGAAGTTGTGAGTTATTCAGTCCGGGGCGGGGCGGCGGGGCTCTGTTCTCCGGGGTCAAGCGTTCAGGGTTGTCGTGATCCATTTGCCGATCTGTTTGATCTCCTGCGCACAGACCTGATGTTCCATCGGGTAGCTGTGCCACTCCACCTGACAGCCGGCAGCGACGATTTTTCTGCGCGAACTGTCGCCCAGATCAAAATTGACAACGGGATCGTGAATGCCGTGGGCCATGAATACAGGGGCGGTTTTGGCGCTTGCCAGAAAGCCGTCGGTGTCGTTCGGCAGCAGCAGGTAGCCGGAGAGCGCCATAATACCGGCCAGCGGCTTCTCCTGTCTTAAGCCCACATGCAGGGCCATGGCGGCACCCTGCGAGAAACCGGCAAGGATAATGCGATCGGCTTTGACGCCCTGCATGATCTCCCGATCAATCAGCATCTGGATACTGCGCGCTGAATCCGTGATGCCTTTGCGGTCATGTTCAATGCCCAGATCAGTCTGCCTGATGTCGTACCAGGCGGGCATGATATACCCCCCATTGAGCGTGACCGGCATGCTTGGTGCATGCGGAAAAATAAAGCGAATCGCCAGATCGGCAGGCAGCCCGAGCTGTCCGACGATGGGGTCGAAGTCATGGCCGTCGGCACCGAGCCCGTGCAGCCAGATAATAGTGGCAAGCGGATTCGGGCCTGTTTCAACGGTAATATGGGGCAATACATGCAGGTTCATGGCCGTATCATGGCCAAACTTTATTGAAATGTCTTTTGTCCGCTGCAGCTCTGACGGGGGCATCCGGTCGCGCCCGGGGCTTGCCGCTCTTTTTGATTTAATTTGTCGCCACTCGCCTCTATGATTGAGAACTCATGACAATCAAACATCTCCATATTCTCGGCGTATGCGGTACGGCCATGGCGGCCATTGCAGCGCTTGCCAAGGCACAGGGCTGGCAGGTCAGCGGCTCCGATGCCGGTGTCTATCCGCCCATGTCCGACTATCTGGCCGAACTTGGTGTGGCTATTGCGCCGTTTTCCGAAAACAATCTGAATCCTGCGCCCGATCTCTGTGTGATCGGCAATGCCATGAGCCGTGGCAATGTGGAGGTTGAAGCTATTCTGAATCGCGGCCTGGCTTACTGCTCGGGACCTGAGTTTGTCGGCAATCATGTGCTGCCCGGTCGCCATGCGATTGTGGTCGCCGGTACGCATGGCAAAACCACGTCATCATCACTGATGGCTCATGTGCTGGAAGTGGCGGGGCACTCGCCCGGTTTTCTGATTGGCGGCGTGCCGGAGAATTTCGGCGGCGGCGCAAGAATCGGCGAGGGTGATGCGTTTATACTGGAGGGTGATGAGTATGACACCGCCTTTTTCGATAAACGCAGCAAGTTCCTGCACTATCATGCCCGCACGTTGATTCTGAATAATCTTGAATATGATCATGCCGATATTTTCCCTGATCTGGATGCGATCAAAACACAGTTCCACCATCTGATGCGTACCGTGCCTGCCGAAGGTCTGGTGGTGGCCAATGGTGATGATGCCAATATTGCGGACGTGCTGGCGCTCGGCTGCTGGTCGGGACTGACTACATTTGCGCGGCTGGGACACAGGGATGCGGCCTGGCAGTGGCAGGAGAGCAGTGACGATGGTTCATCATTCAGGCTGTATCATGATGGTGAAGTCGTCATCGAGGCAGAGTGGAATATGATCGGCGTGCATAATGTGGCCAATGCCTGTGCGGTTGCTGCTGCGGTGGCCAGTCTGGGGGTTGAGCCGGCGCTGATTAAGCAGTCCTTTGAAAGTTTTGCCGGTATCCGCCGTCGCATGACGCTGGTGGGCGAAGCCGGCGGCGTAAAAGTATTTGATGATTTTGCCCATCACCCGACGGCGATCACCGGTATGGTGAGGGCTGCGCGGGCGAGCATGAAAATGAGCGGTTCGGCGGGGCGCTTGTGGGTTATTGTTGAGCCGCGCTCGAATACCATGCGCACGCGCATCCATCAGGAGCGTTTGCCACTCTGCTTTGATGCAGCCGATCAGGTGGTGTTTGCCACGCCGTCGGATCGCAATCTGCGACCTGAGCAGGTGCTCGATGCCGCAGACGTGTGCCGCAGGATTGGATCGCACGCGTGCGTGATTGCCGACGCGAGCGGCATTGTCGATTTTGTTGCCGCAGGTGTGCAGGCCGGGGATCATGTGCTGGTGCTTTCCAATGGCGGTTTTGAAGGCATCCATAAAAAGCTGATAGAAGCCTTCGCGTCCTAGGTGGATGCTGATTTGTTGCCATCCTGCAATCTTGCACGTGTTACGCCCGAAGGGTGCCAGACATGGATGTCTGGCATGAAAATCAGGCACTTGCGTGCATGGTTTTGACTCGCGGCATCGTGCCGTTCGCCTGAAGGCGGCGAAAGCCGTCCAATCCGGCTTTCCTGCCGGATTGTGGCAGGCCATCCAAGGCCTGCACGGGAGCACTGATACATCAGCGCTTCCATAGGGTTTTGTCTTTAGTAAACTGTTTCGCTAGTATGAGGGCGCTTGATTTTACGGCTGTCTAAACCATAGGCCGGAACAAGCGATCTGGAGGGGATATGCCAACGACAATGAACAATATTGCCAAACAGGGAGCCAATGGCTCTGCGATGATGCCGATTATTCAGGGTGTCGGACGTGCTGCGATTGAGATTGCAGCAGTTCTGCGTGGTGCTGTATTCAGGGGCGCACTGGGTGGTGCGGGTAGCGAGAACATTCAGGGTGAGCAGCAGCAGGTGCTGGACGTGCTCTCCGATGAGATTTTCCTGGATGAGATGCGTTCTACAGGTTTTGTCTGTGCGGTAGGTTCTGAAGAGCAGGAAGAGCTGCTGGTGATTGAAGAGTACAGCCACGCCGACTATCTGGTGCTGGTAGATCCGCTGGATGGTTCATCCAATCTGGATGTGGATGGCCCTGTGGGCACCATCTTCTCCATTGTAAAACGTAAAACTGCCAACTCCGAGTGTCCTCTTGTATCTGATACGCTGCAATCCGGTCGGGAAGTGATCGCTGCAGGTTATGTGCTCTACGGCCCGTCGCTGATGCTGGTCTGCTCAGTCGGTGATGGCGTAAACGGTTACACGTTTAATCCGGCTGCGGCCCGTTTTGAACTGAGCCATGCAGATATTCGCATTCCTGAAACCGGCGGTTACTACTCCGTCAATGAGTCCAACAAGGATAAATGGCTGGATGGCATGGGCGACAATCTGGATCGCATGAAAGCTGAAACCGGTCTGGGCATGCGTTATGTCGGTGCCATGGTAGCCGATATGCATCGTACCCTGCTCAAGGGCGGCGTGTTCCTTTATCCTGCTGATGAGAAGAACACGACCGGCAAGCTGCGTCTGCTGTATGAAGCCATTCCAATGGGTTTTGTCATGGAACAGGCTGGCGGTAAAGCAATGAGCAGCGGCATCGCCGTACTCGATATTGAACCTGAAGCACTGCATCAGCGTGTGCCTGTATATCTGGGATCCGACACCAACGTTGATGCGCTGCTTGGCTGAAGTTGCCTGAAAACGAACAATTCCTGGAAGTATATTTAAGGGAAATCGGTGTGCAGACACCGGTTTCCCTTTTTGCTTCCACGCATGCTGCGGATCAACCGGTTGCTGCTTTGGCGCAGCCGCCTGCAGCCGTTGTTGAAGATGCGCCTGCTGTAAGCGTTTCTGATGCGGATCAGGCATCTGTCATAACATCCGAAGTCTCGGTTGCGCTGGCGGATATCTCCGGTGGTTTGGCCGAACTGGCCATCAAAGCGTCGACATGCCGCCTCTGCGGCTTGAGTGATACGCGTACGCAGGTGGTGTTTGGTGTTGGTAACCCGAATGCCGATCTGGTCTTTATCGGCGAAGCACCGGGGCGTGAAGAGGATGCTCGCGGCGAGCCGTTTGTCGGGCCTGCGGGTCAGTTGCTCGATCGCATGCTTGCAGCCATCGGCATGGACCGGAATCAGGTCTATATCATGAATACGATCAAGTGCCGGCCGCCGAATAACCGCGACCCGAAAGCCGATGAAGTGCAGGCGTGTAATTTATGGTTTGAGCAGCAGCTGGATTTATTGCAGCCGAAGATGATCTGCCTGCTCGGGCGCGTGGCGGCACAGACTGTGCTGGGCACCGATGCGCCACTGGGTTCATTGCGCGAACGCTGGCATGACTACCATGGTATTCCGGTTTGGGTGACCTATCACCCGGCCTATCTGTTGCGCTCACCCTCACAGAAACAGAAGAGCTGGCAGGATTTGCAGGCTGTAGTGGCTGGATTTCAGAAGTTGAACTGAGAAAGGGCAGGGCAGAGCGCGGCGTTTTAATCTAGGGGTGCTCTGAATAACTTCGTCCTGAAGTTATTCAGTACGCAAAGGCAAAAGCGTGGTTTTTCCTTTGCTCACAATATCAGGTACTTACAGTGCGTGATATTGGCGGGGCATCCATGTCCCGCAGGATACTCTGAGCTTTTCAGAGTATCCCTAGATCAGTGCGCTGCCTGCGTAAAAGCCGGCAAAAGTAATCAGGGAAATAGCAATATCAAATTCAAACATGGGTTCACCCTCCAAGGTGGATGTTATGCTATAGCTGTTTTGTGTGCTTAATGTGTCAGAAGTCACAATATGTCTGGAAGTAGATGTTATTGCAGGGCATTCTACTCTTCTGAAGACACAGACTTGCATGCAGGTGGTCAGTTTTCTGGCTTTTGTGATGCAGGGGAGGGAGCAGTGCAGCATTCAATGAAAGTGATTGAGGCAAATAAAGGCATAGCCTTAAATGGCTTCGACTGATTCTGTTCCGTTTATTGAGCAGCTTTTCAGCTTCGGTCCCGGTTATCTGATGGTGTTGATGGCCTTTTTACTGGCTGTACTGCTTTATCGGGTGGGTTCATTCATAAAGAGAAAGCCAACCGACATGCTGATTTATGCGGTCATGATTTTACTTGTTATCGATGGTATACTGGCAGGCCCCGTGAAATCCTGGCTGGGCAGCATGGCCGTTGTTGTCTATCTGTTTACGACCATTGGATTTGTCCTGTTTATCCTGCTGCGAAAATCAAAGCGGCATCTGCACTACTTTCTTTATAAGCTCAAAAGAGATTCATCGGACAGGGGGTAGCAACCTGTTGGTTTGTAGGGGCCCAACCGCTATGGCGATATAGTTGGCCCTTTTTAGAAGTGTGAAGTCATGGCGTCTGAAGCTGCTGATTAATATGGAGCCGATGAGCGGAATCGAACCGCTGACCTGCTCATTACGAGTGAGCTGCTCTACCATCTGAGCTACATCGGCGTCTGTTGGGGAGGCGCTGATTTATTCAGCATTTCCTTAGATGAAACGGACACTCAATTATGCGGCGGAATGATCCTGTTTGTAAATATGGCGATTAGTCGAGCAGTGACTGAATGGCAGCCAGCAGTGCAGGTGCTGCGGTTTCGGTGCGCATAATGCGCGGCCCGAAGGTGAGTGACTGAAAGCCCAGGCCTGCGAGCGTTTCGATATCGCGATGGCTCCAGCCACCTTCCGGGCCAATGGCAAATGTGATGTCAGCGGCAGTGCTGAAATGGTGACGCTGCTCGGGCCAGCTGGTATCGGTGTCCGGATGCAGGGTGAAGGCCGGGCCTTTGTTAGGGGCATCGCTGAGTTTCTCGATCCACTGCACTTGAGGGATCATCGTACGCTCGCTCTGCTCGCACGCTTCAATGACAATTTTCTGCCAGCGCTCCACGCGTTTGTCGCGTTTTGCAGCATCAAGTTTCAGTGAGCTGCGTTCGGAGCGAATAATGGAGAAGCTGGCGGCACCCAGTTCGGTTGCTTTCTGTAGCAGCGAATCGATCTTTTCACTGCGGCAGGCAGCCTGGACGATATGTACACGCACAGGCATTTCCCTGCTGACATCGTTGAATGATTCAATATAGGCGCTCGTTTCCTGTTTGGTGAGGATTTCGATAGTGCTGTGATACTCACCGCCGAAACCGTTGAACAGGATAACCGGACTGCCTGGGCCAAGGCGCATGACCGTGCGCAGGTAATGGCCCTGATCTGCAGGCAAACCCATGCTGCTGCCAACGGAAATATCTTCATCTATGTAAAGCCTGCAAACCATGGGCAAATACGGCCTGAACCTGCCCGCTATGGCAAGCGCTTTTCATGTATGTTTTCAGATAGCCCACCCTTGACCGGCAGCTTTCTTGCCCCATGATGCGCGCATGTTCTTCGGGTCTCTTGAATCACAAAGCTGGCAATCAGTGCGCCAATGGAAAGCAGATGACGCAGGTTTGGGGCGTGATGCTGCTGCTGTTTTAACGACGGCGGGCTCACTGACACGTTTCCTTGAGCGCCATTTCGGCATCAAGCTCGATGTGCGGTTGCATGACCAGTTTGTTGATGTGGCACAGCGTGAAGAGGCACAGCTGCTTTTGTGTGATGCCGGTGCTACGGCGTTGCGGCGTCAGGTATCCCTGATGCATCGCGGCTCGGTATTGTTTGATGCTGAATCTGTTCTGCCTCTGGAAGACTTGCCGGCTGACCTGATGCGCGATCTGGAAGAGGGCAAGCGTCCGCTGGGTAACCTGCTGCTTGATCGAGGTCTGTCGCTGTCGCGTTCTGATCTGAGTGTTGTGCGGTTGCAGTTGGATACTTCCATCAATGGCTGCTGGGCCCGTCGCTCTGTTCTGCGCTCGCCATCGGGCACGCGTGCGCTGGTGGTTGAGGTGTTTCACCCAGAAATGTGGAAACGGCTGGAGTCCTCTGCACGTCGTTATAGCGTTCGGGAAAATCAGGGCACCTGATATGCAGTTTTCACCGGTTGGTTCAGCGTCAGACTGGTGCAGGCTGCTGCGTATCGACAGGCCGGTGGGTTACTGGTTGCTGTTGTGGCCCACCCTGTGGGGGCTGTTCGCCGCTTCAAACGGCTCGCCGGGTCTGAAAAACCTGATTGTTTTTGTTGCCGGTGTATTGCTGATGCGCTCGGCTGGCTGCGTGATTAATGATGTTGCCGACCGCGATTTCGATCCGTTTGTTGAACGTACCAAAATGCGGCCGATTGCAGCCGGTGCCATAGCGCCGGGGGCAGCCCTTGGCGGCTTCCTGCTGATGATGCTGACCGCTCTGTTGCTGGTATCCCAGACCTCGCCGTTTGTGATGATGCTGGCAGTCGTTGGTGCAGTGCTGGCAGCTTTCTATCCCTTTCTTAAACGATACACCCATTTCCCTCAGGCCTGGCTGGGCATGGCTTTCGGCTGGGGTGCCGTGATGGCGTGGGCGGCGGAGACCGGCTCGGTGATGCATTCACCGGTGCCGTGGCTGCTGTTTGCCGCCAATATCTGCTGGTCACTCTCTTATGATACGGCCTATGCCTTTGGCGACCGGGCAGATGATCTGAAAATCGGCGTGAAATCGGCCGCAATCTGGTTGGGTGACAAGGCTGTGACTGCCGTAGTGGGGCTGGGTGTACTGGTGTTGTTGCTGCTTGGTTTTGCGGCCATGCTTACCGGCGGCCTGTGGGTAATGCTGGGGTTGTGCGCGGCTACGGCTCTGCAGCTCTATCTGTGTTTGACGCTGTTGAGTCGTGGTGAGGGCTGGGGTTTCAGCTTTTTCCTGCAGTCGCATTGGGTCGGGGCTTTGTTTGCGGCCGGTTTCGTATTGCAGGGCTTGTTCGCTTGAAAACAGCGTGTAGCATTGCCGCTGTTACTTATGGGGGCGACTTGGTATCGACGAAGATGCTGAACCTTGTAGGGCATGTCGGGATGGCACTCTCGTTAAAAAGGCTACTTGCAATAATTGCAAACGACGACGTAGAACTAGCTTACGCTGCGTAAGTTACCCCGCTCTTGAGGTGTCCATCCATTGAGAATCCGGGGCCATTTAGATGGAATCGCTACTACAGAACGGAGACTCGTGGTCTGTAGGGTTAAATAGCTACGAATCGACCCCGT
>MNWZ01000069.1 GCA_001871925.1 Zetaproteobacteria bacterium CG1_02_53_45
GATGTGCCATTTGATGTTCGGTATCCTGGCTCTTACGGCGGACCAACTCATGCGTATGATTCAATAACCTGTCTATACGCCAAACCTGAAGCATCAAAAGGCATGATGATATCAATGCCATGGCATGGCTCGCCCTGAAAACCGGAAAACGCCGGAAAAATGACTCAACCTGGAGAAACCCGCAGGAAGAACGAAAATTAAAACGATAAATCCAACGGCTTAGGCGCTGACATTCAATTTTTCTCAGACTTTTGCAAGTGGCTCTCATTTGACTTGTTTTAACCAGCGGTGCGCCACCTTATGGCGGATTTTATGGCGCAACCAGTAACTCCAGTCACCGATGCGGGTAAACACTTTTGATGCGCGGCCCTGCTCGGCCCGTCTCCAGAAGAATATACCCGCCCCCATCATCAGGACTTGAGCAACCCACATCGTCCAGCCCGGAAATGCGCCCTGACTTACCTGCCTGTGCAACATCAGCTGTACATTATAAATAACGACCAGAAGCGCTATGCCTGCAATCAGGGAACCGGCTTTAGCGGATCGCTTCTGTGTAATGGACATTGGCAGAGCAAAGAAGAATAGTATCAGTACAGTCGTCGGCAGCAGAATTCGCCTGTTCCACTCTGCAACAGCCTCAGCCCTGCCACTACTTTGCATGGCCTGCCACAGCTCCTCAACCGTCATCATCGTCACATGCTCGGATGATTCCCGCTTCTGCCAGTCTCCATCCGAAACAGGAATGGAGACCACATAATCAATAAAGGTAAGCATGCGCTGATCATCCGCCTGACCTTCCAGTCTTACGCCCCGTTGCATTTTCAGTTCAAGATAGTTGCCGCTCATAACAAACTGCGCCGATTCGGCCGTATAAACCACCGACACGTTATCGCGGTGATCTTCCAGAATGACGCCGTGATAAACACCCTCTTTATCTTCGCCATCAACATAGACAGTAATACCGTCAAAACCCTGCGTGAATCGCTGTGGAGAAAAGGTGATCACACCTTTCATGGCATAAATTTTTGTCAGAATATTATTAAACCCGAGTTGTCCCTGCGGTAACAGCACCATGGAGGTCACGGTCAGCCCCAGCCAGAGCACGACAACCAGCCCGAAAAAACTGCGAAACAGGCGGGTATAAGAGATGCCTGAAGCGCGTAGCGCATCCATCTCACTACTCTGCTGCAATGCGCCGATAGTGTTTTGCATGGAAAGAAAAAAGGCCATGGGCACGGTTAACAGTAAAAAGTACGGCATGGTCAACACCAGCAGCTCCGCGATCAGCGACCAGGCCTGACCACTGTCGCTGACTGTTCCCAGCAGCTTCAATGCCCGCCCGAGCATCAAAACCCCCATGACAAGAATCAGGCCCCCCATAAACGGGCCCAGCCATAGACGCAGTATGTAACGGTCAAGAATCATGTCAGTTTGTCGCCTTCGGAATCACCATCATGCAATGATAGGGTTTGTTCATACGAATGAAAATGGCTACAGACTAAACCATCCGGCTGGAGTCATGAGCTCTTTGCCAAAATTGTTGCTGTAATATGCCATGGGTTTGATAAGATTAGGCTCGGCTATGGGCTTGCTTGGATTGCACCTTGCCTGGTGATCTTATAAAAAGGTGGGCCAGGAGAAAAACTTCACAGTCGGTAATGCAAACGGGCTGAACAGAGCCGGTCAGGAGTTGATATTGATCCATCTGATGTTGAATAGGAATCTTTTATGCAAAAAATAACCGATTCAAACATACAGGTTTCTATCGTTATTCCAGTTTATAAAAGTGAATCTATTTTGCCCAGGCTGGTGGAAAAGATCCAGGCAGAGATGATAAAAGAGAGTCTCTCCGAAAAGTTTGAATTACTACTGGTGAATGACAGCAGTCCTGACAATAGCTGGGCAGTGATATGTGACCTGGCCAGGATATTTCCGTTTGTAAAAGGCATCTCGCTTCGGCGAAACTTCGGCCAGCATAACGCAACTATGGCCGGACTGAATCATGTATCCGGCGACATCGTGATTATCATGGATGATGATCTGCAGCACCCTCCTGAAGCAGTAGGTGAAATGATCGCGGCACTTTCAGGCGGTTTTGATGTCTGCTACACCCGATATATGAATCGCAAACATCCGCTTTGGAAGAAGCTCGGCAGCCAGTTTAATGATTGGGCGTCTTCAAAATTCCTTGGCAAACCCAAAGGTTTATACCTGTCATCATTTAAAGCTATCCGCAGAGATGTAGTCGATGAAGTGATCAAATATGATGGCCCATATGCTTATGTGGATGGCCTGATTCTGGATGTAACCCGCTCGATTACCGCTATTGATATCGAACATCAGGTTCGTCTGGAGGGTGAAGGAAACTATAGCCTGCTCAGTTCTATTTCCCTGTGGATGAAAATGGCGACCAGCTTTTCAGTCTCCCCGCTGCGGTTTGCCTCTTTTATGGGGTTCGCACTAGCCCTGCTCAGCATCATCATGATAGGCATCATATTTATACAGAAAATGACACACCCTGAAATGGCGGCCGGATGGGCATCGCTGATCGCAACGATTCTGTTTATTGGCGGTGTGCAAACGCTCTGTATCGGCATGATCGGAGAATACCTTGGCCGCACTTACCTGAAACTCAATGGTAAACCTCAATTTACAGTTGGTGCATTAACATGGAAAAGAAAGAGGCAAAGTGATGTTGTGTAAAGACTTCACTCACGGTGCGTTTCGTTGAACTCGATACCTCCCATGATAGCTTCCCTGCATCCTTTTAAATGGCAAAGGTCTATCCTGCTAATGCATTCATGAACCCGGACTACCTGACATTAAAACCCAAACTGCTTGAGTTTCTGGATCAGATTCCATTTGATGCCATAGCACTGCAAGTCGCATTCGATACAGGCAAACCTGCCGGTGAAATTTCTTCACTGCTAAACACCTATGCCAATGAGAGTCTTGTGTCTCTTGAGCTCGTGGCCAAACGCCTTGCATCTGCCGAACGTATTCTGGAAGTTGGTGCAGGTCTCTGCCTGCTAAGCCTGTTTCTGAAACAACAGGGTTATCCTGTGATTGCTCTGGAACCGGCACTGGGCGGTTACGGTCTTTTCGACCAGACCAAAGATGCCATTCGGGATCACTTCTCCAATATCAGTCTCGAGGTGCTAACTGCTCCTGCTCAGGAATTGACTGTAAACGAGCACGGCTGCTTTGACCTGATCTTCAGCAACAACGTCATGGAGCATATTCCTGACTGGCCATCTGCAATCAGTGCCATGGCTGCGGTATTGTCTGAACATGGAACGATGGTACATGCATGCCCCAATTACACGATACCTTATGAACCGCATTACGGTATCCCTGTCTTCCGCCATTTCCGTGGATTAAGCGCCCGCCTGTTTCTTCCCTCAGATGCCGACACAGAAATCTGGAACTCCCTGAACCTTATCACCTGCAGCCAGGTCAAACGCATTTGCCGCGCCCAAAACCTCACATGTGACTTCGAAAAAAGCCTGTTGTACAAAGCGTTTCAACGGGTTCACGAAGATCCGGTTTTCCAGAAACGGCATCAAGGTATGATTTCCACCGTTGCCAATCTGGCGGTCAAAACACCTTTCAGACAACTGATCCGAAATATTCCGGCATGTCTGTCAACCCCCATGATCTTTGAGATCCGACACTCCGGAGTTATATAATGGCACAGATCACCAGCGGCATCCGCAGCATTCTCTCGCATCCGGCCATGTATAATTTCACGCAGAACTTTCTCGGTGTCAGAAAAGCCCGAAGAATTCTCACGGCTGAATACTTCCCCAAACGCAAAGGATTAAGAATCCTCGATATTGGCTGTGGTACGGCGGAAATTCTCGAGTTTCTGCCTGACGATATTCACTACGTCGGTTTCGACGCATCCAGTGAATATATCGATCAGGCCAGGCGCCGTTTCGGAAACAGGGGTGAGTTCTTTGCCGATCTGGTTAACAGTGCACATCTGGATCATCTGGGTAAATTTGATGTGGTACTTGCCTTTGGTGTGTTGCATCACCTGGATGAACCTGAAGCAGCGATACTGTTTGATTTAGCCTTTCAGGCACTGGATCACGGTGGCATTGCGATCACTGTTGACCCATGTTTCAGCCCGAAGCAGTCACCTATGGCCCGCTGGCTGATTGAGCATGACCGAGGTCAGGATGTACGCGATGAAAAAGGTTATTGCCAGCTGGCCTCCGGCCACTTTAACAAGATATCATCAACGCTGCGACACGACCTGCTGCGAGTGCCCTACACCTATCAAATCATGGTTTCCGGTAATAGTGCATAACCGTGATGTTTAATCTTCAGCTGTTGAAATATGCTTTTCTGGCTGCAGTGATCGCGATGTTCCTGCCGCTTCCGATCATGCAATATGTGGCCGAGGAAAGTTATTATGCACTGGGTGCATATGAAATATTTGTTGATGGTCACTGGTGGTATCAGTCGGTTTTCGGACTACCCTGGCCTAAAACACCACTCTATAACTGGCTGATTATCGGCGTCGCACAGGTGATCGGCTGGCAACAGCTTGAGATTGCTACCCGCCTCGTCACGGTTTCTGCTTCTCTGGGCTCGGCTGCCGTCGTTTTTTTCATGGCCCACCGGCTTTTTCCACAGCAACAGACTACGCCATGGCTTGCTGCCTTGATCTATCTCACCATGGGTGAAATCACTTTCTGGTACGGATGGCTGGGTTATGCCGATGCGACCTTTGGTTTCTTTATTTTTGCCGCCATCTCCAGCCTCTGGATTGCCATTGAAGATGAGCAGGTCAAATGGCTGCTGCTGTCGCTCGTGCTGATTTCTCTGGCGTTCCTGACCAAGAATGTCAGTTGTTATGTCATGTATGGATCTGCAGGCCTGGTGCTGCTGTGGCGCTACAAACAATGGCATCTGCTGCTCAAACCACTTTATGTGCTACCTGTGCTGGTCAGCTTTTCACTGCCGTGGATGTATCAAAACCTGATTCTTGCTGGCGGTGCCAATGCCAGCGTTGCAATTGGCGATGCGATGCGCAATTTCCTTGGCTACAGTCTGTTCAAATATATCAGCCACTGGGTCAGCTACCCGCTGCTGTTCCTTGGCCGTGCATTCCCCGTAACGCTGATCCTGATCTGGCTTTATCTGAAGGAAAAACAGCGTTATGTATTGAGCCGGGACCTCGTGACTATGCTCTATATCCTGCTGATCTGCCTGCTTCCTTTCTGGCTATCCGCAGCAGGTACTCCCCGCTATCTGATACCGTTTTACGGCCTGCTGGCGCTGGTAGTTACGGGACTCACTCTGCAATTGAACATCAGGCAGTCAGCACTGGTGTTCAAGGTCATTATCATCGTTATTCTGATAAAAATCCCCTACAGTTTTGCAGCACTCCCCTATATCAAAGACTGGAGACCGGAGCGTGACATTCGGGCTGTAGTTGAAGATATTATGCAGATCACAGACGGAAAAACGCTGCGTACAAAAAACGATGTCTCCACCGGCCTGAGTATCGGCTGTTATATCAATGTGCGTACGCCGCATGATCAGTTTGTTCACTGGTATGATGGTAAAGAGCATCAGGTGTATATACTCAGTGAGGTGGAAGATCCTAAACTCGGTGAACTGGTAAAACAGTGGCGACTGCAGGGGAACCATACATATCTCTACTGGCAGCCATAGCAATGAGGGTTAAAAACATATGATTCTAGTGATCGGTGATATCATTGTAGACGAGTTCATCTGGGGTGATGTAACGCGTATCTCTCCGGAAGCCCCGGTGCCCGTAGTATCGGTTAATGAGATTGACCGCAGGCTGGGCGGATCATCCAATGTGGTGCGCAACCTGCATGCGCTGGATGTCCCCTCAGCGATGTTCGGCATAGTCGGCAACGATGAGCCTGGCCAATGGGTGAAAAATCGTCTGGCCGAACTGAATTCGGACAATCGTGGTGTCATCACCAAAACCAATGACCGCCCTACCGCTATCAAGACCCGCATAATTGCCCGTCACCAGCAGGTGGTGCGTTACGACCGCGAATGGGTAAAGGCAGCACAACAATCCAGCCACGAAGCTATCATGACAAATCTGGAGGAACTGCTGCCGCAATCCACCGCCACCATCCTCTCCGATTACGGCAAAGGTGTATTAACACCGGACTTTATCCGCCAGCTGATCACGCAGTTGCAGGGTGGCATTATTGCCGTTGATCCGAAACCTGCCCATACCGATGCCTATTACGGCGCCACCGTCATCACGCCGAACCTGATGGAAGCTGCGGCCATGGCAGGACTTGAAGCGATCAACGATGATGAGCATGCAGAACTGATTGCCCGTACCCTGCATGAGAAGCTTAACCTGCAATATGTACTGCTGACCCGCTCCGAGCGCGGCATGACCCTGTATGACGGGAAAGCCCACCATCATATTCCAACAGCTGCACGTGATGTGTTCGACGTCACCGGAGCCGGTGATACGGTCATCGCCGTATTTACAGCCTGCCTTGCACGTGGTGACGATGCGTTGACCGCAGCGAAACTGGCCAACCGTGCGGCAGGTGTGGTTGTCGGCAAGGTCGGCACAGCGACAGCCAGTTGGTCAGAAATCGAGGCGCACTGATTTGAAAAACTTGTTTACCACAGAGGACGCAAAGGAACGCAGAGAAAAACAATATTGATAAAAGATATGAAAATGATTACGACTGCATCTCACCAGCATTTACCTTTGCGTCACTTTGCGCCCTTCGCGGTTCAAAATCATTAAGCAAACCATTTCGGGGACAAAACTTGATATGAAAATCGCTATTGGCATCCCGGCCCGCATGGGCTCCACCCGTTTTCCCGGCAAACCGCTGGCACTGCTGGCAGGTAAACCGATGATTCAGCATGTCATCGAAAAGGCGCTGGCTGCTGATCTGGGGCCCGTTTTCGTAGCTACTGATGATGAGCGGATCGCCCAAATAGCTAGGGCGGCCGGCGTGATCGCCTGCATGACCCGCCCCGACCACCCCAATGGCAGCAATCGCCTTGCCGAAGCGGTGCGGGAAATCCCCTGCGATGTAGTGATTAACGTGCAGGGCGATGAACCGCTGATTGATCCTGCCGCCATTCGTGCCGTGGTGGAGCCATTCAATCATGATGCCTACCTGCCCATGGCAACACTGGCACACCCGATCAGGCAAGCCGATGACCTGCATGACCCCAATGTGGTCAAGGTGGTCTGCAATGCTAAAGGACGTGCGCTCTATTTCAGCCGTGCAGCCATCCCGTACCCGCGCTCGGGCTCAGCCACCGCACTGCAGCATGTCGGCCTCTACGCCTACCGCAAAGAGTTCCTGCTCATCTATCCGTCACTGGATGTATGTGAAACCGAGGAAGCCGAACAACTCGAACAGCTGCGCGTGTTGCATCACGGTTACGATATCGCTGTTAGCATTGGTGATTTTCACTGTATCGGCGTCGACACTCCTGCCGACCTGAGCCGTGCCGAGAAACTTCTGACCGGTAATTGATCTCAAACAGAGGGCGCAGCCATTACACTCCAGAGTGTGTTATAAAACACAGCTTGTTTCCCCCCATACTCCTATATTCGGCTGTGCTTCATCATGAGGAGATCCTGATATGACAATGTTAAACCGACTTCCATTGGTCACGGCCATTGCTGCCACACTGTTGTTTCTGACCTCCTGCGCGACGTTGCTACCCCCTACTGACCTCTCAAAAGTGAAGTTTTCACTTGATCGTGTTTCCGCTGTTCGCGTCGCAGGCATCGACCTGATGAACATCGAATCACTCGATGAATTGAATTTGTTCCAGATGGGCCGTGCCAGCATGGGGCTTTCCCGCCAAAGCCTGCCGCTTGATCTCACGCTGCACCTGAAATCGGAAAACCTGCTGGCCAACCGGGTTGCAGCCAGACTTTTGCGCACGGACTGGACACTGGTTCTTGATGGGCGCGACACGATCAGCGGAACCATGGAGAACAATATCCGGATCGCGGCAGGGTAAGCACAGGATATTCCGCTCAGCCTGAACATGTTCGAGTTCTTCGATGAAAAGTCTGCCATGGATATGCTGGAACTGGCGCTCGCTTTTGCCGGTGAAGATGGCGCCATGCCGCAAGGTGTAGCCCTGAGAATACGCCCCACCATTGACACCATCTTCGACCCGATCACTTATGGAAAAGCCTTGCTCATTGAATCCCGTCAAAAAGAACAAACGCATAAACAGGCTTTCTGATTTTCTTAAACTCACATGAATTCTGACAGTTAGTGTTGTTCAGCGTCCAAAATTGACCCCCCTGTATGATCCCCGTCCATTGACTTGGCCGGAGGTAAAAACAGGAGTGACTACAGTGGAAACGAAAGCAAAAGTGAGGCGAGATTTTTTCGTCGAAAAGAAGAGCATCAAGCAGATTGTTCGAGAGCGTCAACTATCGAGAAATACAGTACGCAAGATATTGCGCGATGAGGATACAAGCTCGAAGTATCAGCGCACGGTTCAGCCGCGCCCTATGTTGATTGAGCATAAAGCGCAGTTGATCGAATGGCTGACAGAGGATG
>MNWZ01000079.1 GCA_001871925.1 Zetaproteobacteria bacterium CG1_02_53_45
CTTTGCCTGATTGCGCTCAACAGATAAACGATGAGCTTGTTTTGGCCGATAGCCCCGCAAACCACGATTACGACGTAATTCCCTGCTGATGGTCGATTTATCCACGCCAATCAAGCGGGCTATCTCAACCTGCATATGTCCGGCTTTCTTGAGCACGGCAATCTGATATCGTTGCCCCTGGGTAAGCTGTGCGTAGTTCATTCTTTGTCCTTTGATAAGTCGTGTTTGAAAAGCGCAAGGCTGCTACCGCAGCTTGCTCTTTCAAACCCTCATCAAAGTTGCACTTACAAGTTGAATCCGCGCATTACCATGAATCAATCTGTAAGGCGTTATTGTTGCGAGTGATCCTCTTGCCATAACGACCTGATAGCTTTTCCAGGAAATAATCTGGTCGTCAGCTTGAGTGGAAAGCTTGCTCAATGCATCGCTGGCAGCATTGTAAGATGTTTCTTTAATAACCCGGGAAATCCAGAAAATTGTTTCATCATTTGTTGACCCCTCGCTATCAAGTTTATCGAATATAGTAGAAAGGAGCAGTCAGCTTCATACAGGCCTTAGCTCATAACCTGAAAGCAGTCTGTGTACGAGCAGCATGCTGGTGATCACGCCTGCACCGTAAACATATAGACCCACATGTACTTCGATCGTAGCAATCATGCCCAGCTTTACGGTGGCTGCGAGAACGGCAATCACGAATACGTCCGTCATCGACCATTTGCCGACCATGGCCAGTTGCTTGACGGTTTTGATTCTGCGCCCCTCTTCCCTGATCCGGTTGCTCAGCAGCAAAAATGACAATGCCATCTTATACAGCGGTAAGGCAATACTGAAGGCGAACAGAATCAGAAACAGAAAGAACTCGCCCTTCTGCAACAGGTAGGTGACGCTGCCCAGCAACGAGAAGGTATCATTGAAAATATAGAACTTATGAAATGAAAACATCGGTAAAACCATGCCGGTAACGAGCAGCAGCGACGATGTGAACCACAGCAGGTAGGCGAATCTGTTGCTGCTGAAAAAACCGGATTCAACTGATCTCTTCAGTCTGATCCTGAAGTGCTGCTGTTTCTATCAGGTGGTTCGGCAACTCTTTTTTGGTTTTACCGGCAAGCTTGCCGAGATCATGGATCTGGTTAATAACATTGCCGCGACCGGATTTAATACGGTTGTGTGCCGTACCATAGGCGGCCTGTGCCTGCTCAAGGCGCTGGCCGATCTCTTCAAACGAGGAGACAAAATCGACCATCTTGTCGTGCAACTTGCTGGCCCGGTCAATCAGACTGACCACGTTCTCGCTTTGGCGCTCATATCGCCAGAGTTGCTCGATCAGCTTTAGCGTCGCATACAGTGTTGATGGCGTAACGACCGCCACACGCTGCTCGAAGGCGGCCTCAAAAATGCTCTGGTCGGCCTCAATTGCCATCAGGTATGCCCCCTCAATGGGTACAAACATCAAAACATAATCCGGTGCATTCACATCGGGCAGGTGGTCGTAGCGTTTGGATGAGAGCGCCTTGATATGCTCTTTCAGACTGCGCAGGTGGGCAGTGACAGCCACTTTTCTCGTGACATCATCAGCAGCCGATACGGCACGCTCGAAATCGGTCAGCGATACCTTGGAATCGATAATCACCTGTTTGTTACCCGGCATATAAACCACGACATCGGGGCGGAAACGCCTGCCATCTTCATCAGTGAATGACTGCTCACGGGCAAATTCGTGCCCTTCTCGCAAGCCCGTGGCTTCAAGAATACGCTCGAGAATCATCTCGCCCCAGTTGCCCTGCGCCTTGCTCTCGCCCTTAAGGGCCTGAGTCAGGTGAACTGCATCTTCCGACATCTGGCGATTGAGTCCTTCGAGTTGCGCCAGATGCTCGCGCAAAGAGGCGCGGTCTTTTGAATCGTGTAAATGCACTTCATCCACGCGCCTGCGGAAATCACCCAGCTGCTCGCGCATCGGTTGGAGTACTTCATCGAGGCTGGCCCGGTTCTTCTCGGAAAAGGCTTTGCCGCGCTCTTCAAAAATAGCATTGGCCAGCAATTTGAACTCGGATGACATTTTGGCCTTGGCCTCTTCGAGCAGTGCCAGCTTCTCCTGGGTCGACTGGCGTTCCTTGTCCAGCGTGGTTTCCAGCTCTGCGATATGCGAGAAATGTTTAAGAATTTCCGCATTGGCATGGGCAAGAGCCTGCTCTTTTACTACCAGTTGCTGAGCTTCACCGGCCAACTGCTTGTCCAGCTGTCCAATGCGCTCGGTCAGCGTTGCATGAGCGATACGCTGTTCGGTGAATTCGCTTTCCAATACCTGATATGAATCGTGCAGGGATTCCCGCTCCAGCTCCAGTCGGGCAATCTGTTGTTGCTGATTGTGGTATGTCAGCAGCCAGCCCAGCAGAAACACGATGAGCGCGACCATCAGCCCGATGGCCAGGGGCTGGGTCAAAAACGCGCTCAATGTGGCCGTCATGGCCTGTGCTGTTCCCTTAAAAAGGCCTCATAGTTTTTCTCTTTGCATTCAGGGCAGGTGCCATGGTGTGCGAATTCAAGACTGCTCAGTGTACGGTATTCATCCAGATCGTCCCAGTACGCTTCATCATCACGGATTTTATTGCAGCAGGAGCAGACAGGCACGAGACGCCCCAGCACCTTGATATGTTCCTCGCCCTGTTGCAACGAGGCCTGAGCCTCGTCCAACAGCCCGATAATTTTCAAAAACAGATATGTCACCGGCGGAGCTGTCAGCAACGGGAACAGTATCGCCAGCTTGATCAAAAAGCCCACTGAACCCTGAACACCGGAGAGGTTCATCACTGTCAGTGTCACGGTCAATGAGATCACAATGGTCAACAGCGTGGCAAGTGCGATCGTCCCGGCCAGCCCGAGCTTATCCATCAGCGGGTGCAATCTGTCAGTCATGCTCCCCGTCATCACTCAGCCTTTCAGCATATCTGAAACGGTGGCCAGTGCCTCTTTCAGCTTATCCGGTTCACTGCCGCCGGCCATGGCCATATCGGGTTTACCACCGCCCTTGCCGCCGCAGATGGTCGCCACATCGCGTACGATATTACCGGCGTGGAAGCGGCCAAGCAGATCGGCAGTCACACCGGCTACCAGTTGCACCTTCGGCCCGCTCTTCATACCGAAAACCAGCACACCGGATTTCAGTTTGTTCTTGGCCTTGTCCATGAAGTCGCGCATATCCTTCACGCCACTGACTTCAGCCACCAGCAGGTTTACGCCATCCACTTGCACAGTCTGCTGAATCAGGTCATCAAGCAGTCCTGTCGACTGTTTGGCTCGCAAACTTTCCAGCTCTTTTTCGGCCTGTTTCAGTTTCGCCTGCAGCGTCACCACGGCATCGGCCGCTTCAAACGGACGTACTTTCAGTGAGCCGGCTGTTTCGTGCAGGGTATCGATATCGGCTACAAAACTCTGGTAGGCCGCTACACCTGTTGCACCCTCAATACGACGCACGCCGGCGGCAATGCCGGTTTCAGAGAGAATGCGGAACGGTCCGATATCGCCGGTACGCGACACATGCGTACCACCGCACAATTCGGTAGAGAAACCTGCAGAAACCACACGCACCTCATCGCCATATTTTTCACCGAACAACGCCATCGCACCGGTGGCAATCGCCTGTTCCTGCGTCATCAGTCTGGTTTCCACAACATCGTTGGCCCAGACCGCCGCATTCACTGCCGCTTCGACCCTGGCGATCTCCTCGCGGGAAACCGGCTGGAAGTGGTTAAAGTCGAAACGCAAACGTTCCGGATTCACCAGTGAACCGGCCTGTTTGACATGATCACCGAGCACTTCACGCAATACCGAGTGCATCAGATGCGTGGCCGTGTGGTTGCGACGAATCGCATCACGGCGTTCCCACTCAACCTGCAGATGGGCAATGGCCCCGGACCTGATCGAACCTTTGCTCACCTTGCCGACATGCACGAACAGATCGGAAAGCAGCTTTTTGGTATCGCTGACAACAAACTCGCCGGCTTCGCTGGTGATGATACCTGTATCACCCACCTGACCACCTGACTCGCCGTAAAACGGTGTCTGGTTACATACCAGCCAGCCTTCATCGCCTGCATTGAGCGTAGCAACACTCTCTCCAGCCTTGATCAGACCGGAAATCACACCTTCGGCCTTCAGTGTCGAATAACCGAGGAATTCCGTTGGTCCGTGCTCTTCACGCAGTTCATAAACAGCTTTCGGCAGGGCTGACTCGCCTGATCCACCCCAGGCAGCACGCGCGCGTGTACGCTGCTCTTCCATGCAGGTTTCAAAGCCTTCCATGTCCAGCGCAACAGCGCTGCCCTTGAGAATATCGGCGGTCAAATCGGTCGGGAAACCGAAGGTGTCATACAGGGCAAACAAGGTCTTACCGGGAATAGTACCGCCCTCACCGGCATCCGCTGCCGCCTGCTCCACCAGTTTCAACCCTTTATCCAGCGTTTTGATAAAGCGTTCTTCCTCGATGCGGATCACCTGTTCGATATTGGATTGATTCTCTTTCAACTCGGCAAAATGGCTGCCCATCTCCGCCACCAGTGTATCCACCAGTTTATAGATAAAGGCTTCGTCCATGCCCAGCAGGCGTCCGTGACGGCAGGCCCGGCGCAGGATGCGGCGCAGTACAAAGCCGCGTCCTTCATTGCTCGGAAGCACACCATCGGCCAGCAAAAATGTAACAGAACGCAAATGGTCAGCCAGCACACGCAGGGAAACGTCCTTGGCGGTATCCTCGCCAAAGCGTACAGCGGTCACCTTGCAGGCCTGGCTGATCAGGTTTTTGAACAGATCGATATCGTAATTGTTGTGTACGCTCTGCATCACAGCGGCAATACGTTCCAGCCCCATGCCGGTATCAACCGACGGCTTCGGCAGCGGTGTCAGTGTACCATCGGCATCACGATCATACTGCATAAACACCAGATTCCAGATCTCGATATAACGATCGCCATCCTCTTCCGGTGTCCCCGGAGGGCCACCCCAGATATCGGCGCCATGGTCGAAGAAGATCTCGGAGCACGGGCCGCACGGGCCGGTATCGCCCATGGACCAGAAATTATCCTTGGCTCCGATACGGGCAACTTTGTTTGCCGGGATACCAATCTCTTTGGTCCAGATATCATAGGCTTCGTCGTCTTCTTCAAATACTGTGATAAACAGACGGGCCGGTTCCAACTTCAGTTCAACAGTGAGAAATTCCCAGGCGTAGGCAATGGCATCGTGTTTGAAGTAATCGCCGAATGAAAAGTTGCCCAGCATTTCGAAAAAGGTGTGGTGACGGGCAGTATGCCCCACATTTTCCAGGTCGTTATGTTTGCCGCCTGCACGCACGCATTTCTGAGAGGAGGTTGCCGTCACATAAGGGCGTGTCTCATTACCCAGAAAGACATGTTTGAACTGCACCATGCCCGCATTGGTAAACATCAGTGTTGGATCACCATGCGGCACCAGCGAACTTGAAGCTACGACTTCATGCCCCTTGGATGCAAAGTAATCGAGAAATTTTTGTCGAATCTCGGAAGTTTTCACCGGGAATCCCCCACCTTTATTCAGATCTTTCTTTCAATACGCGCAGAACTGTAGCACTGCTATAACCTTTATTCCGCAAAAAACGGGCCTGACGCTGCCACACCCGTTCATCTTCAAAACGAAACCCGCCGGGGTCACGCGCCGCAAGCAGGTCGCGTGCGGCCTGCTCATCATCATAATCTTCGTTCATCCCGGCAAGCACGGTTTCGAGCACCTGCTGCTCCGCACCTTTCTCTCTGGCCTTCTGCGCTGCCAGCCAGGGCGCCTCACCCCTTCTCAAGCGGGAGCGTAAAAATGCCTCGGCATAGCGTTCCTCACTGAGATAGTTGTCTCGTTTCAGTTGCCTGATGACCGCTGTGACAGTCTCTGCATCATATTCCCGACCGGCAAGACGCTCGCGCATCTCAAACGTATTAAACTCACGTCCGGCCAACAGACGGACAGCATAGGTATATGCCGCCAGTTCCTCTTTATTCAGTTTTGTCACCTGCAACTTTCATACCCAGCTCGGCACGTACAGCCTTCTCAACATCAGCCAGCATCTCAGGATGCTCTTTGAGGAAGCTGATGGCGTTATCCCTGCCCTGCCCGATCTTCTCGTTATCCTTGGCATACCAGGCACCGCTCTTGTTCACGAAGCCGTATTTCACACCCATGTCCAGCACTTCACCGGCATGCGATACACCTTCGCCATACATAATGGAAAACTCAGCCTGCTTGAATGGCGGCGCCATCTTGTTCTTCACCACCTTCACGCGGGTCTCGTTGCCGAGCACTTCATCACCCTTCTTGATGGAACCGGTGCGGCGCACATCCAGACGTACCGAAGCATAAAACTTCAGCGCATTACCGCCGGTTGTGGTTTCAGGGTTGCCGAACATCACACCGATCTTCATACGGATCTGGTTAATAAAGATAATCGTGGTTTTTGAGCGGGAAATTGAGCCGGTCAGTTTGCGCAGCGCCTGACTCATCAGGCGTGCATGCAGCCCCATGTGCGAGTCGCCCATATCACCATCGAGCTCCGATTTCGGTGTCAGTGCAGCAACCGAATCCACCACAATCACATCCAGCGCTCCGGAGCGGGTCAACATATCCACCACTTCCAGCGCCTGCTCACCGGAATCCGGCTGTGAAACCAGCAGGTTATCAACATCCACACCCAGCTTTTCTGCATAACCCGGATCAAGTGCATGCTCGGCATCAACAAAAGCGGCCGAACCACCCATGCGCTGCGCCTCTGCAATCGCGTGCAGCGCCAGCGTGGTTTTGCCTGATGACTCGGGGCCGTAAATCTCGATCACTCGGCCGCGCGGGTAACCACCGACACCGAGAGCAGCGTCCAGTGCGAGCGATCCACTGGGGATCACTTCTATAGGTACTCTGGCATTGTCGCCAAGGCGCATGACGGTACCTTTACCGAACTGGCGCTCAATCTGGCTTAAGGCGGATTCCAGTGCTTTCGATTTATCAGACATACTTTCCCCTCGTTCCTGTCACGGAACCTTTCAATTCAAATGTTTCCAGTCGCCGGTATTGTGGTCCGTCCGGCCTCAGGATGGACTGGAACAGACTAAAACGATCTGCACGCCAGCTTATAGACGGAACTGCCGGCATCAACGCAATGTCAGCGACTCCAGCTCTCTCCGGAGAACCCCTGCTTCGCGCCATGGTAATATGAGCACGAAATGGCGATTCACTGGCTGTACGTTTGCGAACCGTAGCATGGCCGGCATGCCTGCAACAATGGGCAAGGCGTTTTAATGTTTTTCCCTGGTCGGCATCCTCGACACCGGCCCAGGTTACGCGCGGCAGACCGTGGCCGGGGAAAAATCCACAACCATCAATATGTAAAACCTGACGGGGATTTTCTTCTGCGCACTGGAGCAGGGCTTCAGCCAGATCATCGGCATCATGGCCATCCACTTCACCATAAAATGCCAGTGTCAGATGCCAGAGGTGCGGGGCAACAGCTCGCCACCCGGAAGGCTTGAGACAGGGCCCTGCCATCAGCCACCACTGGTTCAATTCTCCCACAACATCTTCAGCCAGTTCAATGGCAGCAAACAGTCGCATGGCAACAGTATAATCATCTTTGCCTGCTGCAAAAAGAAAAAGGAGATGCTGTTCAGGCACCTCCTTTTATGAAATCGGGTTGATTCAGAAACGAATCAGAAATCAGCACTCAGCCATGCGGGGATATCGTAGGTCACACCATTGATTGAGGATTGTGAAACTGCCGCACTGTTGTCGACCATTTTATGGAATGATTTTTTCAGAAAACTCATGTGTATCCCCTTGTGTGATTCTAATTAGAAACTTAAAAAACTGGTTCGGATGTTTAAACGCTGACCTGAAATGAAGAGAAGAAGCATTCGCTTGCTGTATCTTCAAATGTATAGGCACCGCTGCACTCGCCGTTGGAGACATGACAGGTCGCGCTCATGGCAGCCAGCTCTTTCTCGTGCATCAGTTCGTTCATCATGTTATTGAGAAAATTCATAACATCCTCCTGTATGAGTCGTGCGGTCACCTGCGCAACTCATAGGCCGGATATTAAGGAATCATCACGATCTGTATGTGAGTCCCATCACAAAGCTGAAAAACAGTTCGATAGTTCAGGGCAATCGCATTAAAATCATGAGCAGCCATTGGTTGCAAAAATGGTTATTTCGACAATAACAGATTAAATTTGGTTAAGACGGAGTGAGTGTTTCTTAGTCGAAATTTGTCTTCACGAATATAACAATTATCATTATAAAACAATGCTTTATACATCATTTTGTGGTAGCCTGACAACATGAAAACACTCACTATTCCAACCACATCCATCATCTCACATTTCTCATCTATTGAAGACCCACGCATTGAAAGACGGAAACGACACGAGCTCAAGGACATCTTTTTTATC
>MNWZ01000034.1 GCA_001871925.1 Zetaproteobacteria bacterium CG1_02_53_45
GACAACCCACATCAATGCCCACCAGTAATGCTTCCATATCGGCCTCCTTGCAAACGAGATCATCATCCGATGTCTCGTCTACAACACAGAGCCACTATTCACACTGGAATCGGCATCATCCCGGAAGACTTAATCGGACGATGCATGGACGGCGGGGGCGGCATTTCAGAAGCCGAGCAGAACCAAACGGCATGCGGACCCCAAGAGCCACACCCCCGCCTGAAACTTACTTTAGCAAGAAGGTTCCTGCCCCGCTACCATGCAAAATCCGATGGTAGACCCCGGCACTGATTAACTGAGCATAGCACAGTATGCGACAGATGGTGTCTTATGTTGCTGCTGGCGTTCATAAGGACTTCCGGGGAGTTCATGTTTGGCGAACCGGCAATCAGCTTATGATGGGTTATTCGGCCAGATTTACTCCGGCAAGAAGGGACAGCTTTCTGTCGAAGGTGACCAGTGTGCAACCTGCCGCCTGACTTTCTATGGCAATCAGGCAGTCTGAAAAGCCGCAACTGCTCTCCTTGAATAAACCGAGAGCTTCCATAAAACGGTCTTCCGCCTGTAACTCAAATGCGCCATTGTGCAGCAAGTGATCGAGTACGCGCACGATGCTGGACTTATCCAGTTTGTATGCCGCTTGTAGTACCCATACCAGTTCAATGACGACGATTTGCGGGATGTACAGCTGTTGTTCCTCACGGGCCAGTTTGCGGGCAGCGGCAACCTGTTCCGGTTGAGCGGGGTCATCCACCAGAATGCGCACCAGCACATTGGTGTCTGCTGCAATCATTGCTCGCCGCCTCTGTTTTGAATCGCCTGCTCCATATCATTCAGAGTGGCACTTTGCGTTGCCATTACGATTCCAAAAGATGCTTCGATATCCTTGATTACGGGCAAAATAATGATTTTGCCTCCCTCAGAAATGAAACCGACCCGGTCGCCCTGATGGATGCCCAACTGATGTCTTACTGATGCTGGAATGGTTACTTGTCCCTTTGTTGTCACTAATGATGTCTTCATGGTAGCACCTCTTGGCGCTCTATCCTACTTTATGTAAAAGGTAATACAATGTTGGGCGTGGTGGGGGCTTCATGAACTACAATGGCCTGTTGCTTCAATGTTTCAGTCCGGCGATTTTCAACCGATAGATATAACAGATGCTGATTCGTGCCGGCATCCTGTGAAATGAATCTGGTCCGGGGGTTGCAATGACGATAACAGTTTCCGGTATCCATGACTCTAACGCGGCATCTGTTGCCCGGAAGGCGGATCAGGAGCACAAACTGGACGATCCATCACGACTATCGCGTGTGGAAAGCCAGATAAGTATTGGCGCAGGAAAGAACCCGACCGAGCTGATTCTGCAATCGGCCATGAAAAAGATTAACGAGATGTTTGCTCCGCATCTGGGTGATCGGGCCATTGAGTATGCCGCACAGTCAGGTCAGGACATGGGGCCTGAAACTACAGCCCAACGTATTCTCAGTTATGCGAGTCTGATCATTGGCCGGGCTGAAAACGAGCAGGTTGATCTGCCGGTAGAAGAGCAGCGCTCCAGGGAGCAGCTGTTCAATAATATCAAGGTTGGTATCGAGCGGGGGTTTGAACAGTCGCGTAATATCCTTGAGGGCATGCAGGCGCTGAACGGGGATGTGAAGGAAACCGTTAACAGCACCTATGATTATGTGCAACAAGGGCTTGCCGAGCTGGCGCTTCTGCTGGGACTTCAGCCTCCCGAACAGTCTCAGGCCTGAGTAAATGTTTTTGCCCTATGGCATGTCGAATGGATAACCGGGAATCTCGAACGGCTCCTCGACATCAATGAGTTCGGGGTTCATGAATTCACGTGCGTAGGACAGATAGATCTTGTCATGGATAAACAGATCGAAGAGATCGGGATCGATATGGTGGCGCTGTTTCATTCTGCCGAGAATCGCGAGTGCTTCGGAGAGTTTCTTGGCCCCCTTGTAGGGGCGATCTTTGGCAGTCAGCGCTTCAAACACATCGGCAATCGCCATGGCTCTGGCAGGAATGCTCATCTCTTCGCGGGTCAGCCCCAAAGGGTGGCCTTTGCCATCCATGCGTTCGTGATGGCCGCCTGCATATTCGGGCACATTCTGCATATCTTTCGGGAACTTCATTGATTTCAGCATCTTGTTGGTGATCACGATATGGTCGTTGATGATCTGTCGCTCTTCGGTATTGAGCGTGCCGTAATGGATCAGCAGATTATTAAGCTCATCCTCTGAGAAGAACGGCACAACCTCTCCGTCGCAGTTGCACCATGTGCGGGTGGCGATCTGCTTTACACGTTCCTTGATATCGGGCGCCATGGACTCCACCCCTCTGTTGCAGTGGCGGATGAACTCGCGTTCGGCATCCAGTGTTTCGAGTTCCTGATGGTACTGACGCACAACCGCTTTGGCCTCGGGACCATCCATGCCCACCACGAGCAGTTGTTTCAGCATGGCAATCTCGGCATCGCGCTTGAGCAGTTCGAAGCGGGTGTCGATCAGATGAATGCGGTCATAGATCGTCTCCAGCTTGGTCGCCTTGTCGACGACATGCACAGGGGTCACCAGTTTGCCGCAATCGTGCAGCCATGAAGCAACTTCAAGGCTGTAACGCTCCTGACTCGACAGGGTGAAATCCTTCAGTTTTCCGTTGGCATTGTGTGCGGCATCGGCCAGCGCCAGTGTCAGTACAGGCACTCTCCTGCAGTGGCCGCCGGTGTAGGCGGACTTTTCATCGATCCCTGTCGCGATGGTTTTGATAAAGGAGTCGAACAGATCCTTCAGCTCATCGATCAGGCGTTTGTTGGTCAGGGCGATGGCCGCTTGCGAGGCCAGTGATTTGACCAGATGGATGTCATCCTCATCGAAAGCGACGGCATCGCAGTTCTGACTGTATTGTTTGTTGATCAGCTGGATGACACCGACGGTTTTGCCATCATGGTTGATCATGGGCACAGAGAGCATTGAACGCGTCTTGTAATTCATGCGCTCGTCGAACATGCGCGGGCCGGACAAATCAAATCTGGTATCGTTACACTCGTAGACATTGGGCAGGTTGACTGTTTCATTGTTCAGCGCCGAATAGGCGACCACACGCTCATGGTTGGCCCTGCCGTCGCGATGGTAGAGGGAGATTGATTTGAACTGAACAGGACGATTGCTGGTGCCACCCATGTTGATGCCGAGAGAGCTGGTGCGAACGATTTCGAAACAGAGTTTTTTGTCATCATTGACCGTGTAGAGGGTGCCGCCGTCCGCACGGGTAATCAGCTTGGCACCCACGAGGATCATCTCCAGAAGACGTGGCATATCCTTTTCGGATGAGAGTGCGATGCCGATGGCATTGAGCTTTTCAATACGCAGCACCAGATCCTGATCATGCGTCAGTCCTGCCGGTATTTTATGCTCTGCAGTGCTCAAGTGGGGAGTCATCCTGTCTCCAGAAAGTTATTTATATCGGCAGGCAAGGCTGCAGCTTTATATTTTATATGCCACATGGTGCAGAAGAACACACATATATTCCATCAGAACCGGCTTTGCTGTGGGCATTGGAGGCATTGAAAACAGCAGTTGCAGCTGCCGTTCCGGGCATAAAGGCGGTCGCTTTAACCTGTTGTTATTCAGGCACATCGAACGGATAGCCGGGAATCTCGAAGGGTTCGTCGATATCGATCAACTCGGGAGCCATGAACGCTCTGGCGAAGGGGAGATAGACCTTCTCGTGGATAAAAAGATCGAAGAGGTCGGGATCGACGTGGTTTTGCTGTTTCATTTTACCGAGAATGGCCAGCGCCTCGGAGAGTTTCTTGGCCTCTTTATAAGGACGATCCCAGGAGGTCAGCGCTTCGAACACATCGGCAATCGCCATGACTCTGGCTGGCACGCTCATCTCATCACGGGTTAACCCCAGCGGGTAGCCTTTGCCGTCCATGCGCTCGTGATGGCCACCGGCATACTCGGGCACGCTCGCCATATCCTTCGGGAACTTCATCGACTGCAGCATCTTGTTGGTGACCAGAATATGATCATTGATGATCTGGCGTTCATCATCATTGAGGGTGCCATAGTGGATCAGCAGGTTATTCAGCTCATCGCCGGAAAAGAACGGCACAACCTGACCGTCGCTATTGCACCATGTGCGGGCCGCAATATTTTTTACCCGCTCTTTGAGCTCGGGCGCCATGGACTCCACACCTTTGTTACATTGCCGGATAAAGTCACGCTCTGCGTCCAATTGCTCGATCGACTGACGGTACCGCGTTTCAATCAGGACAGCTTTGTCCTTGTCGTAATCCACCTCATGCAGGCGCTCAAGTTTGGTGATTTTAGCGTCGCGTTTAAGCACTTCGAAGCGGGTGTCGATCAGCTCGATACGGTCAAACACTGTTTCCAGCTTGGTTGATTTATCAACGATATGAATAGGGGTGGCCAGTTTGCCACAGTCATGCCGCCATGACGCCACTTCCAGATTGTAGCGCTCCTGCTCAGTCAGTTTGAAATCCTTCAAGCGGCCTTCATCGCGGCTGGCTGCATCTGCCAGAGCCAGCGTTAGATAGGGAACGCGCCGGCAGTGTTCGCCCGTGTGTGCAGAGGTTTCATCGATGCTGGCGGCAATCGTTTTGATAAAGGAGTCGAACAGCCCTTTCAGATCGTCAATCAGCTGTTTGTTGGTCAGGGCAATGGCGGCCTGCGAAGCCAGCGAGTGAACTAGATGCACATCATCGGTATCAAAGGCAACGACTTCATTGTTTGTTTGCTTGTTAATCAGCTGGATGACCCCGATGGTTTTACCATCGTGGCTGGTCATGGGGACGCAGAGCATGGATTGGGTGCGGTAGTTCATTTTTTTGTCGAACAGGCGCGGTCCGGTGAAATCAAAGCCGACAGCATCTTCCTGATATACATCCGGCAGGTTGATTGTCTTATTATTCAGGGCGGAGTGGGCAACTGCGAGTTTGCTGCTGGGTGTGCCGTCAGGCCGGTAGAGCGAAATCGGTTCCAGCTGGACAGGCTGATCGCTGGTGCCGCCCATGCTGATACCGAGTGAACTGGTTTGCATAATCTCGAAATTGAGTTTCTGATTGTTATTGACGGTATACAGCGTGCCGCCGTCAGCACGGGTAATCAGCTTGGCGCCAATGAGAATCATCTCGAGCAGGCGTGGCATATCCTTTTCGGATGAGAGTGCGATACCGATAGCATTGAGCTTCTCGATCCTGGCAAGCAGGTCTGCGTTATAGATCACGGAATCGTTGTTATAGCATTGCAAAGCCGGCTCCCTGTCTTCTTTCGCTAAGCTCCTGATATTTCAGGACCTCTATTTGTTGCTTTTCATGCATACTTTTTGCGCCAAAATCACAATTGTCCATAAATCCCATATCCTGACTGTGACTGACGGCACATTTCGCAGCTTACCTGTTGTCAGATGATTCGTCAGTTGTGGATGACGGATGACCGGGAGCCGGAGCACTGTTAACGCCCATGTCTGCAATAAAACGCTGTTAGTTCGGGTTGTAGCGCAGCAGGTCATGACCTGTAACGATCAATTTATCCACCAGCTCAAGTCATCAAAGTTGCGATCTCCATTAAGGCTATCATAGGCCGAGGAAACTGCCACCCGAGACGGAGCTGATGACATCCACCTCATCAAGCATGCGACGGTACCCACCGTTTAACATAAAGGTGGTGTCTCGCAACTCCTCCGGCACGCCATAGGCAAGAGCGGCAGCCCGTGTTTTTTACCGGCGTCCACCCGAAGGGATCCGTCCGGACTGTTCTTTCAACGTGTGAAGACAGCCTGTATCCGGTCTGTGTAAGTGGCTGGCGCGACTGTGAATTCTGCATATACTGGAGCAATACTACAGCTAAGCAGAGGGAACTGACATGCCATTTGGCGATCAACAACAACTCGTCGGACGTGCGGTCTACATCAGCCAGCGTCTGGATTTGAAGGCATTTGAAAGAACACGGCGGCTGGCAACAAGTCCGTTAATTATCACTGCCGGTAGCCAGGGGGCCGCAGTTATGTTTCGCTATGGCGTGGTCGTACTGTTCGGTATGAGTCCCGTTGAAGAGATTGCTTTTCTCAAGGATCTAGAGCATTCCGTCACCGAACCCTTTGAACATTATGAAGCTGAAGAGTTTAAACTTTGCCTGACCTCTGCCGCAGCCGAGGAGCGCAACAGTGGGTGTCAGGCGATGGATGAGTTCAACCTGCCCCGTCTGCAGGTGGTGGCCAGTGTGCTGGCCAAAAGTGTGATCCTCTCACACTATGAAGTGGAGGTGGCGAAGACGTTTGAACGTATCGAACCGCTGGCTCACGATCTGCAACACGGTGGCCGGTTTATGCACAAGGGGCGCGAGCTGTTGGCCCATATCGGCGATGTACTGATGATTCAGGGACGCATGGTCGGGCGCGTGGAAATCAGCGAAAAACCGGAGCTGTTGTGGGAAGAGCCGCAGTATGAACGGTTATATTTGCGTCTGGCCGAAGAGTATGAACTGGTCGAGCGTCACCGGTCGCTGGAGCGCAAACTTGACCTGGTTTCCAAAACTGCCGAAACCATGCTCGATCTGTTGCAGAATAAAAGTTCTCATCGCGTCGAGTGGTATATCACGATACTTATCGTGATAGAGATTATGCTCACGGTTTACGAACTGTGGGGGCGCCACCTGCTTGAGTCATGACGGAAGGGGCAAAAGGAGATTTAAATGCGCAAACGAATAACTGGCAGCGATGTTGAGCAACCTGAACAAAAGCAACGGATGTGGCTCAAGCTGATAGGTATGGTGCAGGCGGAACTTACATCTGAAGATGAGGTGTATCCGATTGAGTCAGCCCTGATTGAGGGAGGCCTGGGTTGGCGGGCTGCAGAGTCCGGTGAACAGAGAATACGACTGCTGTTCGATCAGCCGAAAAATGTTGAGTACATTCGTCTTATTTTTCACGAAGAGGAGCTGCAACGCACGCAGGAGTTTGTCCTGAGATGGTCTCCCGATGGCGGTCTCTCTTACCATGATATAGCCCGCCAGCAGTACAATTTCAGCTCGCCGGACTCGACCCGCGAACTGGAGGATTACAGTGTCGACCTGCATGGCGTCACTGCATTGGAATTGTGCATTACTCCGGACATCAGCAGAGGCGCCGCCCGTGCCACACTGGCAGAGTGGCGTGTGGCTTGAAGGGGGGGATGGGTGAATATATTTCCCACTGGTGAAGGTTTGTAAACGATGCAAGTCGCTCTCTTTGGTGCCAGTGGCGGCACGGGACAATGTGTGGCTGCAGCCCTGCTCGGCGAAGGCTTCAAGGTGAAGGCATTATGCCGAAATGCCGCCGCCATGGATGATTTCGCCGGTGAGCTGACGATCATTCAGGGTGAACTCAGTGATAAAAAAGCTGTGCATGAAACCTTGTGCGGCTGCGATGTGACCATCTGTGTGTTCGGTCCGCATCTGCCCTATACGGATATCTTCTGCGCTGAAGCCACAGCTGTGATTGTGGAATCGATGCACAAACTGGGTGTTCATCGCCTGATCTGCCAGACCGGTGCCATGGTTGGCGATTATCCGGATAACCGGAGCCTGGCCTTGCAGAAGATGGTGGATCTGTTCAACAACAGGTACCCGGCATTGGCAGTTGATCGCAGCGAGCAGGAGCGCATCGTGCGCAGCAGCGGTCTTCTGTGGACTATACTCAAGCCGCCCCGGCTCACCACAGGCCATGTGAATGAGGAGATTGAGGTCGGATGTGATCTGCCGGTCGGTGTGTTAAGTTCGGCTTCCAGAGCAACAATTGCCCACTGGCTGATTAGAGAGCTGCAGCATCCTTCCCACATCGGTGAGACACTGTTTTTTCTTGATTGAAGGGGGGCTCTCTGTGCAGTCCCGAATGCTGATAAGAGTGTGCTGTATCTGTTGCGCCAGGGAAACGCTGATATATTCAGTGTTTCCCTGCAGCCCATGGACGGGCTGGCAAATCGAGAACGTAAGTGATTGATTTGTAAGCAAAAGAAAAACGACGATTTTTCTTTTGCGAGCTGATTTTTGGCAGGAGGCCAACAAATCAGCATCTCCTTAGGGAGATGCTGATTTATTGCCAAATTCCTCTGCGATCACCTTTTGAAAGGTAAGCAAAGGGCCATCAATTGAAATCCTGTTCGGCTCCAATCCTCTTTTTTGCCATTTATCTAACGATCATCGCGCGAGTCGCCCCCCCCGTATGATGAAATGTAAGCTTCATGGTGGAAGGTGACGGTTAGAGACTGCGCTTTAT
>MNWZ01000168.1 GCA_001871925.1 Zetaproteobacteria bacterium CG1_02_53_45
ATGCTCAATCAACATAGGGCGCGGCTGAACCGTGCGCTGATACTTCGAGCTTGTATCCTCATCGCGCAATATCTTGCGTACTGTATTTCTCGATAGTTGACGCTCTCGAACAATCTGCTTGATGCTCTTCTTTTCGACGAAAAAATCTCGCCTCACTTTTGCTTTCGTTTCCACTGTAGTCACTCCTGTTTTTACCTCCGGCCAAGTCAATGGACGGGGATCATACAGGGGGGTCAATTTTGGACGCTGTTTTGCCCCTCTAGGGGGTCAATTTTGGACGCTGAACAACATATACAGACCGGGTACCAAAATATTATAAGAAAGGGAGAAGGTCACAGAGGAGTGATTTCAGAATCTTGCATACAAATCGGAAAACAGGCAAAAAAAAAGCACCTACGTTTCCGTAAGTGCTTGATTATATGGCGCTCCCTGAGCGATTCGAACGCCCGGCCTTCTGATTCGTAGTCAGATGCTCTATCCAGCTGAGCTAAGGGAGCCTTTTTTGCTTCGGCCTACGAAGCGGCGCGAAGAGTAATACCTTTTAACCAAACTTTCCATTCTAAATTGTCCATACCGAACAACTCCGGAAAGTTCTCATACAGCCAGCCTCGATAGTAAACTTTACCATCTTTGCTTAGCTGTACGAAGGCGGCGGGATTATGCACATTTTCATCGTTGAGAAAAGCGCTATTTTTAACTCTGAGCCCTGATGCCAGCCCCAGCAGTTGTATATCCCATTCACCTAGCTGTGCCGCTGTTCCCAGTGACACAGTCAACGAGGTGAGTTTCGTCGTACTTTTTTCCAGCCAGACCAGTTCCGCTTCTCCCGGCAGAGCTACTGCCCAATCGGGAACCGCATCAATGTTCTGACTGCCATGAGGATCTTCAGGAGCTTCCAGCGGAAGCTGCCACTCAATCTGTTCCGCCTGCTTCTGTTCACAACCGGAAAACATCAACAAAGCGACAGCGCATAACGCAAGTTTCTTCAATCAGTCTCCTGTAGTGAACTCAAGAAAGATTACTCCGGGCATCCTGCCCTTCGCCCTTCGGGCCGTCACTTCGTAACGTTCGAATCGACTATCCTGCCGATTCGGCGAACCCTGGTCGAGGTTTCTCAACCCTCTCTCCCTGAGGCCTGTTACACATATACATGTAACGGAAAACCCAAAGCTTTTTAAATACTGGCGGAGAGAGAGGGATTCGAACCCTCGATAGGTTTTCGCCTATACACCCTTAGCAGGGGCGCGCTTTCGGCCACTCAGCCATCTCTCCGTTGGTTCAACTTTTTATCTCAGCAGCCATGCGCGAGCTGTGCGCATCACATCGATATAACTGGCGGAAGGGGTGGGATTCGAACCCACGGAAGATTTCTCTTCGCCGGTTTTCAAGACCGGTACGATCGGCCAGCTCTGTCACCCTTCCATCGTTACTGCAAAGGTCCGAATCATGATCAGACGGACCCTCCTTTTCAGGCCCGGAAAGATAGCACGGACTTCTGATATGGCAATGCCATAATATAATAAAAATTTGCCACCGTAGCAGCCCCCTGTCCATTTCAGTTTTATACTTAACATTCACCCCACTTATCTTCTAGTATATGCTGGCATCCAACTTAAAATACCAAGGAGCACCTGTGGTTCGCAAAGTCCAACGAAATGACCCCTGCCCGTGCGGCAGCGGAAAAAAATATAAAAAATGCTGTGGCCTGAAAGAGAGAGACCTGGCCAGCAGTCGAGCCAACCGCCGCGAAGGCATCCAGAAGTCACTGGCCTGGATCAACCACACCCATCACGATGATATCGGCCAATGGCTTGAACAGGTGTGGCTCAAGGACATTTCCGAAGATCAGCGTACCGGCATCGGTAATGCCGATCCGCGCATCCGCAGCGTCCACGACGTTAACCTGCTGGAATTTCTGGTCGCCGATGGCACATTCTCGGATGAGGAAGGGGTGGAGAGCAGCCCTCTACAGCTCATTCTCGATGCCGACATCGGTCTTGATGATGAGCAGCGCACCTACCTGGCCCAACTGGCAGAGCGCCCATTGCGCCTGTACCAGGTAACAGCGTGCAACGTCGGCAAGAGCTACAGCCTTTCGCAGCACCCTGACGACGGTTCAGAGCCGATCGTTATTGAAGACAGCATCACCAGTCGCATGTTTGATGTCGGTGACATTGTCGGCCTGCGCCTTATGCAGTGCGATGGCGCATGGGAAACATCCGGAGCCATTTATCATATACCCGAAGAGCACGCAGATGATCTGGTCAAACAACTGCAGGCAGGCAAAACAGAAGAGTACAGTAAAATTCTGTCAAACTACTGGCTGGAACTGGTTGCCGCCCACGTTTGATTTTCAGATAAACAGACAGGCATAAAAAAAGGCGGCTCTTGCGAGCCGCCTTTTTTTTGATTCAGATCAGTCTGTTACAGCTTGCCGGCTTCTGAAGCCAGGTAAGAAGCGACGCCATCAGCACTTGCAACCATGCCTTTGTCGCCCTTGTTCCAGCCTGCGGGACATACTTCGCCGTGCTCTTCGGTAAACTGCAGTGCATCAACCAGACGCAGCATCTCATCAATATTGCGGCCCAGTGGCAGATTGTTCACGACCTGATGCTGTACAACACCATCTTTGTCGATCAGGAACGAACCGCGCAGGGCAATCGTGCCACCCAGCAGGTGAACCATATCGCCATCTTCGTCTTCAACGCTGTCGTTATCGATCAACACGTCGTAGTCGGCAGCGATCAGCTTGCTCAGATCGGCAACCAGCGGATAAGCAACAGGGCCGATACCGCCTGCGTTTACAGGCGTGTTACGCCATGCCACATGGCTGAACTGTGAGTCAACGGAGCAACCGATAACCTGTACGCCGCGCGCTTCGAACTCAGCGATACGGTGATCAAATGCAATCAGCTCGGATGGACATACAAAGGTGAAGTCCAGTGGATAGAAAAACAGCACAACATATTTGCCGTCATAATCGGAAAGTGAAAAATCCTCGTTAATCGAACCGTCTGCCATTACAGCTGCTGCTGTAAAATCAGGGGCCTGTTTACCAACCAGTACGCTCATTTAGTAACTCCTTTTTTTTCAATTCAAACTTGAAATGCAATTATAATGCATTCAGACATCCCGCACCACCCTACTGTTTATCAGGGATCCGTGGGCACGATTTTATTCCGACTTGTCTTTGGGTGTCGCGAACTCGATAAAGATATGACGCGTCTCCGGCGCGATGCGACTGACATCATCTTCCAGTGAGCGGCGGATATCGCCAAGTTTATTCATAAAGCGGATCGCCTGCGTCACTTCTTCCTCTGTCATTTCAGCGAACAGCGCCTCTTCACGCAGCTCCACCTCGGCCATCAGCAGCGTATCATCCGGTGAAAGTACAATACTGTTTACCCGCTGCACCTGCTGCACCTGATCATCAGCCTGCCACAGCTCGCGGGCAATCTGATCCACCTGTTCATTGGAACGGTTGAGCAGGTACTTGCGGTTGGTAGCAGCCAGGAAATAGGCCAGCCCACCCATCAGCAGACCAATACAGATCGCGGCAATGCCATCGAATATGGCCGAGCCGGTCCAGACAGCCAGCCCCATACCGATCAATGCCACCACCAGACCAATGACGGCAACCGAATCTTCAATCAGCACAGCCAGCGTGGTCGGATCCCGCGTTTCAACGAAATAGGTTCTTAATGTCTGCCCCGCCGCTCTGGCCTGACGCCTGAATTCACCAAGTGCAACAAAAAATGAGTACCCTTCAACAACAAAAGCAAAACCGACGATAAAAAACGGCACCCACGAAAGCTCGGGAGTATGATCCTGACCGAGCTGCTCAACTGCATGCATGATAGTGTAGGCGCAACCGAGAAAGAAGATGGTGACCGCCGAAACCAGGTTCCAGAAGTAGCGCTCCTGCCCGTACCCGAAGTGATGATGGGTGTCCGCCTGACGCTCCGAGCGCCGGAGTCCCAGATAGAGCAATGACTGATTCGCCGTATCAGCCAGCGAATGCACAGCCTCGGCCAACAGTGCGCTTGAGCCGGAAACAGAGAAACCGATAAATTTGGCAATGGTGACCAGGCCGTTACCGGCAATGGCCGTGAGTACTGCTTTGGTTGAACCGTCAGACATGAGACTCCCCAGAATGATTGAATCACGTTATGCTAGCTGCATGTGGTCCTACCGGCACGAACATTTCACCGTCCATCAACTTCCTGCACTGCGGGACAATTTCATCTACCTGATTGAAGCCTACGCATCCGATGCACTGGTCGCAGTAGACCCTGCCGAAGCCGTATCCGTTCGCCGCGCCTGCAAGCTATTGGGTAAACCGCTCACCCATATCATCAATACCCATCACCACTGGGATCATACCGATGGCAACACGGAGCTGAAAAAGAATTTCAACTGCCGGATTTTCGCTTATCAGCAAGACGCTTCACGCATTCCCGGCATTGATATTAAGGTATCCGCAGCAACCCCGCCGGTGATTGATGGACTGCATATTTCAGTCGTGGAAGTACCGGGCCACACCAGCGGCCATATTGCCTATGTGATCGATGATGCCCTGTTCTGCGGCGACACCCTGTTCGGGGCCGGTTGCGGCAGACTGTTTGAAGGCACGCCGGCCCAGATGTGGCAGAGCCTGAATAAACTCGCGGCACTGCCTGCGCAGACAAAAGTCTACTGCGCCCATGAATATACGCTGCCCAACCTTGCCTTTGCCCGCGTCGTGGACCCGGATAACAGCGAACTCGATCAACGTGTGGTTACAGACAGGCAAAAGCGCGAAGCAGATGAGCCCACTATTCCTTCAACGATCGGCATGGAAAAAGCCACCAATCCCTTCCTGCGGCCGATGAACCAGAGATTTTGTGAGGCCTATGCCGGAGAACGTGGCATAGCGCATGATGCATTAACGGTATTTACCGACATCAGGCTGAAAAAGGATCATTTCTAAAGGAGCTAACCCCGACTGGCGGACTTAACTGCCAGCTTGGCGAAGTATCAGTGCATGTTTGGAGATAATGTTATCCATCTCTTTCACATGAGAGCGGCTGGCATCATCAAAATGCACCCCGATGCCCGCATCCGTTTTACGCACAACAGTGCCGGTCAAACGCACCGGGTTAGGCGCAGAGATAAAGGTCAGCACCAGATTAACCTGTTCCCCCAGCACAAACTCGGCTGTTGTTTCGATAAACACGCCGGTAGCACTGACATCGTGGGCATGGCCGTAATGACTGCCCTTCTTCGAGGTAAAATTGAGTAACTCATTATATGGCGCACGCGAGGCCTGACGCACATCCGTCCGCCAACCGTGGATCAGATCCAGCAACTGCCGCTTATGCTTGTCAGGCAATTCGTTCGCGATCCCCGCAATTTTCTCAATGACACTGTTATCAACTGATTGCATGCGGGCCAGTGTAAACAAACGTGTAAATTACTGGAACATAAAAAAAAAGGACCTGCGATTTCTCGCAGATCCTTTTATATATGGTGGGCTGTGCTGGGCTCGAACCAGCGGCCCGCTGATTAAGAGTCAGCTGCTCTACCAACTGAGCTAACAGCCCATATAGTGTATCAAGCGAATGGGGTGGACGAGGGGACTCGAACCCCCAACCACCGGCATCACAAGCCGGGGCTCTACCATTGAGCTACGTCCACCATATTGTATTCAGGTGGCGCGCCTGGCAGGGCTCGAACCTGCAACCTACAGCTTAGAAGGCTGTTGCTCTATCCTGTTGAGCTACAGGCGCTCGCCAGATCGCGTCATTCGCTTGAAAAGTTCCGAGAGGATGGTCGGGGCGGAGAGATTCGAACTCCCGACCCTCTGGTCCCAAACCAGATGCGCTACCAGGCTGCGCTACGCCCCGAATTATATCCTCTTGCTCGAACGCGGCGGACAATATGCATCTGCATGCCGTTCGTCAATCCCTGAATCGCCACTTACGCATTTTTTTTTCAACGTTAGGATGAGCATACATGGTAAATCCAGCTGGAAGTGTTGAAATACTGCGTTATTCCAGACAATAAAATAATTCGGGGTGTGGCATGGCCAAAATTGATATGCGCGGAACCACCATCTGCTGTATTCGAAAAAACGGGGAAGTGGCTATCGGTGGCGATGGCCAGGTCACACTCGGCGATACGGTTGTAAAACATGGCGGCCGCAAGGTGCGTACAATTCGTGACGGCGCCATCCTGACCGGCTTTGCCGGCTCCACCGCCGATGCGATGAATCTGTTTGAACGTTTCGAGGCCAAGCTGGACGAACATGGCGGCTCACTGATGCGTGCGGCAGTCGGTCTGGCCAAGGAGTGGCGCACCGATAAATACCTGCGCCAGCTTGAAGCCATGATGATCGTGGCGGATAAAAATAATACCCTGCTGATTTCCGGCAACGGTGATGTGCTGGAGCCTGATGACGGTGTCGCCTCTATCGGATCCGGCGGCGGCTATGCCAAAGCCGCGGCTACGGCGCTGGTGAACCACAGCGACCTCTCTGCCAAAGATGCCGTGCGCGAAGCCATGCTGATTGCCGCCAACATCTGTATCTATACTAATAATAACATCACCGTCGAATACATCGGCAAGGAGTCGTAACGTGAGCCATACGATGACCCCACGTGAAATCATTTCAGAACTGGATCGTTATATTATCGGCCAGAATGATGCCAAACGCGCTGTCGCCATCGCGCTGCGCAATCGCTGGCGCCGCCATCAGGTGGCGTCTCCCATGCGCGAAGAGATTACGCCCAAAAATATTCTCATGATTGGCCCCACAGGTGTCGGCAAAACCGAGATCGCCCGCAGGCTGGCAAAACTGGCCAATGCCCCGTTTATCAAGGTGGAGGCAACCAAGTTCACCGAGGTGGGTTATGTCGGCCGCGATGTTGAAACCATCATCCGTGATCTGGTCGACACGGCCATCAAGATCGTACGCGAAGAACATCTGACCCGCGTACAGGCCAAAGCTGAAATTATTGCTGAAGACCGCCTGCTCGATATTCTGATTCCGCGTCCGGTCGCCCCCAATGGACCGCACACCAGTGACCCCAATCCGGTTTCAACAGAGTCACGCGACAAGATGCGTCACAAACTGCGTCTGGGCGAACTGGACAAACGTCAGGTAGAGATCGATGTGGAACCGCAACAGGGCGGCGTACCGGTGATGCAGATGTTTACCGGCCAGGGCACTGAAGCGATGGATCTGCAGGAAATGCTCGGCAACATGATGGGCAAGCAGAACAAAACCAAACGCATGAACGTCGCCGATGCACTGAAAATCATTCAGCAGCAGGAGGCTGACCGCCTGCTTGATCAGGATGCAGTCAAGGAGGAAGCGATCAAACGCGCCGAGAACGATGGCATCGTTTTCCTCGATGAAATGGACAAGATCACCCACCGCAGCGGCTCTGCGTCCGGTGGCGAGGTCTCCCGCGAAGGCGTACAGCGTGACCTGCTACCGCTGGTCGAAGGCACAACGGTTAACACCCGTTACGGCCACATCCAGACAGATCATATCCTGTTTATAGCATCCGGAGCATTCCATCTGGCCAAACCTTCCGACCTGATCCCGGAACTGCAGGGGCGCTTTCCCATTCGCGTGAACCTGTCTGCACTCGGTGAAGAGGAGTTCCGCCGCATTCTGGTGGAGCCGGAATCATCCCTGACACGTCAGTATGCCGCCCTGCTGGGCGCTGAAGAGGTGAGCATTGAATTCAGTGATGACGGCATTGCCGAAATAGCCCGCATTGCCGTAGTTGTAAACGAGAAAACCGAAAACATCGGTGCCCGGCGGTTGCACACGCTGCTGGAGCGGGTGCTCGAGGACATCAGTTTCGAGGCGTCTGATCGCAGCGGAGAAACGGTGCTTGTCGATGCAGCTTATGTGAACGCACAACTGGGTGAAATAGCCCAGGACGAGGACCTCTCCCGCTATATCCTGTAAAAGCAATTCACCGCAGAGGACGCAAGGGACACAGAGGAAAACCTGATCTTCGGCTTGAATCGGTTATTGTTTATGGCAAATCCGGGTTTATTCAGTGCTTGCATACAGACTAACGATCATCGCGCGAGTCGCCCCCCCCGTATGATGAAATGTAAGCTTCATGGTGGAAGGTGACGGTTAGAGACTGCGCTTTATTTTGGAGCCATAGAGCCCGACAGCTAACGTAGCCCGCCTTGGATGACTCGTACCCCGGATTGCCTCTATAAGAGCGAATGTTAAAAGGGCCGTTGGCGATTTCACATTGCCCTCAGGCTGATCATCCTGGCAACCGCCACCTTCCAATCTCAAGGATAGCGAGAAGGAGGAAAAATGGAACTCAGAGCGATATA
>MNWZ01000102.1 GCA_001871925.1 Zetaproteobacteria bacterium CG1_02_53_45
TTTGGATTCTCTGCCATTATATTGCCTCCACATCAAATTTGATGCGAACTCTGAGCCTTCAATTTATAAGCGGTAGATGAGGTTGCTTTGACGCTTACGAAACAATCTGGGCATTGCGCTGGCCTGGCAGGGAAATTATCAGGAAGCCATCAGTGTCGTCAGTTCCGTTTATAGTGAGGCGATTACATATAACAACATCGGTTACATCGCCCTGCTCAACAAAGAGTATGAAACAGCTATCGGCTACTTTGAAACATCAATGAAAATCAGTCCTTCCTACTACGAGCGTGCAGCCATGAATCTGGAAAAAGCGAAACAGCTTCGGGACTCGGGAATCAAAGCGTCCAAATAATTTCTGACGCCATACCCCCTACCGGCTGATCTGATCATGCCTATTTAACTGAGAGAACCCGTTGGAATACGCTTACAACAGCGACTGAAAACTGCACTGCCAGCGTTCTGCCAGTTCTGACAACGGCATGGGCTCGACAAAACCAGAAACACTGACCACCCCTGATTGCAGGCCGCAGGGATTAATGGCGGCAAACCACTTGGGATCAACATCTACATTCAGTGCCATACCGTGATAGGCCACGCCCCGGCTCACGCGCACCCCCAGAGCGGCAATTTTGCCTCGTCCTGTCCATACTCCGGGAAAGCCACAGTTGCGCTTTGCATCCACACCAAGCGCTTTTAACAGATCAATGCAGGACTGCTCAAGCAGAAACACATACTGTTTCACGCCGATTTCGCGCCTGCGCAGATGAATCACAGGATACAGCATGATCTGACCGGTGCCGTGAAAGGTCATCTCCCCGCCCCGATCCGAATGTACTACAGGAGCAGGAAGTTCGGGCCCAAGGCGGTTATCAATGCCGCGACGACCGGTGGTATAGACAGGTTCGTGCTCGCAGCTATAGATGATCTCCTCGGCCCACCCTGCTGCAACGGCATCTGCCCGCTCATACAACATTCGCCAGACCTGCTCATAGGGCTGCTCTCCCAACCACATAAACGCAAGAGTATTCATTGTTGCATATTACAGTGGCATATCCGTCTGTATATGCATTTCATGGCACTTTTGCCCTCCGTTTTTTATTCCTGGGCATCCGCAGGGTAAAGTGAGTCAATCAAAGCCCGATGGGTTTCAGTTATCTTTCGCCGTTTCAATTTCAGTGTCGGCGTCAACAGGCCACTATCCTGTGTCCACTCCTCATCTATAAATGCAAAGCGTTTGACCTGCATATAGTTGGAAAGATCATGTTCATCCTGATGCATGCGCTGCAGCACCCAGGCAGACACTTCGCTGTTCTGTCGCCAGTCATCCGGCAAAACCTGCTTCTTCTCCTGTTGCCAGACTGTTGCCAGAGCCGTCACATCAGGCACCACGAGTGCAGCTACGTAAGGGCGGTTATCGGCAATAATCATACTCTGCAGGAAGCAGGGATCCTGATTCAGGTGCTGCTCAACCGTTGCCGGTGGAATGTTCTCGCCATTGGAGAGCACCATAACCTCTTTCTTGCGGTCAACAATCGTGATGTAACCCTCTTCATCCATATCAACGATATCGCCGGTATATAACCATCCATCAGCATTGAACGCTGCTGCGGTGGCTTCCGGGTTGTTCCAGTAACCACGCATGACCATCGGTCCTTTGGCCAGCAACTCACCATCGTCGGTCAGCCTGAATTCGACACCGGGCAGTGCAGGCCCCACCGAGGCCGGTTTGATTTTTCCGGCGCGGTTGACTGATAAAACAGGCGATGTTTCAGTCAACCCGTATCCCGGTAACACCATAATATCGGCCGCCAGTAGAAAGCGGGCAATATCCGGATGCAAAGCAGCACCACCGGAGACAAATGTACGAATGCGCCCTCCCATCTTGTCTCTCAATTTGGCATTCACCGCTTTATCCAGCAATTGCCACAGTGCGGCCTTTCCACCGCTCAAGTCACCGCCCTGCTGCCTTAACTCGAAACGTTCCATACCCAATTGCTGAGTCAGGTTAAACAGCTTACGTTTGAAGCCTGAGCCTGCTGCAAGTTTAGCCTGCACACCGGCATAGATCTTTTCATACAGCCTTGGAACCGAAATCATGATCGTTGGCCGCACCTCAGGCATGTCTCGCAGCAGTGTCGTCACGTTTTCAGCATAAGCAATTTCAGAGCCGCAGGCGGTAGGTAAAAAATGGCCGACAGTGCGTTCAAAGGCGTGCGATGTTGGCAGAAATGAAAGGAACAGGTCATTCTCAAACACGTGGACTCCGCCAATGCCGGCCGCGACATCGCTCAGCATATTATCATGCGTAAGCATCACGCCCTTGGGCTGACCTGTGGTGCCGGATGTGTAAATCAACGTGGCGAGCTTAGTACGCTCCGGACATGCAGCTTTCAAGGCATTGTCCCACTTCGGATCGCGGATAATAGTGGAGATACTGCCGGAGTCCCCGTGAAACGGCAGTCGTTCGACATCTACCCCGTCAAGCTTATGCAACTGCTCGCCCTCCTCAACGAGGATCAGCGAAACACCTGCATCGGCCAGTACATATTGCACCGCTTCCGGTGGATCGGTGAAATAGGCAGGCACAGTCACAGCCCCCAGACGCAGAATGGCATAATCAGCGATAAACCACTCCGGACAGTTATGCCCGAGAATGCCGACCCGGTCTCCCGGCTGGATACCTTTGGACTCCAGCCACGCGGCAAGACGCAGTACGGCCTGCTGAACATTGATTCGTGACCAGCTTTTCCAGCTTCCATCCTGATTACGGCAGCGTAACAGTGGTTTATCCAGCCACTCCACCGGCGTGGAGAGCAACAGATCAGACAGACAGGTTGCCTTTTCAACCTGTTTAAGACCTGTACAGCCATATTTATCGGAAGCCATTGAGTACCTCCATATTTTCAGGGATCACATAGCCCTGGGCCTCAATTTTTCCGGCCAGTTCAGTGTTATCGTAAGTTGAAAAATATCGCAGCAGGCCGCCTCTGAATGGCGGGAAACCGATACCATAAATAAATGCAGCATCCAGATGTTCGGCCTGTTCGACCACCTGTTCAGACAGGCAACTGAGTGCTTCAACCAGCATCGGAATCAGACAGGACTCAATGATATCGCTGTTTTTCATCACCCTGGATGAGTCAGTTATATCGGCATCGGATTCATGTTCGGCTATTTTTAGTTGCGGCAGATAGATCGAAAGTTGTGCATTAAGCGCCCCTTGTTTACCTTTCTCGTAGACAAAGAAACCTTTGCCGGATTTTTCCCCCAGCAGACCTGCAGCCACCATTTTTTCAAACCACTTCGGCATGGCAAACAGGGTTTTGCTGGTTTGACCCAGCGTTTCACTCAGGTGATGGCCCACATGCAGGCAGATATCCAGCCCCACCCGGTCGGCAAGCTCAATCGCCCCCATCGGCATACCAAAGTTTTTCAAAGCGCCATCTACATGTTCGGGCTTTTGCCCTGCCTCCAGCAGTTTGAGCGCAGAAACCATAAACGGCATCAGACAGCGATTGACCAGAAAACCGGGGCGATCTGCAACTATGACAGGATATTTACCCCAGGAAGCTGCCAGCGCACAGGTTTTATCAATGGTCTCCGCTGATGTTTTTTCGCCGGCAATGACTTCAACCAGCGGCATCTTCGGGGCGGGATTGAAGAAGTGCAGGCCGGCAATTCGTCCGGCATTGGCGCGCCTCTGCTGCATAGCCGAAATCGACAGTGATGAGGTATTGGAGAGCAGCAGCGCATCCTTCGGCACCTGTTTAGCGACATCTGCCCATAGTGTCCGTTTGACCTTGATATCTTCCAGTACTGCTTCGATCACCACATCGGCATCAGACAAACCACTGTTATCCAGCACCGGCCTGATGTGCGCCAGGCGTTTATGATCCATATGTCCGCGCAAATTGGCCAGTCGGCCGATACCCCGCATACCACGCGCCAAAGGTTCGGCAGCCACCTCGTGCAGGTCTACATCCATAGTTTTCGATGCCACCCAGGCGATACCGCCCCCCATCACACCGGCACCATATACAGCTGTTTTCCTGAACTTCTGCACCGCCGCTCGACCACGTTTTGCCGCATCCTGTTTTTTCAGTGCTTCACCAAGATGGAACACGCGAATCAGATTTTTACAGGTAGGCGTCACAGCCAGCTTACCCAATGATTCTGCCTCTCGTGCCAGAGCAAGACCGTCCGACATATCAACGATCTCTTTGAGCAGAGCAATAGCCGCAGGAATGGCCGGATAGGCATCCTTTACATCCAGATGCTGCAGGCGTGCATAGGTACGTTTCTCAACCTGCTGGAAAAAAAGCACTTTTGCCGGCCACAGCTTCAACCACCATGGCTTGAATTTGCGCTGCTTCTCCTTGCCTTTGGCAGCCAGATGATGAATCGCTTCCTCCTGCTGTTCGGCTTCGCAGTTTAGTGCCGCCAGTCCGATGCGCCTGGCCCGTTGCGCATCAACAGGAGCGCCACTGAGAATCATCTCCACAGCTTTCATCCAGCCCACGCGTTTTGGTAAACGCACACAACCGCCAAAGCCCGGGTGAATGCCGATCTTGATTTCCGGCAAAGCCAATTGTGTCCGTTTGTCATTCACGGCCACGATATAATCGCAGCCCAGCGCCACTTCCAGGCCCCCCCCCATGCAGGCACCGTTTACCAGCGCAATGGAAACAGCCGGCAATACCTCAATGCGACGGCAGATTGCCTGACCGCGCGCAGCCAGCTTTGTCGCCTCAACCACATCGGTCACTGTAGCAATAATGTCGAGATCGGCTCCGGCAATAAAACAACCTGTCATGCCGCTCTCTAACACCAGTGTAGCAGGCGCATCTGCCTCCAGTGATTGCAGGTGTGCTTCCAACTGACTGATACACAATGCGTCGAGGACGTTGACCGATTTGTCACTGCGCTCAAAGTGCAGTCGTGCAACGTGACCAGTACGAATCAGCTTTACGACTTCCATGATTCACTCCCGAGCAAAACAGCACCACCCTGGCCGCCGCCGATACACAGTGACGCGACAGCCAGCCCGCCACCTGTATCTTTCTCCAGTTGCCCGAGCAGGGTTAGAATCAAACGGGCGCCAGTCATACCTACCGGATGCCCCATGGCCACAGCCCCACCATGCACATTCAGTTTATCCATATCCGGTGCGCCCATGGCTTTGGAGAGACCCAGTTTTTGTTCAGCAAAACTATTGGAGTCCATGGCTTGCAGACAAGCCAATACCTGAACAGCAAAGGCCTCGTTAATTTCCATACGCACCAGATCGCTGACCGTCAGGCCGTACTTCGACAACAGCTGATGCACCGCAAACACCGGCCCCAGACCCATACGGGCCGGATCACAACCGGCATAAGCCCAATCGTGCAGATACCCCATAATCGGCCAGCCTTCTGCTTCCGCTTTGCTCCGACTGCTCAATATCAGCATGGCTGCACCATCGGTAATCTGGGAGCTGTTACCTGCCGTCACTGTGCCCAATGGCCGCTCAAATACAGGGTTCAGTTTACCCAGGGCCTGCATCGTCTGACTTTCCCGGACACCCTCATCGCGGTGAATTGCAGCAAACGAAGGTTGCGCGAATACATGCATGACCTCATCGTCATACCACCCCTGATTCCAGGCCGCCGCCGCCCGCTGATGACTCTGCAGGGAAAACTCATCCTGCTGCTGACGGGAAATGGAGAATTCACGCGCCAGAATTTCGGCAGTCTGCCCCATATTCAGCGCCACCGTGGGATCAGTCAGTCCCTCCATCAGGGCAATACGTGGTTTCCATGGGGCTCTGGCTATTTCAAGCAGCACAGGTAATTTCTGCTGCAGAGATCTGGCTCTCGGTAATTTGGCCATGGCAGCTCGAAAGCGGTCATGCAACAGCAGCGGCGCATGGGTCATCGATTCCACGCCACCAGCCAGCACGACATCAGCGCGGCCTGACTGGATTTTTTCAGCCGCATCGGTCACAGCCTGCATCCCCGATGCACAGTTGCGGTGCACCGTATGCGCCGGAACTGTGAGCGGGATACCGGCATTAAGGGCAATAACGCGTGAAATATTCACGGCATCAATCGGTTGAATCACGTTGCCGATAATCACCTGATCAATTTTGCTGGAAGCAACAGGGGATCGGGCCAGCACCTCGCGCACAGCAAGCACGCCCAGATCGACAGCGGCAAGCTGATCAAAAGCTCCGCTGCTTTTACCCAGAGGTGTACGGATTCCAGCTACAACAACAACCTCGGGCCTGTCACTCTGCCTTGATCTCTGCCTGACCATACGCACTCCTATGCCCCTATACCAATGTGTAGCGTACAGCATACTTATACGCAAGTCTGATGTTGTCGTAATATATTAATAACTATATCAAAGTTTCATCTCCACGGCAGAAACATGGTGATTCAGAGCACATCATCATCATGATATCTCAGGTATAGTCAGTTATGAAACAAGAGGTTTATGCAATGAAGTAAAGCCATGGAGGTTGTGATGAGAGCCGATGACAAAACAGAAAAATCCAATGTGCAACTGTGGCTGACAATTATATTTACCTGGCTGCTGACCAGCAGCATGCTGAGCAGTTCTGCCTATGCCGATGAACATGCCGATGAACATGCCGTTGAACATGCCGTTGAACATGCCGTTGAACATGCCGTTGAACAAACCGTTGAACAGACCGGCTTCTGTGACTGCAGCACTCCAGATACGTCAAGCCAAGTGATTTGCCACGTGCCGCCAGGCAACCATCATAATATGCATACCATTCGCGTTGGTGAGCCGGCTGTTGAGCCACACCTGAACCATGGCGACATGCTGGGCCCATGCCCGGGTGATGAATCTGAGGTGGAAGTTGACGAAACAGTCGCGGAGACCACCCCTGCATGTACCTGCGCAGATGGCACATCAGGTCATTTGTACCACTTATCCGGACCCTCAAACGCCCGCAGCATACGTTCAGTGACGGGCCAGTAACAAACAGGGCTTTATGGCATCGCCAGATTGATCAGCAGGCGTGCACTGGAAGATACCATAGGTCCGATCACGGCCTGAAAAAAGCCCAGCATTAAAAGTGCAATGACTATCATCATGCCGTAGGGCTCGAGCCGCGCCAGCTGATAGGCCATCGGACCGGGCAGAACCCCTACGGCAATGCGTCCGCCATCCAGCGGCGGTAAAGGCAGCAGGTTAAAAATGCACAAAATCATATTGATAATAATCGAGGCCTGACACATCAAAGCCAGCGGTTCTGCCGCCCATATCATCGATACCGGCATATTGATCGCCAACTTCAGCAAAAGCACCGAGGCTATAGCCAGCAGCAGATTGGTGGCAGGGCCGGCAAGAGCCACCCAGATCATATCCCGTTTGGGATTATTGAGTTTCCTGAAGTCGACCGGCACTGGTTTGGCATAGCCGAACAGAAAGGGTGAGCCAAGCACGACCAGTAGCAGCGGAATCGCGATGGTTCCGATCGGGTCAATGTGTTTGATCGGGTTCAATGTGAGCCGCCCCATAAAGCGCGCTGTATTGTCACCGAGTTTGTCGGCCACCCAACCATGCGCCACTTCATGCAGTACAATGGCAAACAGCACAGGCAAAGCCCAGATACTTATCTTCTGAATGATTTCAGCAACATCCACGCAACAACTCCTTCAATCAATTCACAACATATTGAACGGATCGATCTTACGAACTGAATCATGCCTGCTCACTCTGTGTAATAAAAGGCAAAGCGACGCTTTTGCTTTTCGCACTGGTCACTGGCAGGAAAGCAATTGATCAGTACCTCTTTAGATTAACTTTCACTGCTGTCCGGTTAAACGTTGATCAGTCTCAGTTGGTTTAAATTTTCGGTTGGTTGTCGTTTTGGCATGGGCGAAAGTTTCATCACTAATTCGAGGATGTTTCTCCGCTGCATGAGATTAACTGCGACCAATCTTGCGAGCTGTTGAAGTGTTAAGCTTGAGTCGACTGCTTTGTTCACCAGATGCAATAACAGGTATGCAATCATGGCGATAATGATCTGAATTTTGACTGCATTTTCAGATATCCCGATGAATCGTTTGATCTTCAGGTTCTGCTTGATCCACTTGAAGAAC
>MNWZ01000024.1 GCA_001871925.1 Zetaproteobacteria bacterium CG1_02_53_45
AAAGTAACAGTTTTAATGCGATTGCCCTGTGACGGGTATTCTGGCGACTTGACCGTTTGCGGGTGCATGAATACTCTTCGCCGCCCTCGCAAGGGGATACCCAGTACAGGCTCGTAGCTCAGGGGTAGAGCACCACCTTGACATGGTGGGGGTCGGCGGTTCGAAACCGCCCGAGCCTACCATTTATATAATGCGTAGATTTAAAAAGGCCGGACTTCAATCAGTCTGGCCTTTTTTCATTGGTGCGTTGTCGATAGGATGCAGCGCTTACACGTTTGGAGGAACACCATCGCCATGAATATTCAACTACCTGACGGTTCAACCCGCACGCTCGCCGAGGGTGCAACTGCTTATGATCTGGCCGCCGATATCGGTGCGGGTCTGGCACGAGCCACGATTGCGGCAGCTGTGAACGGCAAACAGGTGGATGTTTCCCATGTGCTCAATGATGGCGACAGCGTTTCCCTGATTACCGAGAAGTCCGACGAGGGGCTGGAAGTGATTCGCCACTCCACGTCGCATCTGATGGCGATGGCCGTGCAGGAAGTGTTCCCCGGTGCGCAGGTGACCATCGGTCCGGTGATCGAAGACGGTTTCTACTACGACTTTGCTTATGAGCGCGCATTTACGCCGGACGATCTGAAAAAGATCGAAGAGAAAATGCGTCAGCTTGCCAACCAGAAACTGCCGATCACGCGTGAAGAGTGGGACCGCGACGGGGCGATTGCCCATTTCGAACGTATCGGGGAGATCTACAAGGCCAAGCTGATCGGCCGTATTCCGGCCGGCGAGACTGTCAGCATGTACAAGCAGGGCGACTGGATGGATCTTTGTCGTGGCCCGCATGTACCCAATACATCCTTCCTTAAGCACTTCAAGTTGATGAAAGTCTCCGGTGCATACTGGGAAGGCAACTCCGATAATGAACAGTTGCGCCGTATCTACGGCACCGCCTGGGCATCCAAGGGCGATCTGGCAGATTACCTGACACGTCTGGAAGAGGCGGAGAAGCGTGACCATCGCAAGCTGGCCAAAACACTGGATCTGTTCCATCTGCAGGAAGAGGCGCCCGGTATGGTGTTCTGGCATCCGAAAGGCTGGACGGTCTGGCAGCAGGTGGAGAATGAGATTCGCGCCGTCATGCGCGATAACGGCTACAAAGAGATCAAGACACCGCAGGTGGTCGATCGCAAGCTGTGGGAGAAGTCCGGCCACTGGGACAAGTTCCGTGATGATATGTTCACCACCAGCACTGATAACCGCGAGTATGCCATCAAGCCGATGAATTGCCCGTGCCATATTCAGGTGTTCAACCAGAATCTGCACTCTTACCGCGATCTGCCGTTGCGTCTGGCCGAGTTCGGCTCCTGCCACCGCAATGAGCCGTCCGGCACTCTGCATGGCCTGATGCGTCTGCGTAACTTCGTGCAGGACGATGCGCATATCTTCTGTACTGAAGCACAGATTCAGGATGAGGTGTGTAACTTCATCGACCTGACTTATGATGTATATAAACGTTTCGGCTTTGAGGATGTGATCATCTTCCTCTCCGATCGTCCCGACAATCGCGTGGGCACCGATGAGCAGTGGGATAAGGCGGAAGCCGCCCTGCATCTGGCGTTACAGTCAAAAAATATCGAATACGGCGAGAATAAGGGTGAGGGCGCTTTTTACGGTCCGAAGATTGAGTTCTCCCTGAAAGACTGTCTGGGTCGTGTCTGGCAGTGCGGCACTATTCAGGTCGATTTCTCCATGCCGGGCAGACTCGGCGCCGAATATGTGGCTGAAGATTCATCACGCCAGACACCGGTTATGCTGCATCGTGCCATTCTGGGCTCCATGGAGCGCTTTATCGGCATCCTGATCGAACATCATGAAGGAAAATTCCCGTTCTGGCTGGCGCCAACGCAGGCGATGGTCTGTAATATTACCGATTCGCAGGCAGAGTATGTGGCTGAAGTGACCCAAAAGATGGTCAAATCGGGATTTCGTGTAGATATGGACTTGCGAAATGAAAAGGTCGGCTATAAAGTGCGCGCCCACACTTTGGAACGGGTGCCGTTCATTATCGTTGCCGGAGATCGGGAACGCGATGAAGGAACCATTAGTGTACGTGATCGCAGCGGGCAGGATCTTGGGACATTCAGTGTCGATGACTGGATTGCCGAGATGCAGAAGATGCAGCTAAATCACGACTGAAGAGTGAAATAGAAGTGACGTCAGGAGTCTTGTATTAAAAAGGATTTGCCAATCAACCTAGAAATCGATGCCTCAGAGGTACGGGTGGTTGATGATACAACAGGAGAGCAGCTCGGCGTACTGTCGCTGAGGGAAGCTGTCTCAAGGGCACAAAGCAAAGGTCTGGACCTGGTGCTGATGGCCGCGAAAAGTAATCCGCCGGTCTGCAAGATCATGGATTACGGCAAATACAAGTACGAGCAGAGCAAGAAAGCCAATCTTGCCAAGAAGCGTCAGCATGTAATGCTGGTTAAGGAAGTGAAGGTGGGTGCCAACACCGACACGCATGACATGGAAGTAAAATTGAAGGCAGCGAAGAAATTCCTGTCTCAGGGCAACAAGGTTAAGGTTTCACTGCGTTTTCGTGGTCGTGAGATGGCTCACACCAGCCGTGGTTTGGACCAGATGAAGTATGTGGCAGAGCAGGTTGAAGAGTTTGGTAAACCTGAAAAGATGCCGAATATGGAAGGGCGACAGATGATTATGATTGTCGCACCGATTAAAAAGTAAGAATCGATTTTCGCAGGCTTAAGAAGGCCCGCGCAGGGTCTTTTTTAGTTTTAGAGTTCAGAACAGAAGGAAGAATAGTATGCCTAAGATGAAAACACATAGTGGCGCAGCCAAACGTTTTTCCAAAACCGGCAGCGGTAAATGGAAACGTAACAAGGCTTTCAGCAGTCATATCCTGACCAAGAAATCGCCAAAGCGTAAGCGCAATATGCGCGGTACAGAGCTGGTTGCAGCTTCTGATTCAAAAGCTCTGGAACGTTTGATTCCAGGTCGCGGTTAAGATAGTTCAGGTTAGGAGAGATATATGCCTCGCGTTAAATCCGGAGTACAGGCGCACGCGCGCCACAAGAATGTCATTAAGGCAGCCAAGGGCTACCGTGGTCGTCGCAAGAGCTGCTTCCGCGTTGCAACCCAGGCGGTTGATAAGGCGCGTCAGTATGCCTACCGCGACCGTAAGGTTAAGAAGCGTGAGTTCCGCAGCCTGTGGATCGTTCGCATCAATGCGGCAGCCAAACTGAATGGTTTGAGCTACTCAACGTTCATTTACGGCTTGGGTAAGGCCGGTATTGAGCTGGACCGTAAGGTTCTGGCCGATATCGCAGTACGTGATGCTGAAGGTTTTGCGAAGCTGGCAGAAACAGCTCGCGCACAGATTCAGTAAACACACTTATCCGGTTTAGGCCGGCTTGTGAGTGTCATGAAATCGAAGGCAGGGCTGTTCGCAGTCCTGCCTTTTTGTTTGAGTGCTGATTATTAAAGGTTTTTACCTCGGAGGATGCAGAGAACGCAGAGGAAGACAGGGTTTAAATATTGGGTGAATGAACCGGCATTTCCGTCGGTCTCGTGGTCTGTTAGCTGTATTCTCACCTAATAACTGTTTTTTTACTCTGCGTCCTCTGCGTCCTCTGCGGTGAGTAGAAAGGGGTATGGATCATGAGCGAAATCGATGCGTTGAAAGCTCAGCTTGAATCACTGCAATCCGAGGCGCTGTCTGCATTTTCAGCAGTTGCTGATCTGGCGGGCCTGCAGCAGTTGCGCGTTCAATATCTGGGTAAAAAAGGTGCATTGACCGAAGTGCTTAAGGGAGTGGGTAAACTGGCTCCTGAACAGCGCCCGGTGATCGGGCAGTTCGTCAACCAGACCAAATCGGTGCTCTCGCAGGCGCTGGATGCTGCCGAAGCAGAGTTGTCTATCCATGCCAAGGTGGCCCGTATTGAAGCCGAACGCATTGATGTGAGTCTGCCGGGTCGTGCCTCTGCGAAAGGTGCGCTGCATCCTGTGCAACGCGGTCTCGATGAGATCACTGCCATCTTTTCACAGATGGGTTTTGCTGTCGCGGAAGGGCCTGAGATTGAAAACGAATTCAATAATTTCGATGCCCTGAATATTCCTCCTGAACATCCTGCACGTGCCATGCACGATACATTCTTTGTGAATCCGATTGGTGATGAGCCGATGCTGCTCAGAACCCACACATCACCGGTACAGATTCGTGCCATGAAACGTTTTCTGGCCGAAGAAGGGGAGCCGCCTCTGGCTGTTGTAGCACCGGGCCGTGTGTATCGCTGTGATTATGATGTGACCCACTCACCGATGTTTCATCAGGTGGAGGTGTTCAAGGTGGATCGCGATGTCTCCATGGCGCACCTGAAAGGCGTGCTTAAACATTTCCTCTCCACCTATTTTGAAAAGGATGTATCGATTCGTCTGCGTCCACACTATTTCCCGTTTACCGAGCCATCGGCTGAAGTGGATATCGGTTGCGTGTTCTGTGCCGGTAAAGGTTGCCGCATCTGCAAGAACAGCGGCTGGATCGAGGTGCTGGGCAGCGGCATGATCCATCCGAATGTACTGAAGTCTGTCGGTATCGACTCCGAGGAGTTCTCCGGCTTTGCGTTCGGGCTGGGCGTTGAACGTCTGGTGATGCTCAAGCAGGGGATTCCTGACCTGCGTATGTTCTTTGAAAACGATGTTCGTTTCCTGCGGAGGATGGGATCATGAAAATACCTTTTTCCTGGTTAAAAGAGCAGGTCGCTCTCACATCCACTCCGGCGCAGATCGCTGGTAATCTGGTGCGTCTGGGACATGAAGTTGAGGGCATTGAGCAACCGCGTGCCGCCGTTAAAGGTGTGGTGGTTGGACGGATCAGTTCCAAACAGCCGCATCCGGATGCTGATAAGCTGAGTCTGCTGAAGGTGGATATCGGGCAGGCTGAGTTGCTGGATATTGTCTGCGGCGCATCCAATATGGATACCGGTGACAAGATTCCCGTGGCCACTATCGGTACATCTCTGCCCAACGGCCTGACCATCAAAAAAGGCAAGATTCGTGGCGAAGCCAGTTGCGGCATGTGCTGCTCGGAAACAGAGCTGGGTTTGTCAGATGAGTCGGCAGGACTGCTGATTCTTCCGGCTGATGCGCCTGTCGGTCTGGAAATCGGTGACTATCTGGCTCTGGAAGAGGCGGTATTCGATCTTTCGATTACACCGAATCGCGGTGACTGCATGAATACACGCGGTATCGCCCGCGATCTGGCTGCCGATGCCAGATTGCCGCTGCTTGAGGTTGCCCCCCCTGTGATGGAAGTCGATGCAAATGTGCCGCTGACTAAAGTCGCGGTGACGGCATCAACCGATTGCCCGGCCTATCTGGCGCGCCGCATTGAAGGCGTGAAGCTGGCTGATTCACCTGCCTGGATGCAGACCGGGCTGATGTTGGCAGGCATGCGTCCGATCAACGGTATCGTCGATGTATTGAACTATGTCATGCTCTATCTGGGCCAGCCGATGCATGCCTTTGATGCCGACAAGATCAAGGGTGAAATTCAGGTGCGGGCCGCTGAGGGCGGTGAGCAGTTCAAGGCACTGGACGGGCGTGAGCTGAAACTTAATGCCGGCGATCTGGTCGTTGCTGACCAGAGTGGCGTGATTGCTCTGGCGGGAATCATGGGCTCCGCCGATTCAGGTGTGAGTGACGGCACGGTTAATATCGTTCTGGAGTCGGCATTTTTCCGGCCGGCACGTGTAAGTGAAACACGTCGCACCTATGCCATGGTCTCTGAAGCTTCCATGCGTTTCGAGCGCGGCGTTGATCCGGAGATGGTGCTTACTGGCATGCAGCAGGCCAGCAAAATTATCGCCGAGCTGTTCGGTGGTGTCGTTGGCGAGATCACGGTATGTGGAAACGTGTCCGAAATCAATGCCGGTAAACAGATGCATTGCAGTGTGACGCGTATCGAAAAACGTCTGGGGCTTGCCTTGCCGGAAGCCGTGGATGATGTATTGCGCGACATGGGCTTCGGTATTATACGCCTTGGCGACAGGCTGGAAGTGGCCATTCCGCCATTCCGCCACGATGTTTCGATTCCCGAAGATATGTCCGAAGAGTATGCGCGCGTCATCGGTTTTGATGCCATTCCGGAAATTCTTCCGGCCCTGACAACGACAGCGCCTGCGCAACCGGACCGTTCGATTCATGATGCCGTAGCCGGCGGTTTTCTGCAGGCGGTGACCTACGCGTTCATCTCGGAGAAGGAACAGCGCCTGTTCGTTTCTGATGATGGCAATGATATCGGATTGCAAAACCCTATCTCCGATGCCATGAGTGTGATGCGTCGCACTCCCTGGGCAGGGCTGCTGAATGTGGCAAAACATAACCTGAACCGTCAGCAGCCGGGCGTGGCGATTGCGGAACAGGGACGTCTGTATAGCAAAACTGCAGCAGGCCATGACGAGAATAACGTGCTGGCCTGGATGATGGTCGGTGAAACCGAAGCTGATCAGTGGTACGGCAATGCCCGCGTGGCGAACTTCTTTGACCTCAAAGGTGCTGTGGAGGCATGGCTGGCTGTGCGCGGGCTGACTGCCCGCTTTATCGCTGACGATCATATTCAGGGACTGCAGGCTGGTCAGAGCGCAAAGATTCTGGTTGGTCGCGTGGAAGCAGGGCGCCTTGGTAAGGTTGATGGTGATATCGCCGCCGCCTTTGATATTGATATTCCGGTATTTGTTGCCGATATCAATCTGGACGTGCTGCCTGAAGGCAAAAAGGCAAAGTTTGCACCGCTGGCTGAATTTCCCGGCGTGGAGCGCGATCTGGTATTCCTGTTGGAAAAATCGGCCTTTGTTCGTGAGTCCAACACGGATGCGATTGTGCAGACGGTGAGCAAGGCAGGTGGCAAGTTGCTGACTGATTCACGCCTGTTTGATCTCTATGAAGGCAAAGGTGTGCCGGAAGGTAAAGTCAGTGTGGGTGTGCGTTTTACATTGCAGGATCCAAAGCGCACGCTGACTCAGGAAGATTCCGATGCTGCATCGGCGGCCATTATTGCAGCGATGGATAAACGTTTCGGAGCTGTACTGCGTGGCTGATTCGCTGTCCCGTGTCTGAAATCATGCTGGCAGGAGTCGATGAAGTAGGGCGCGGGCCGCTGGCGGGACCGGTGGTGACTGCCGCGGTGATTCTTTCGCCGGACGATCCCTATCTGGGGCAGTATCGCGATTCCAAGAAAGTGGCCGAGAAGAAGCGGCTGAAGTTATATCATCATATACGCAAACATGCGGTGGCCTATTCGGTCGCCATGGCCAGTGTCGAAGAGATAGATGAGATCAATATTCTGCAGGCCACGATGCTTGCCATGCGACGTTCGGTGGAGGGTTTGCTGATTCAGCCAACGAAGGTGCTGGTGGATGGTAATCGCATCCCCGATCTGGCCGTGCCTGCCGAAGCTATTATCGGTGGCGATGATCTGGTGCAGCAGATCGCTGCCGCATCGATCGTGGCCAAGGTGATCCGCGACCGTATGATGTATAAACTGGATGCGCAGTTTCCCGCTTATCAGTTTGCCAGCCACAAGGGTTATGGTACGCCGGCACACATGGAAGCCTTAAGGCAACATGGGCCATGTCATGCCCACCGCAAAACCTTCGCACCAATCGCCAGGCTACTTTAGTTTTTTCACCGCAGAGGCCGCGAAGGACGCAGAGGAAGAAAACCATTATCTTCTGGTCCTTCATTCCCATCTGTCTCTTAACATGAAATGATCCCGATTCAGATCGCAAGCATCCCTCAGCCATTGCAGGCTGCATAGCAAGCTGGATTTATAACAGGCTCAGGCCCGTTGAGGCATGTAGCCGAACTTAATCAGCGCCTTGATCCAGCGAGGCGCATTGCGTTTAACTGCCATTGCTTCGTAATCGACGGTCGAATCCCGGTAATGCTCGCCGCGACTGATCATGAAGTAGCATGTCCGCAAGAGTTTGTGAGCAAGCGCAACGATGGCGCGTTTATGGCCGCGCCGGATGGCCAGAG
>MNWZ01000149.1 GCA_001871925.1 Zetaproteobacteria bacterium CG1_02_53_45
CTTTATGCTCAATCAACATAGGGCGCGGCTGAACCGTGCGCTGATACTTCGAGCTTGTATCCTCATCGCGCAATATCTTGCGTACTGTATTTCTCGATAGTTGACGCTCTCGAACAATCTGCTTGATGCTCTTCTTTTCGACGAAAAAATCTCGCCTCACTTTTGCTTTCGTTTCCACTGTAGTCACTCCTGTTTTTACCTCCGGCCAAGTCAATGGACGGGGATCATACAGGGGGGTCAATTTTGGACGCTGTTTTGCCCCTCTAGGGGGTCAATTTTGGACGCTGAACAACACCATGCCCACACCGAAGCAAATATCGCGCTCAGAACGCTTAAGTTAGTGCCATTCGGGACAGTTTACTTAATTAGAAAAGGCAGCCGGAGGGCTGCCTTTTTCAGTGTGGAATCAGATTATCAGAAGAGATCGAGGGCGCAATCGAGGCCGCCGAAGCAGGGGTTATTTGCGGGTGTTAGGTTTTTTGGAAGGCATCTCACGTGGCTTGAACTCGTTCACGCGCAGATTGCGGCCAGCGACTTCAGCGCCGTTAAGTGCCGAAATGGCTGCATTTGCTTCGTCGTCATCAGGCATCTCGACAAATCCAAAGCCGCGGCTGCGATTGGTTTCACTATCCATGACCACTTTTGCACTCGCAACAGTGCCGAATTCAGAGAAAACTTCGCGCAGCTCTTCATCGTTGGTGCGGAAAGACATGTTTCCAACATTAATTTTCATACTTGGGTATCCTCAAAATAACTGAACTTAAATCCAGCGGATTTGGACTTAAGCCATCGTGGCAACTTTCAGTCCATGGTCATCTGTCGGATGTAACAGGTGGAATGAGAGAAAGTGATCGCACGAGTGACAAAATCAATGCCAGTGTAAGTGGTGAATGCGGCATAGCAAGCAAACAGCTGTGCTTTACAGGGTTAGAATTAGCAAAGGCAGCCATCAGGCTGCCTTTTTCGTTGTGGAATCAGATTGTCAGAGCAGATCGAGGGCGCGATCCAGGCCGCCGTGGGAGAGAGAGTAGGGGGCCAGTTCGCGCACGCGCGGTTTGGCGTGGAAGGCGATACCCATGCCGGCCGCTTCAATCATCGGCAGGTCGTTGGCGCCGTCGCCGATGGCAATGGTCTGCGACATTGGAATATTCCATTCTGCGGCCTTGCTCAACAGGGCTGTACGTTTGCTGTTGGCATCAACGATTGAGCCGTGGAAGCCGCCGGTGAGTTTGCCGTCAACAATCTCCAGTTCATTGCCCATGGAGAAATCCAGCTCGAGTCTTTTCTCGAAATGGTTGGTGTAGAAGGTGAAGCCGCCGGAGACAAGACCGGTTTTCCAGCCGTGCGCCTGCAAACCCCTGATCAGCGCTTGTGCGCCGTCTGTGAGTTGGATGCGCTCATCCAGCACGCGCTGCAAAACCTGCGCATCGAGCCCTTTTAACAGTTTGACGCGCTCGGTGAAGGAGGCGACGAAATCGAGTTTGCCCTCCATCGAGAGCTGGGTAATGGCGGCGATCTGCGCCTTGATGCCCATGAAGTCGGCAATCTCGTCAATGCACTCGCACTGAATCAGGGTGGAGTCCATATCCATCAGCAGCAGGCCCGGCTTGGCCAGCGACGGTGAGGGGCTGAACGCGGTAATAGCGATATCCACGCCCAGTCTTTCGGAGAGCGGACGCAGACGCATGGTCATGGTTTTGGCATCAGCGCTGCCAGTTAGCAGCATGCGGCAGTAACCTGCCTGTGTGCTCACCTGCAGGATACCGATGCGCTCGAGCATCAGTGATTCGCAGATCTCCTTGAACGACTCAAAATCATCGCAGCCGAAGATATGCGCGTTCATGCGCGCCGCTTCCAGCTCGGAGTGCCAGATGTCGAGGCGTTTACCCTCCTGCAGGCTGATGCGCATCTGCACCGCTTCCAGTGTGTCGCAAGCGTAAAACGCGCGCAGCCGGTAGGCATCATGGGTGCTGCAGAGCAGCAGCCTGCCGCCACCCGGTGTTTCAAACAGCGGTGAATTCATGGAAATCGGCAGCTCATAGTCCGGAGAGAGCAGGAAGTTACTCAGCATTTACGGCTCCTTGCATGTGGGAAAGGTGAAATTCAGGCAACTGAACTCTCCAGCAGCGAATCGAGAAAGGCAATGCAGCCTTTCAGGCGTTGACGTTGATCTTCCGTGCCGTGCAGCAGCGTAAGGTTACCGTCCGGTGTCAGGCGGAACCGATGCGGATCGCGCTGCACACGCTGAATCATCTGGACCGGATCAATATGCGATTCGGCGGTGAATTGAATGCGTAAACCCAACGAACTTGTTTTGATTGCTGCCAGTGACAGGGCTGAAGCGCGCCAGCGGATGCGCTGCTGCTCCAGGCAGAATTTCGCCTCGTCCGGCATGCGGCCGAAACGATCGGTCATCTCTTCAAACAGCAGGGTGATCTGCGCATCATCGGCGGCACGTGAAATACGGCGGTACAGATTCAATCGCTCGCCCGGCTGCGGCACATAAGCCGGTGGCAGGATGGCATTGATGCCCAGATGGATATCGATGTTCTGTTTCGGTTTGACCCGCTCACCGCGCGCTTCCGATACGGCATCGCTAAGCATCTCCATATACAGGTCGAGCCCGATCTCCTCGATCTTGCCGCTCTGTTCAGCGCCCAGCAGGTTGCCCGCGCCGCGAATCTCCATGTCCTGTCTGGCCAGCAGGAAGCCGGCACCAAGCTCGGTGTGTTCGGCAATGGCCTGCAGCCGTTCGCGGGCTACCGGCGTCATGGCGCGCGCATCGGGCGTAAACATATAGGCATAAGCCTGACGATGACTGCGTCCGACGCGACCCCTGATCTGATGCAGCTGCGACAATCCCAGCAGGTCGGCGCGCTCGACAATCAGGGTATTTGCATTGGGCACATCCAGACCCGACTCAACAATAGTCGTGCAGACGAGGATATGCAGGCGTCCCTCATAAAAAGCCAGCATCTGGCGGTCGAGCTCTGCCGGACTCATCTGGCCGTGGGCAATACCGATCTCGGCTTCCGGAACATCTTCGCGGATGCGCTCGGCAATACGGTCAATGCTTTTGACATGGTTGTGCAGGTAATAGACCTGACCGCCACGGTAGAGTTCGCGGCGAATGGCTTCGGCAGCCAGATGGCGGTCAAAGCTGGAAACCATGGTGCGGATTGCTTCGCGCTCTGCCGGTGGTGTGCTGATAATCGATACGCTGCGCAGGCCCGACAGCGTCTGATGCAGGGTGCGCGGAATCGGCGTGGCGGTCAGTGTCAGCAGATCCACACCGGTGTGCAGCGCTTTGAGTTTCTGTTTGTGTTTGACCCCGAAGCGCTGCTCCTCATCGACAATGACCATGCCCAGATCGGCAAATTCAAATTGATCGGAAAGCAGGCGATGGGTGCCGACAATGACGCGTATCGTACCTCCGGCCAGCTCCCGGGTGATCTGATCGGTATCTTTTTTGCCCTGCAGCCTTGAGATCATCGCTACTTTCAGGTTGGTGCCGGCAAAGCGTTCGGAAAAACTGGCAAAGTGCTGGTTGGCCAGTACGGTAGTCGGGGCGAGAACAGCCACCTGGCGCCCCGATTCGGCAACCACAAAGGCCGCCCGCATGGCGACTTCTGTTTTACCGAATCCCACATCACCGCAGACCACGCGATCCATGGGCAATTCGCGGCCAAGGTCGACAAGAATCGCATCAATGGCCGAGACCTGATCATCCGTCTCTTCGAACGGGAAGCGGGCTACGAACTCTTCATAGGCATCCTGCAATCCCCCTTCCATTTTGCAGGCGGGACGGCGGGCACCGGTTCGTTCTGCTTCAATATCGATCAGCTCATGCGCCATGGCCAGCAGGTCACGTTTGACCCGTTCGCGGGTGCGTTTCCATTTCTCCGAGCCCAGTTTATTGAGCTGCGGTGAATCGTCTCCGCTATAGCGATGCAGGCGTGAGAGCTCTTCCACCGGCACGTAGACATGCGCTTTATCGGCATACTCAATTTTGATGAAGTCGGCTAACTGATCGCCATCCTCATCGCCCATGGTTTCCAGTCCATGGTAGCGCCCGACACCGTGATCTTCATGGACAACGGCATCACCGATTTTCAGCTCTGCCAGACTGGAGAAGATGTCACTGTGCAGTACGGTGGTGCTGCGGCTGCTGCGCTTGCGCGGCAGACGCTGGCCGAGCAGTTCACGGCCGGTAAGCAGCAGCAGCTTGCGGTTCGCAACGGCAAAACCGGCATCGAGAAAGCCGATGCAGGAACTCAGTTGCGGCAGCTTCTTGCGGCACGGATGGGCCTCATCGATCCGATTGGAGAGCGAGTGGGCGGCTTCAAGCATACGCTCCTGTTGCCCCATGCCATGTGCGATAAGTGAGATGCTCCAGCCCCGAGTCTGTAGCTCCTGCAGTTTTTCCCGCAGGGCATGCAGCGGCTGTTGCGAAGCGGTGAAATCAGTAATCGATGGCGCCGGTTCAATATCGCTTCGGGCAAGCACGCTGGCCCTGATCGGCGTTTCGACGGCGTAGAGCTCCTGCGGGCTGATGCTCGGCTCGGAACTGGCCTTGACCATTTCAAACTGGGCGCGTACCTGGCCGGCAAAGAGCTGGCGCTGCATCTCGATATTTTCAGTGCTGAATACCTGCACGCTGTCCGGCAGATAGTCGGGCAAGCGGGCCGTCTGCGCATAAGCCAGCGGCAGCAGTGCTTCAATGCCCGGATGCGGGCGTCCGGCCTGAACAGCACTGAGCATCGGGTGTTTACGCAGCTGCGGGAAGCGGGCACGGAATGCGGCGATAAAGTTCTCCTGTCCCGGCTTGTCGAGTATGACTTCGCGCACCGGCACCGAGGTAAACGATTCCAGTTCATCGGATGACCTTTGTGTTTCCGGATCAAAGCGCAGGATGGATTCGATATCGTCGCCAAACATATCAATGCGCAGCGGCGAGACTTCTGTTGCCGGCCAGATATCGAGCAGGCCGCCACGCGCGGCGAATTCACCGGGTGCGAGAACCCTGTCGGCAGGCATCATGCCGGCTTCAGTCAGACGCGTTTTCAGCTGGCTGATATCGAACTGCTGGCCGCGTTTGAGCTGCCAGACATGCGTGGCGACCGATTCCGGTGGCGCGATGCGGTGCAGCCATGCGGGCAGCGAGGTGAGCAGCAGTCCCTGCGGATTGGGTGTGGAGAGCAGGCGTCCGAGTGTGGAGAAGCGCTGGCCGACAATGCTGTGGTGCGGGCTGACCCGGTCATAGGGCAGCACTTCCCAGGCGGGGAAACGCCACAGCAGTTCAGGGCTCTCCTGCAGAAAAAATGCGATCTCTTCACTGAGTTGACGATAGCTGCGCAGATCCGGGCAGATCCACACCGTCATCTGCCCGGTGCGCGCCAGCTCGGCCAGTTGCCACGCCAGTCCTGTCAGCTGCTCGGAAGCAAGTATGGCTTCGCTTTTTTTATCACGGGGTACTGTGCTGTTCATGGGGTCGCGCATAATGCCGCAAAGCGAATCCTGCAGCCATCAGTTTGATGTTCTGCACGGTGCTGTTTGTCTGCGGCGGTTGCCATTAGCGGCGCTACCCTGAGTCTGCGGGGATTGACGCAGGTCAGGAGATCGGGGACTTTTTGCGCTCGTGGATCAGGGTGGAGATCTGTTCTGCCGCTTCCATAATGTCCTGCAATCCTTTACTGGTGTGCACAGGCTGCTCTTTTAACAGCAACAGTTCACTACGCATCAGGATGCCGGTCAGAATATTGTTCAGGTCATGGGCCAGTGTCTGATAAAATGCACTGTGATCCATTTCAGACTGCTGCTCTCTTAAGCGGTAATCGTTTAACATCTCCTGCAGATGTTTTATCTCATAACTGTGCCTGATGCTGCCCAGAGCATGCATGATTCGGGACTTGAACAGGGTGGCATTAAACGGTTTAAGCAGAAAGTCGTCGGCTCCGGCTTTGATGAAGGCTGCGATGTCATGCAGGTGCTCTGCGTCTGTCATCATGATGATGCCGGCAGGTGTTGATTGGCTGCGTACGGCGGTGATGACATGCATAATGGCGTTGTCGGTCATCATGCCATCAAGCAGCACCAGATCAGCTGTATGCTGTTCGAGCAGTTGCACTGCAGTGAAGCTGTCCGGGGCCAGCAGGCTCTGGTAACCCAGCGCCTGAATCAGTTTCTGCAGAATGGAGCGGATATTCTCATGTTCATCAACAATCAGAATCAACGGCGCTCTGCCCATCAGTTTCACTCCCTGTGTTTATAGTGATGGTTCAGCAGCTTGCAGACCATTATGAACAATGCAACGGTACGTGCCTGACTCTGACTTGTACACAGCAGGTCCTGCAAGCTGTGTTGATAAGTCATCATTTCAAGCCCGGTGTGCCTGATGTAGGATTGCTGTCCCGATATGGAGAGGAGGTGTGCTTTGGCCAACGATAGCGAAGGTAAACAGTTGTTGATCAGTAGCGAAGAGGCTCTCCATCTTGCCAGGCTGGATGAACCGCGCCTGCATGAACTGCTTGCACAGATGCATGTATCCGAGCTCGGAGAGCTGTTGCTCTCCTGCCGCAAGGATGAAGAGCGCAGCATCCTGCTGGAATATATTCCTGATGAATTGCTCGGTGAGGCACTGCTTGAACTGCCTGAAGGTATGCAGGAAGACCTGCTTTCCGACTTTGCCGTCGGCGAAGTGGAAGAGATGGTTGAACATCTCGATTCGGATGATGCCGCCGATATTCTGCAGGCTGTGGACAAGGATATTGCCGATGAGGTGATGGAGCGCCTGGAGCCTGCTGACCGTCGTGAGATGGAACAGCTGATGAGTCACGATGATGAGACTGCCGGTGGCCTGATGCAGGCCGAGCTGTTCAAGGTGCGCAGCGACTGGAACGTTGAAAAGGTATTGCAGGTGTTGCGCCGTTTCGGCAAAGAGATTGAAAACCTTAACTATGTTTACGTGGTGGATTCTGAAGACCTGCTGGTCGGCGTGCTTTCACTGCATGCGCTGCTGTTTTCCCAGCCTGAAGTTGTGGTTGGCTCTCTGGCAGACAGGGAGTTTCCCCGCGCACTGGCTGGTCAGGATCAGGAAGATGTGGTGCGTATCTTCGAGAAGTTCGATGTGCTGGCGCTGCCGGTAGTCGATGAAGCAGGCGTGCTGGTCGGTCGTATTACTGCCGATGACGTGATCGACGTCATTCATGAGGAAGCCACCGAGGATATGTTCCGACTGGCTGCCCTGTCCGATCATGATGATCTGGCTGAACCGGTCGGCATTACGGCACGCAGGCGCGGCATCTGGCTGGCTCTGAATCTGCTTACGGCAATCGCGGCTTCTGTTGTCATTGCCCAGTTCGAGGCCACCATCGCCAAGGTGGTGGCGCTGGCTGTGTTGATGCCGATTGTAGCCAGTATGGGCGGCATAGCCGGCACCCAGACACTGACAGTGATTGTGCGCGGTATTGCGCTCGGGCGTGTGACCTTCGCCAATGCCCGGCGCACGCTGATCAAGGAGGTGTCGGTCGGTCTGGTTTCGGGACTCTCCTTTGCCACGCTGATAGCCGTCGTGGCTTCCCTCTGGTTTCCTGATCTGGGTATCAAACTTGGCGCTGTTATCGCTGCGGCCATGATGGTTAACCTGTTTGCCGCGGCTCTCGCAGGGGCCATGATACCGTTGACACTGCAGCGTTTGAATATCGATCCGGCGCTGGCATCGGGAACTATCCTGACCACGGTGACCGATGTGGTCGGTTTTTTCACTTTTCTGGGCCTTGCAACGATTTTTCTGGTTTGATTGTTTGCACCGCAAAGGACGCAGGGTAAATCAACGATAACTGACTTGTGCGCGGTTGATGTCAACGGCGCCCAGCCCTTTCCTAGCAGTCCGTCGGACTTGGCTCACGTCGTTGTTGGATTCAGTCATACATCAAACCAATCCGGCATATTTTTCGGGCAAGATGGGGATGTATATGCAGGGCGCAAGAAGGCTCGAGGGCCTCATGCGGCCTTCAGGACGAACATCCGCTTGATATTCCATGCCATGCACACAAGTTGCCATTCGCCTTGCACCTTTTTCAACCCGCGCATAGAAAATTGCCGGAATCCGAGCACATTCTTGATGATGCCGAATACTGGTTCCACCGTGCATTTGCGTTTGGCGTAAATCTCTCTGCCT
>MNWZ01000076.1 GCA_001871925.1 Zetaproteobacteria bacterium CG1_02_53_45
TCGGATGCCATGGGTCGCTGCCGCGACCTGAGTAACTGCGCTCAATCGCTCCTGTATCAAGCTGGTTCACGACATCTGCGACAAAACGGGCCAGATGACTCTCCGGTAGCCACTCTTCTATCGACGGCGGTAACAAATAAGGCGTACTGCGATTAACCGAACGAAATCTCACCGACATGGAATACCCTCCCTTTGCTTAGAAAAATTATACCATCGTGCCGTTAAGTCCGACAGACTCCTAGGTGAAATAGCAAAGCCGGAGATAGTAGCCTGGGCAATGATTTCACACATGTTCACTGATTTTTATTCGTGTTCATTCGTGTAATTCGTGGCTGGATTTTTTTTATCCCTGAGTAACGCTGAACAGTTGCCATAAGTTGATGCTTCCCGCTAATTCGCGACGAACTTTTTTTTGCGGTGAATTGTCACTGGCTTCCTTTATCTTCGGGGTTAGGATTGCCTGATGCGTTTTGAACTTGCCGGGAACTTCGAGCCACGTGGCGACCAGCCACAGGCAATTGCCGAACTGGTGCAGGGTGTGCAGCAGGGCAGCCGCCACCAGACACTGCTCGGTGTCACCGGCTCGGGTAAAACCTATTCCATGGCCTGTGTGATCGAGCGTACCCAGAAAGCAACATTGATTCTGGCACCGAACAAGACACTGGCGGCGCAGTTGTATGGTGAGTTCAAACAGTTTTTTCCCGACAATGCCGTCGAATATTTTGTCTCCTATTACGACTACTACCAGCCTGAAGCCTATGTGCCGTCGAGTGATACGTTTATCGAAAAGGATTCATCGATTAACGAGCATATTGATCGCATGCGCCATTCGGCAACCAGAGCACTGCTCGAGCGCGAGGATGTGATTATTGTCGCTTCGGTCTCGTGCATTTACGGACTCGGAAGCCCTGAAGCCTATGCAGGCATGCTGCTCTATTTCGAAACAGGCCGGGAGGTTGATCAGCGCACGGCAGTGAACAAGCTGGTCGAGCTGCAGTATCAGCGCAACGAGATGGATTTTCATCGCGGCACCTTCCGTTTGCGCGGTGATGTGCTGGAGGTGTTTCCGGCCCATGCCGAGGATTTCGCCATCCGCGTGGAGTTTTTCGGTGATGAGATTGATGCCATTTCCCGTTTTGATCCGCTGACCGGCAGACGCATCGAGGTGCTGCATAAATATACGGTGTTTCCGAAAAGCCATTTTGTCATGCCGCGCAACCAGTTAGTGCGGGCTATGCAGGCGATCAAGGACGAATTGGCCGAACGCCTGGCCCAACTGCATGAACAGAACAAACTGGTGGAAGCGCAGCGGCTGGAGCAGCGCACCATTTATGATCTGGAGATGATTCAGGAAGTGGGTTTCTGCACCGGCGTGGAGAATTATTCGCGCCACCTGACCGGCAGAAATCCTGGCGAAGCGCCACCTACACTGCTTGATTACCTGCCCAATAATGCATTGGTGATGGTGGATGAGTCGCATGTGACGGTGCCCCAGATCGGCGGCATGTTCAAGGGAGATCGCTCGCGCAAGCAGACGCTGGTGGATTTCGGTTTCCGCCTGCCCTCGGCGCTGGATAACCGGCCGCTGCAGTTTCATGAATTTGAAGCGATCGTGCCGCAGGCCATCTATGTCTCGGCCACACCCGGCGCATATGAGCTGGAGAAATGTGAAGGAGTGTTTGTTGAGCAGGTGATTCGCCCGACAGGACTGGTGGATCCGCTCATTGAAATTCGTCCGGCCAGCTCCCAGGTGGATGATTTTGTCGGTGCGGCCAATGAAACCATCGCCAAAGGTTATCGGGTACTGGCAACCTGCCTGACCAAACGCATGGCTGAAGATTTGAGCGAATACCTGAACAATCTCGATATGAAGGTGCGTTACCTGCATTCGGATATTGATACGGTGGAGCGCATGGAGATTCTGCGTGACCTGCGCCTGGGTGTGTTTGATGTGCTTATCGGTATCAACCTGTTACGCGAAGGCCTTGATCTGCCGGAAGTGGCGCTGGTAGCCATATTCGATGCCGATAAAGAGGGATTTCTGCGTTCGGAGCGTTCGCTTACCCAGACGATCGGCCGCGCCGCCCGCAACGCTGACGGTTATGTGATTCTCTATGCCGACAGGATTACCAACTCCATGCAGCGCGCTATGGAGGAAACCGAACGCAGACGAATCAGGCAACTGGCCTATAATGCCGAGCACGGCATTACTCCGGAAACGGTGAAGTCGGAGATTAAGGATATTCTCGGCTCGGTATATGAGATGGACTATGCACATATACCTGAAGTGGCCGAGCCTGAGCCGGTAAGCTGGGCTGAGCGGGTTCGCCGCATGGCAGAGCTCGAACGGCTGATGGTGGAGGCTGCGGCCGACCTGCGTTTTGAGGACGCGGCCAAACATCGTGATGAATTATTGAAATTAAAGGAGCAGTCAATCGATGACTGATTTACCTGAGTTAAACGACAAACTGATTGAGCAGTGGCTGGATACCCAGGCGGCTGATAAAGGGCATGAACTGTTCGAGCAGGGTCGAGTAAACGACCTCGATTATGACAAGAAGTCGGGGATGTTGAGAGCCAGTGTCAGGGGTGAAGACAGGGTGCCGCTGCAGGTGGCGATTACATTCGATTCCGATGATTACCTCTCCGGTCACTGTACATGCCCGATGGGTGCGGATTGCAAACATGTGGCGGCGACACTCTATGCATGGATGGAAGAGCAGGATGACGAGGCTGAAGAGCCTGTTGCTGCAGCCCCCGGCCTGTTCGCTTTCGGCCAATGGCTGGGCGCACTTGAGAGTGTCAAAGAGGGCAGTGTGCCTGTCGATGAATTTCCCGGCAGCATCAAACAGCGTCTGCTGTATATCCTCGAGCCTGATGGCGATCAGGATGTGCGTCTGAATTTCCTCTCTGCCCGGATGCTTAAATCCGGTGGTTACGGCAAAGCGGTCTCCTATGATGCGACCAATATTCTCAATTATCCGGTGCCGCAATATGTGTTGTCAGCCGATGAAAAAATTCTCAGGGATGTGGCCACGGATCGTTCCTTTTCATCGCTGCGCGGTTACCGCATCAAGGGGCCGGAAGGTTTGCGCATTCTCAAGCGCATCATGGCCAGTGGCCGTTGCCACTGGCAAAACAAGGATAATCCACCACTGAAACGCAGTGATAAGCGAACCGGCAATTGGCAATGGCAGCTCAACAGTCGTGGCGATCAGCACCTGAGCCTGCATATGCAGCAGGATGAGAAGATCGTACCGACTTCGCCGCCCTGGTTTATTGACATCGCTCAGGCCATGGCCGGACAGGTGGAGACCGGCCAGCCTGCCGATGTGGCGGAAATTCTGCTCAATATTCCGGCTGTTGAGCTGGACTGTTCCGATGAAGTGGTTGAGGCGGTGAACAAGCAGTTACCCGAAGATGTGCCGGGGCCAGTGCGCCTGAAACACGATTTCCGGGAAGTGAAGCCGATCCCTGTGGTCAGGCTGAGTTCCAGAAAGCTCTCGTCGCGCTGGGGTTACCGCATCCCTGATTATTGTCACCTGATTGAACTGTGGTTCGATTATGACGGCAAGCATGTGCCTTATCGACCGACTTCCACCTCAATTCGGGTGATTCGCGGCGACAAGGTGATTGATTATAAGCGTGATCTGGCGATCGAATCGGCAGCTGTTGCAACACTTGCAGCTGCAGGGCTCTATCCGATGCTGGAGGATAAGCTGGCCGAGTTGTTCGATTTCGAGCAGCAGATGTTTACGCTTGAGGACGAAAGCTACTGGCCGGAGTGGGTGCTCTATGAAGTGCCGCAACTTAAAGAGCTTGGATTCCTCATTGATATCAACGACAACTTCTCGTTTAAAATAGCGCAGGCGACCACATGGCAGCTTAATCTGGATGAAAGCAAGGCAGCCTCCGGCTCCGGCCTGATGGGGCAGGCCAGCTTCATGGTGACCCTTGATGATGGTGAAGAGGTGGATCTGATTGCCGCGCTCGCCAACTGGGTGGGATCGCATCCGGATCTGCTGAAAAAAGAGTCTCTGGCATCGATTAAAGAGAAGCAGAGTGTGCCGTTGCCACTGCCGGACGGGCGACTGTTGTCTGCACCCGGTGAAATGATCGCCAGTATCCTGCATTTCATGCTTGATGTGTTTGCCAGCGGCAAAGCCGAAGAGGCTGTTTTAAGCGCACCGCAGATGCTGGCGCTGGAAAAGAGTCTGAATGAGTCGGATACACATGTTCAGATCAGCAGCAGCGCCTGGCTGCAGCATATGCGGGCGCTGGCTGATATTACGACGATTCCGGTCAGTGAACCGCCCAGAGGGCTGCGTGCACAACTGCGCGATTATCAGCGTGAAGGTTTAAGCTGGATGCAGTTTCTGCTGCAGATGAAACTGGCCGGTATTCTGGCCGATGATATGGGGTTGGGTAAAACCGTGCAGGCGCTGGCCCATATCCTGAAAGAGAAGGAAGAGGGGCGGTTGAAACACCCTGCTCTGGTGATCGCTCCGACAAGCCTGATGCACAACTGGCGTCGTGAGGCGGAAAAATTTACGCCTGATCTGGATGTGCTGGTAGTACACGGGCCAACCCGGGCCCAGCATTTTGAACAACTGGCCAGCCACGATCTGGTGCTGACAACTTACCCGTTACTGGCCCGCGATTTTGACGTATTGGTGGAACAGCCATGGCATCTGCTGATTCTCGATGAGGCTCAGAATATCAAGAACCCGCGCGCCAAGGCCTCGCAACTTGTGCGTAAACTTAAAGCCGGGCACAAGCTCTGCATGACCGGCACACCGATGGAAAATCATCTGGGGGAATTGTGGGCGCAGTTTGATTTCCTTATGCCCGGATACCTGTTTGACCAGCGTGGGTTTACCCGCATGTTCCGCAAACCCATTGAAATAGAAGCCGATGTGGCGCGTCAGGAAACGTTGAATACGCGTATCAGACCGTTCCTGCTCAGGCGCTCCAAAGAGCAGGTCGCCCTCGAGTTGCCGCCCAAGACGGAGATTATCCGCAGTATTGAGCTGGAAGACAAACAGCGGGAATTGTATGAAAGTGTGCGTCTGGCCATGCAGAAACGTGTGCGCGATGCAGTCACCGCCATGGGGCTGGCGCAAAGCCAGATTGTGGTACTCGATGCACTGCTGAAGATGCGCCAGGTCTGTTGTGATCCACGCCTGATGAGTGGTCTCAAAGGCGTGCCGCCTGCTTCAGCGAAACTGGATATGCTGCTCGAGATGCTGCCGGAGATGATTGAAGAGGGACGCCGCATTCTGCTGTTTTCACAGTTTACCTCCATGCTGGCATTGATCGAAAAAGAGATGCAGCGTCTCGATATCGGTTATGTGAAACTGACCGGTCAGACCAAGGATCGTGAAACACCGATTGAACGCTTCCAGAATGAAGAGGTGCCGCTGTTTCTGATCAGTCTGAAGGCCGGTGGTGTCGGCCTGAATCTGACGGCTGCCGATACCGTCATTCACTATGACCCGTGGTGGAATCCTGCTGCCGAAGCACAGGCAACGGATCGTGCCCACCGCATCGGGCAGGATAAGGCCGTATTTGTATACAAGCTGATTACTGAAGGTACGGTCGAAGAGAAGATTCTTGAATTACAGGATCGCAAACGTGACCTGGCCAACGGTATTCACGATAGTGGTGCCGCCAGAGCGCCGTTATGGACTGCAGAGGATATTGATGGGCTGTTCAAGCCGCTGACATGACGAAACAAGCGACGAAACAAACGACGAAACAAACTCGACTTTGGCTGTGAATTTTCATACCCTTCGGCGCGTTAAGCAATGCCTGAAAAGTGCCTCCATGCACTTTTCAGAAAGCAAAGGAAAAAATGTTATTTTTCCTTTGCTTACAAAACCATTCACATATGTGAATGGTTTTGGCAACCCGTCCGTGGGTTGCGCGGCCGCTCTGATTTTTCAGAGCAGCCTTAAATCAGCGAGGTGAATAAGGCTATGGCGGATTCAATGACTGGGGCGATACTGGCACTGGCGGATGGACGCATTTTCCGTGGTGATGCCTTTGGTGCGATCGGTAATACAGTTGGTGAAGTCTGCTTTAATACCTCTCTGACCGGTTATCAGGAAATTCTTACTGATCCATCCTATACAGACCAGATTCTCACCTTCACCTATCCGCATATCGGCAATGTCGGCGTCAATGAGGCCGATATGGAGTCCGACGCGATCTCTGTTCGTGGTTGCATCGTACGTGCTCCATCCCGTATCACTTCCAACTATCGGGCTGAAAAGGACCTGGCTGCATGGCTGGTTGATAACAGTGTTGTCGGCATTTCCGGTATCGATACACGTGCGCTGGTACGTCATCTGCGCGATAACGGTGCCCAGAACGGTGTGATTGCATCCGATGGCATGTCTGAAGATGACGCGATTGCCATGGCCCGCGGCTGGCATGGTCTGGAAGGACGCGATCTGGTTGGTCAGGTCAGCTGTAAAGAGCAGAGCCAGTGGAAGCAGGGTAGTTATGATCTGGATACTGTTGCTTTCAATCAGCCTGAGTGTGATAAACATGTGGTTGCCTTCGATTTCGGCTGCAAACGTAATATTTTCCGTAAACTGGCTGATCGCGGCCTGAACGTGACGATCGTACCTGCTTCAACCACGGCTGCCGATGTGCTGGCCCTGAAGCCGGATGGTATTTTCCTCTCCAACGGACCGGGTGACCCTGCCGCTGTCGGTTATGCCGTGGCAACGATTCGTGAACTGATTACCGGTGATGTACCTGTGTTCGGTATCTGCATGGGTCATCAGCTGCTTTCACAGGCACTGGGTTTGACCACGTTTAAACTGAAATTCGGCCATCGTGGCGGCAATCATCCGGTGAAGGATGAAACCACGGGCAAGATTGAAATTACCAGCCAGAACCACGGCTATGCCGTGTCTGATGATTATATTCCCGATACGGTTGAAATTACCCACCGTTCTCTGTTCGATGGCACGGTTGAGGGCCTGGCTGTGAAAGGCAAACCGGTTTTCTCGGTGCAGTATCACCCCGAAGCAAGTCCGGGTCCGCAGGATGCAGACTACCTGTTTGACCGTTTCGACGATCTGATCAGAAAATAGAGATCAGGCGTTACTGCGCGGGCTTCACCTCTTTCATTTCACCATATAACTGTTGAAACTCAGCCTCCGGCATCAATGCCGGCATGATGACGCCTGTGGCATGCAGTTTTTCCCACAGTGATTCAGCCTGCTGTTTGTCGCCAGGGGCGAACGTGAAGCGCCAGCTCTGGATAGGTACTGTACGCTGCTGATAACGGTATTTCCGACCTGTCTGCTCGAGCTGCTGCTGCATGCTTTCGGCATACCTGGCCTGAAAAAAACGCCCCAGTCCAACCAGATAAACTCCGGCTTCTTCAGCATGAATCACTGAGGATACAATGCCGTATGACTGCCAGATGCGACTGGCCTCCCATGCCTCTGTGCTGCTTTTAAACAGTATGGCATCATCAAAGGCGTGCATGGTGACATCTTCCTCTTTTTCGATGATGACAGGCGTAAGCCCCATGCTTTCCAGACGGCGGCTCAGTGATGTGACAGCAGCTTTGGATACGACACGGCGGGTCAGTACGCGCCATGCTGATGAGGCCGTCACTGTGGTCTGCTGGGCGCCCGGAGGCCGCTCCGGAATTGAGGCACGCACGATGCGGGGAACGGGCGCAGAGGCAGGTGCCTGCCAGGCAAGCCAGGCAAGTGCAGTCAGCAGGGTAAATGTCATTATTCGAGTAAGCAGCGTCATAGTATCCCGTTGCAGAAAAGCATGATTCACAGATTGATAATAGTAAAGTTAATCATTGCTGTCCGGTTAAGGATATTGCATCAATAAAGTAGGCCTGAATTCCCAACGTTTATGGTATATTTGTAGTTAGCTAGACAGCAAATTTACCAACTGGAGAACTCAGGCCATGCAGCACACTAACACGATTTTTCACCAGATAATAAGAGCAGTCCCTCGCCATCTTTTTGACCATGTCGCAGAGCGTTACAAGGGAGATCATCGCGTGCGTAGCCTGTCCTGTTGGACG
>MNWZ01000029.1 GCA_001871925.1 Zetaproteobacteria bacterium CG1_02_53_45
CGTTCAGCCTTCCAAAAGGACCCCGTAATCGGCTGCTGCCTCTTGCGGGGCGGCGAACAATAGCGACCAAAATGCTACCGTCAACGCCTTTCTTTCTACTCACCTGATTGCTCAAATCCGTAGCCAGAATCCCTCCGAAATCAACACTGTTTCTTGCGGAGGGCGGCGAACAATAGCGGCGCGATACCTGCCGTCAACGGATATATTCAGATTATTTTTTCGTCGCAAGATTTACGAGCAACAGCAACAAATTCGCGACGTGTCATCAGTGATGATCCCAGAGAAGTTCACTATGATGATACTTGCAACCGGCTGCATACCCTCTGATATCATCCCTTTCTTCAAAGCTACTGACATCATCTGCTTTTCTCCGGCAGTGCCCATCAGGCACTTATAATGTATAATATCAGGACAAATGGACTACTTCATCTCCAACAACTCGCGAGGATGTGTGAATGAACTGATGGTGCGCCTTCTAAACATTATCTATATATCTGCATCTGTGCGCTTTCCCATAACATAATATGACGCCTGTCAGCTGGCATACGATTGCCACGGATGAAGCACTGGAGCGACTGGGCTCTTCCAGCGCTGGACTGACTACTGCTGATGCACAGCAGCGTTTGGCAGAATACGGTCCGAACAGCTTACCTGAAAGCCACACACGCTCCCTGTTCTCCATTCTACTCGGCCAGTTTTCCAACGTCATGATCATAGTATTAATAGTGGCGGCTCTGCTTTCAGGATTCATCGGTGAACCTCAGGACACGATTGCCATCATCGTGATTGTATTACTCAATGCTATTGTCGGAACCGTGCAGGAGCTTCGTGCCGAGCGCGCCGTCAAATCCTTGCGGGAACTGGCTGCACCGCTTGCCCACCTGTATCGCGATGGCAAACTCATTACGATGCCGGCCGCCAAACTGGTTCCGGGCGATGTCGTTGTGCTGCAGGCGGGTAATATTGTACCGGCCGACATGCGCCTGCTGCTTTGCGAGGAACTGCAGGCAGATGAATCCACGCTGACAGGTGAATCGTTACCGGCCCAAAAACAGCATCATGTGATAGCTGATCAGAACCTTGCAGCAGCCGACTGCAGCAATCTGGTATTTAAAAGCAGCCTGATTACTCGCGGCCAGGGTCAGGGCGTGGTCATTGCCACGGGCTCAAATACAGAGATCGGCCATATTGCCGAACTGTTACGCAGCGAGTCCGGTGTGGAGACGCCGCTGCAGGTGCGCCTGAACCGATTCAGTCGTCACCTTGCTCTGGCTGTGCTGGCAATTTGCGCGCTGGTGTTTACGACCGGCTTACTGCAGGGCCAGCCTGTAGTCCTGATGTTTCTCACAGCCGTAAGCCTGGCTGTCGCCGCTATTCCGGAAGCCCTGCCGGCAGTTGTTACGATTTCGCTGGCGCTCGGTGCACGCAAGCTGGTTCGCCACCATGCACTGGTGCGCAGTCTTCCGGCAGTGGAAACACTGGGTTCAGTCACTTATATCTGTACCGACAAAACCGGCACATTAACACAGAACCGTATGAGCGTTGATCTGGTTTTCAGTGAAGGTGAACGCCATGCCTCCCTGCCCGATGCCGCAACCAATCCTGTATGGGTAAATCTCGGACAAGCCGTGGCCCTGAATAATGATGTTGCGGAGAAGAACGGGATTCCTGCAGGTGAACCGACAGAACTCGCCCTGTTTGAAGCAGCTCTGAACACAGGTTTTGACAAGACTATCCTTGAGCAGGCCATGCCGAGGCTGGCGGCCATCCCATTTGACAGTAAACGCAAACAGATGACGACACTGCATCAGTCAGACCGGGGCATCATTGCATATAGCAAAGGGGCACCTGAACAGATTATCGCCCAATGCATTGACGCTGCAGGGTTTGTGGCTCACGACACCCTTGCCACTGCAGAACAACTGGCCACAGAAGGCTATCGCGTTATCGCATTTGCCTATCGGGAGTTCTCCGACCTGCCGGAAGCCATCACTCATGAAGCAACTGAGCAGAACTTAATCTTTCTGGGGCTGGTTGCCCTGATTGATCCGCCCAGAGCGGAAGCTCAGCAGGCCGTCGCTGATTGTCTTACTGCGGGTATCACGCCGGTCATGATTACCGGCGACCACCCCGGCACAGCGATGACGATTGCCCGCCGCATGGGCATCACCGATGACAGTCATGCCGTACTTAGCGGACATAAACTGGCAAAGCTCAGTGATGAACAGTTTGCCGACATCGTTGAGTCCATCCGCGTTTATGCACGGGTTACGCCGGAGCAAAAGCTGCGCATCGTCAAAGCCCTGCAGCTCCATGGCGAGTTCGTTGCCATGACCGGCGATGGCGTGAACGATGCTCCGGCTTTAAAGCGTGCCGGTATCGGGATAGCCATGGGCAAAAATGGTACGGATGTAGCCCGCGAGGCCTCCGATATGGTGCTGCTTGATGATAACTTCGCCACCATTGTCACAGCCGTCAAGCTGGGCAGGCAGGTCTTCGACAACATACTGAAGTTCATCAAGGACACCATGAGCTCCAATTCCGGCGAAATCTGGACACTCTTACTGGCTCCATTTTTCGGACTGCCGATTCCCCTGCTGCCGATTCACATCCTGTGGGTCAACCTTGTCACCGATGGTTTGCCCGGGCTTGCATTCACGGCTGAACCTGCAGAACAGGGCGTTATGCAACGCCCTCCACGTTCACCGGGTGACAACATTTTCTCCCACGGCATGTGGCAGCATATCGTCTGGGTCGGGCTGTTTGTCGGAGCTATTTCAATCGCCTCGCAGGCATGGGCTATCTCGCGCAATGTGGAATACTGGCAGACAGTCGTGTTTACCGTACTCACCGTTTCACAGCTGTTCCATTCTCTGGCTGTGCGCAGCGAAAGTCGTTCGCTATTCAGTATCGGTTTGCTCAGCAACCTGCCAATGCTGGGCGCTGTCCTGTTAACACTGGTCTTGCAGCTGGCGGTAATCTATTTGCCTGCGCTGAATGAGATCTTTCACACCCAGCCACTGCCGCTGTTCGATTTGGCGGCCTGCCTGATGTTGTCATCACTGGTGCTTGTCTGTGTAGAAATCGAGAAATGGCTGATCCGCCGCGGCCTTATTTACAGGGACATCTAACGCCCCGCAGACAGCAGCATTACAAATATGCAGAGTCTACTGCTGCAACAACAGCTGAATCTCCTCAATCACCAGTTCCGGTTGATCTATATATATATAGTGGCCGGACTGTTCGGCAATCACCTGTTTTGATGTGGCCGACATATCCAGCAGCTCTCTCTGCATGGACTGCCAGGATGCAAATGCTTCATCATTCAGGCCATCCGGCCTTCCACGACTGAGTACAACAAGCGGGACATCTATCTGATCCAACACATTCACACCTTCGCGAAAACTCTCCTCAAGCATTTTATCCTCTTCAATGGATGCCGAGAAATAGCTCCTGCTGGCCAGAACGCCTCTGTACTGCTGCAAGGCTTCACCTGATAAGCCTCTATCCGGGATATTGCCCGGTCGCATAGCCATCAACCCCAACCAGCTGACTCTTTGCAGCCGTGTAAATTGAGCGATCAAGTCATCGGTCTGGGCCTGCAAGCCCGGAAAGCGGGCAAATTGATCTGCACGCACAGAGTCCACCAGCACCAGGGCTTTTAATAATTCAGGATACTCATGGGCAAACCATTGCCCGATATAGCCACCATAGGCGTGGCCGACAAAGATATAGGGCGGCTGAACTTGAGCCTGCCGCAACAACTCCCGCAGTTCATAGGCCATTGAGGAAGCCTTGCGGGGCAGAGTGCTTGCCTGACTCCAGCCAAGGCCTGCCCGGTCATAGCGACAGACCTGTGTTTGTTTGGACAGTTCAAGGAAGACCTTATCCCAGGTCAGTGAAAACTCATTACTGCCCGCCTCGAGCAATACCGTGACCGGCCCCTGCCCTTGGCAATCCAGATGCAGATCATAATCGATCATATCGATCATCTTTCCCGGCGGAGGCGTGCTGTTCAGCAAGCTAATGCGCTGGAACTGCCCCCACCCGAGCACGATAACGCCAAGAACGAGTAATATTTTCAATCCGTATAACAATTTCCTGAACATTGTGTGATTTCCCCATCCCTTAACTCGGGTTCACACAATAGGCATATCCACCCGGAGGCGCAATTTTATAGACATTGAGAATCAGGCTTTAGAAACAAGCGCCAAAGTACGAACGTCCAACCAATCCGGCATATCTCCTGATGCAAGACCGGTACGTCTCTCCCGGCAGGACTCAAATCTGATAGATTGGAATAGTCCGGTCCTGGTTGAAAGCAACAGCTTATACATATCTGTAGCGCTGCATCTTTTCGAAAGCATTCACACAATCAAAAAATCGGGCAGCGGTGACCATAACATGGACTCTCATTCACACAGCTTGCCGGTTTTGATGAATGAGACGGAAACGTCCCCGCTGCCGAGTGTTCCGACCAGTTGCACCCTCTCATCCGCTGCGGGTGTATAGGCAGAGAAGTTACTGTCGGTCTCTACCAACCTGAACTCACTTCCGCTATTCACCAGATCCATAGTCATGTGCGTTCCCGCCAAAACGGAAACTCCGGCAAGATTGAAGCTTTCACTGCAGTTGTTGTGAATAGCCAGTACGCCGCCGTTACAGTTATTCACCGTGATCGTCAGGCACGCCTGCTGAGGTTCAACCTTCACATCCGATAATACGGTCTTTCCGAAGCAGCCGCTTACCATGGGGAGGAGCCCGATGGTTTTGATGCAACCGGGTGCAGGACTATCCTTTGTGATGATCAGGCAACCACTGAGCGTTAAAAGCATCAACAGCAGCCATGCCAAAGTTGTCGAGTGTGCACAAGGCATCCGGTTTTCCACCTTATTGGGCCACGGCTATTGCCGGAGAGACCTTGCCATCCGGTAGATGCAGCAGATAATCATGCGACTCTCCCACTTCGCCCCCGTGTTGATAATGAACCAGATCCTGATCACTGCTGATCACAATCAAATCATCGCCTTGCCAGCCTTTGATAGCCATTGAACCGGGGTATGTGGCGATGCCCGGCAGATTCTCCGGCTCATCCTGATCCTGCAGAGTATTCTGCAGTTGCCTGAACAGCAGGATCGGATGCCCCTCCTCGGCGATAATCACCGCCAGATAGCTGCCTCCGGGAGAGATACTGAACTCACCGAACGAGACCCCACCATTGCCCTCTTCCATAAACGAAAGCGCTTCCACAATACGATTCTTTGAATATTCATCCTCGCCAGCGACAAACCAGAAATCACCCTTGTTTTCCGTCATAAGCAGACACAGTCGCTCATGCGCTTCATTGCCCGGAATCTCCTGGCACTGCAGGGGGTTATGCGGCTGCAGTAGCTGCCCCATCTGACTGGCCTCTATGTTGTTGTCGACAGTGGCGCAGCCTGAAAGCAGGACCGTCCAAAATATCAGCGCACATGCGCTCCGTTTCATCACGTCCTCCTCCTGTTGTTAATGCCGCTGCATCGCAGCGATACTACTCAGTAAAAGTAATATCCACGCGCCTGTTCTGGGCCTGACATGCCTCACCGGTGTTTTCCGTGCAGCGGGGAAGCTCTTCTCCAAAGCTGACGCTTTCGATGTCCTCTGCAGGCACCCCCTGTTTAATCAGAACATCCTTCGTGGCATCGGCTGTCCGTTGCGCCAGCAGCACATTGTATTCATTCGAGCCTTTCACACCGGTATTGCCCGCAACCCTGATGCGCGAAAGCTTCCCCTGCCGGTTCTGATAAAGGAAATAGGCTGCGATCTCCTGCAGCCGTTGCTGACCATCGGCATCGATTTCGCTGGAATCATAATGGAAGTAAATGGCCGGATCGGACGGCGCTTCACTCAAACGCTTCTCGTTTTGCAGACTGGCGGCTGTTTTCGCCAACTGCATGAATTCGTGACGATAACCTGACTCATCCTTGCCCGATGCGGTGCCGGCCAAAGCGATAAGTTCCTCGTATGTATAACTGCCGTTGTATTTGCCACCCCTGAGCATCTGGCCAAAGGCCGCAACACTGGCAGCGAAGCGGAAATCATCGCTGCTCTGTTTCAGATTTAACTGTATGTCGCGCAGATGAATCGGTTGTTCGATCAGACCGCTCTCATCAGCGTCCGGTTTCTTGTAGCGCAAACGCAGGAATGCCAGCTCTCCTGCTCTGGCAGCAGTCGCAGCTTTAGGGGCCGCCGCGTAACGCAGTGGATCAATCAGTCCCTTGCCCCCCTTGAGGGTCAACTCATAGAGCGCGGTAACCGAGTGACCCGCACCGATTTCTCCGGCGTCCACCTTATCGTTATTGAAGTCCTCACGATTAAGCAGACGATTTTCATAACCGATCAGGCGGTACTCAGCCACTGCATAGGGATTAAACTCGACCTGAATCTTCACATCTTTGGCAATCGTCAGCAGGTTCGATCCCATCTGCTCAACCAGCACCTTGCGCGCTTCTGACGGCGTATCGATGTAGGCATAGTTGCCATTGCCACGGTCAGCCAGTTGCTCCATCAGATTATCATTGATGTTGCCGCTGCCGAATCCCAGCGTGGTCAGCGAGATGCCGCTTTTGCGCTTCTCCTCAACCAGATTCAACAGCTTCTCGAAATCCGTGGTACCGACATTGAAATCACCGTCGGTGGCCAGAATGATGCGGTTGATACCGTCGGGAATATAGGAGGCTCTGGCCATGGCATAGGCAAGCTGGATGCCTTCACCACCATTGGTGGAGCCACCGGCACTCAGTTGTGCCAGCGCCGCATCGATGCGCTCACGCTGATTGCCCGGTGTTGTCTCCAGCACCACACCGGATGCGCCGGCATAAACCACGATAGTCACCCTGTCGCGACCGGTTAACTGGCCGGTCAACTCCTTGAGCGCAAATTTAAGCAGTCCGAGTTTATCCGGCGAATTCATGGAGCCGGAAACATCAACAAGGAACACCAGATTGGCCGCCGGCATCGCACTGCGATCAACCCTGTAGCCCTGCAAACCGATCTGCAGCAAGACCCGCCCCTTGTTCCACGGCGCTGGCGCCATCTCTGTGGTGATACTGAACGGCGGCTCGACAGTTTTCGGCGGCGTGTAGTTATAGGAGAAGTAATTGATCATCTCCTCGACACGCACCGCATCGCGCGGCGGCAACTGCCCCTGATTGAGTATGCGGCGCACATTCGAATAGGAGGCGGTATCCACATCGACACTGAACGTGGAAACCGGGGTTTCCGAAGTGATCTTCACCGGATTCTCATCCTGATGCGCATAGCTTTCCCGGTCCTGTGCGTATTCCGGTGTCGACGCTGCCATCATCATCTTGGCTTGCGGGCCAACAGACATGACTCGCGCAGAAGCGGGCATCTCTCCCATGCCTACCACCTCAGCCGCTTTGTGCTGGCAGGCGCTAACAGCCAGTGCTGCCAGACTGAGTGCAGCGATCCAAACAAACTGTTGTATATTTTTCATTAGCCCGTCCCCGACAACCTGTGTGAGTCAAACCTTTACCATCAGGCAATCGGCTTATCCCTGTTCGCTATACTATATATCCACTGATTTGGCGCATAAGTGCAATAAATGCGCCTGGGCTGCTGATTTATCAGACATGGCTTGTTCTGTTTTCTCCGACACGTACACTGGGGACAGTCACGAATGGCGCTAACTTAAGCCTTTTCTGCCCGATATTTACTTCTGTGCTGTATCTCTTTCATCATGTGTCTTGGCGCGGTTAATAATTGGAAATGGTTGGGTCTTCGTTTCACTGCCCTTGGCTCGCTTCGTCCCGGTCGATCTGGCGCAATATTTCCTGCGATTGAATCAGTAAGAAGTCTTATCAACCGAGTGCGGTCATCACGACTTGTTTTCCCTTGGTTCAGGTGCGGCTCCCATTGTCGCAGAGCCT
>MNWZ01000113.1 GCA_001871925.1 Zetaproteobacteria bacterium CG1_02_53_45
ATGCGCTGGCTTATGCCGCTGAACGGAAACCGGCGGAAATTATCGATTTCGCCACCCTGACCGGCGCCTGTGTGATTGCGCTCGGTGCCCATGCAACAGGACTGATGGGTAGCGGTGAGAAATTAAAACAGGGGCTGAAACTGTCGGGTGACTATACGTATGATCGCGTATGGGAACTGCCCATGTATGAGGAGTATCAGGAGCAGATTAAATCTGAAATTACCGATATAAAAAATACAGGTGGCCGTGAAGGCGGCGCGATTACTGCAGCCTGTTTCCTCTCCCGATTTGTCGATGATATCCCATGGGCGCACCTGGATATCGCCGGAACGGCATGGAATATGAAGGGGTCGGAGATTTCAGCCAAAGGTGGAACCGGCGCGGGTGTGCGACTGGTGGTTGATTATCTGTTGAGGAAAGTCGCCTGACCTTGAAGGGTTGCCATCGTGAAACCTCTGGATTTTCTCAAATTCAGAGGTTTTTTACTTGCTTGATGCATGTCATTAAGGGTACGCTGATTTATTGCTTTCATGCAACCGTGGTTCAGACCCATGAGTCAAAATAGTGCCGCCAGAAATGGCACTGATTTTGCGTGGTTGGAGCTATGGCGGAGACATGTATCCATACAGGGGGATACGTGACCGATTGGGGCGGCTATGCCGCAGAACAGGTTTAGTGGCAACTATTCAGGGGTGAAGGGGTTGAACATGGGAGATTTTGTTGTTCAATAGGCATATAAGATGCAGTCAGTTACGCGTCAGGCAGATGATCACTCTCCTGTCTCTACAGCTGGGGTTTATCGCGGCCCTGTTTTGTTTCCCCGCTAGCGGGCATGCACTCGGTTTCGGCGCACTTGAGTTAAACAGCCATCTGAACGAATCATTAAAGGCTCGTGTGCCGCTTGTATTGTCCGGCGGTGAAGATGTCTATCATATTAGCGTCGAACTGGCATCAGAGGCGGAATATCGCCAAATGGATCTGCCATGGCATGACAGGCTTTCCCAAATCAGGGTGATTCTTGAAGACAGACAGTCTGCTGCTCCTGTTATTGTTCTCAGTTCCATTGGCGTAGTGAATATACCGATGCTTTCCATTGTATTGAAGGCCACCAAAGAGGGGCGGGGCTCCTATTACCGGCATTACCGATTGCTGCTCGATCCTGCAGCAATGGCGGACGTTGCGAATGCATTGCCAACGCTTGCGCCTGTGCGGTTGGCAAATAATGAAGCATCTGATGAACCGGGGGCAGTGGTGGTGGATGATGCTGCCTGGACCCGTATTTGGCGATATGGACCGGTACGTGGAGGTGATAACCTCAGTGAAATCGCCTATCGCCTGAGAAAGGATAAACGTTACTCCAACAAGCAGGTCATGCTTTCCCTGTATGAACAGAATCCGGACAGTTTTGTTGATGGTAATATCAATCAGCTCAAACAGGGTAGCTGGCTGACAGTGCCTTCAGGCGAGGTCGTTAAAAAATATGCTTCTGCGGATGCAATGCAGAAACTCTCCGGTTTGTTAAAGCAATCGACGCTTACAGTTGCGCCAGCGACATCTGAGGCACAGGTACAGCAATCTGCGCAAGCCGCCCCGGAGCTGCACTATTCCGGCCGCATCAAGTTGTCCGGTGCGGCAAATCAGCAGATGGCCGAGCAGATTCTTGATGTGGTTAAAAAAGAGTCGGATGAAAAACTGGATGCCATTCACCGGGAGATGATGTCCGGCAAGCTGCAGATGGACAGTTTGAATAAAACCGTGGCAACACTGGGGCGCTCCGTAGATGGCATACAGGCCGATGTGAAGTCGATCAAAGATGATGTGAAACTCCTCAAGCTGAAGGCAGAGACGCCTGAAAAATCGTCGAATGAGATCTGGATGATTGCGTTCTTTGTGTTGCTGGCGGCTACCTTCGGAGTGATTCTGGGGATACTGTTACGCAAATCAAAAGAGAGTCGTTTGACTGAACAGTGGCAAGAAACTGACGATGTCCAGGTTGCCGGGAAGATTGCAGCTGAAAAGAAAATGATAGAAACCCCGGCGGTGCAACCGATTGTGCAACCGATTGCGAATCAGGCGCTGGATGCTGTTGATTCACAAATCAATCAAATAGAAGAGAGCCTGAGCCAGTGTAAATACGAAGAGGTTGAAGGGCTTCTCGATCGGGCGGCTGAACTGGCACCGAGTTCTTTGCGACTGGCTGTGCTGCGAGCCCAGTTGTACCATGAAACAGGACGCCATGAAGAGAGAAATGATCTGATCAACAGCATGAGTGAGTCCTCGGATAAAAAACGATGGGAAAGCTTTTGCCATATGCTTCCTACACATGTCTGGCAGGCCTGTTTTGGCAATGAAGGCAATGCAAGTGAATAACAACAGCCGGCTGGAGGTAGTCGATGAGCGACACTAAACAACTAAGCAGTCGTTATCAGCCTGTCACCATCAACCTGATCAGTGGTGAGACACTGGATGGTTACCTTCTCGGTTTTTCGCCGATTATGCGTAACCTGCATTTTCAGGAACACAATAAACCCGATAATGCTGCTTCCAGAAAACTGGATATCAGTGAGGTAGTATATATCGGCATGAAGCGGACAAAGGATTCGGTTCCCGATCATCCATCCAAACTGCAGCACATGGATGAGCTGAAAGTGATCACAGTTAATCTTGAAACCTTCAATGTTCTGGCCATGGCAACCACATCCAACACACCGGGTTTCTTTGCCATCAGCAGTGACGGCAGCATGCCGTATGAGCGTATATTCTTTTATCATCATGGTATCCGTTATCAGGAGAGGCCGGAACGACTGGGTGATCTGCTGGTCGACCAGGAAATATTGTCAGTTGAGGATGTGCATGAGGCGTTGAAGAAGCAGGTCGACTCACATTTGCCGCTGGGTGACATCCTCAAGGAACAGGGCAAGGTTAGTGATGAGCAGTTGGAGCAGGCACTGGAAATGCAACAGCTGCACCAGATGAAGCTCGGAGATCTGCTGATCAACCAGGAACTGATTACCTCAGAAGATGTGGAGGAGGCTCTTGCACATCAATCAGCGGATCAAAGCAAGCCGATCGGCCATATTCTGATGGAGAATGGTAAGGTCAATGACGCGGAGATCAGCTCCGCTTTGAAAATGCAGAGTCGGCGCAAGATGCGGCTGGGCGAACTGCTGATCGAAGCCGGGCTGATTGGTGAACAGGATCTGCAATATGCGCTGGAAGAGCAGAAGGTGCGCGGTTCAAGGATAGGAGAAATCCTGCTCAGCTCACAGGTGATTAACGAGGATCAACTGTTGTCTGCCCTGGCCAAGAAGTTCCGCCTGCCAACCATTGATCTGGATGACTATCAGATTAATCCGATGGCTGGTTTGGAGATCGGCAGGGGGGTGGTCGAGAAGTATCAAATCCTGCCCATTGATACGGACAAACATGCACTGACCATTGCACTGGCTGATCCGATGGGATTGGAAGCGTACGATATCATCAGCTTCAAAACAGGAAAAAAAGTGCATGAGGTGCTGGCTAAATCATCGCAACTGAAAAGCTATCTTGAAAGCTTCCTGAGTGAAGAGTTGGTGGAGGATGAGCTCTCCTGTGAGTTCCTGCATCAAGATGATGAGGAAGATAACGAGCCGGTTTCCGAATTACAGATGACTCGATCGGCTGAAGATGCGCCAATTGTGCGATTGGTCAATCGTATTATCAGGAATGGCCTGCTTAAAAAAGCCTCTGATATTCATATTCTGCCACAGGCGAAGAAGATCACGCTGGCCTATCGCCTCAACGGGCAATTGTTGGCGGAAAATGCGCTGGAGAAGAGCCTGCACAAGCAGATTGCGGCGCGCATCAAGATTTTAAGCGGCATGGATATTGCCGAGCAGCGCATGCCTCAGGATGGCAGATTGCTGCTGCGTGACGGCAAGAAGACCTATGAATTCCGCGTTTCCTGCATTCCCAACTCATTCGGTGAGTCGCTGGTTCTGCGTGTGCTCAATAAAGAGATGGCGGTTGAGCTGGGTGTGCTGGGATTGCGTGAAGCTGATATGAAACAGCTTTCCATTATGGCGCGCAAACCTTACGGACTGGTACTGGTGACGGGACCTACCGGTTCAGGTAAGTCCACCACGCTGTTTGCCTTATTGAAATCCATCGCCCATCTGCCGGCCCATATTCTGACCATTGAAGATCCGGTGGAATCCGAAATCAAGGGCGCCAACCAGATTCAGGTGAATCACAAGATCGGTATGACCTTTGCGCGCATTCTGCGCAATGTGCTCAGGCATGATCCGGATATCATCATGATTGGTGAAATGCGCGATCCGGAAACGGCCGAGATCGGTATTGAGGCAGCCCTGACCGGCCATCTGATGTTTTCCACCCTGCATACCAACTCGGCAGTCGACACGATTATTCGACTCAATGATTTGAGTATCCCGAACTACCTGATTGCACCGGCACTGCTCGGGGTGATCAGCCAGAATCTGCTCAAACAGCTTTGTCTGGAATGTCGCGCCGAACTGGATGCACAGGATCCTGCTTTTGATATGGTCAAGGATCTTGGTTATGCCGTGCCTGAGAAGCTGTATAAGGCTGTGGGCTGTGACCATTGCAGCCAGACTGGTTATGCAGGCCGTGTGATGTCTTATGAGTTTCTCGTGGTGAATGAACGGGTAAGGCAGGCCATTCACGATGGTGTGACCGGGCAGGAATTACAGCACATTGCCGTGGAAAACGGCATGCAACCGAAAGCCGAATCAGCCCTGAAAATGGCCGGTGACGGCGTTATCGACTACAACGACTTTATCTATTCGGTGATGTGACTCAGGCCTTCCATGGCCTTCGCCTCCGGGGCGAGCTGATGCTCGTCCAACCCGGCTGTCCTGCGGAATTGTGATTCGGCACATCCATGTGTCTCACCCTGCGGGCTGCCTGAAGTCAGTCCCATTCCGCTATCGTGCAGAATGGTGATTCGGCTATCCGCCTCTGCGCCCTGCAGGGGTGGCGCACACGGATGTGCGCTATGAACTCATCTGTCCTGATGAGTTGTTGCTTGTAGATTGCTAGAATCCGGCCGCGTTGATGAGTAGTGTCCCGCTGATGCAACAGACTGCGGACTCCCATCTTCTTTTTCGTTTGATCAATGATGCTCACTCCACTGAGGGTGATATGTTTTTCGGTATTATCAGCGGTCTGGGCGACGGCCTGATTATTGCTCTGCTCTGCTCGTTGCTGATGCTGTTTCGCCTCCGGCTGGGCATCGCTGCTCTCGTGGCATTTATTGTTTCAGGACTGTTTGCCCAGCTGCTCAAGCGTCTGTTTGATATGCCGCGTCCGCCGGCAGTGCTGGAAAATGTACATGTGCTGGGGCATAGCCTGACGTCTCACAGCTTTCCCTCCGGTCACGCCACCTCTGATGGTGTGATGGTGCTGCTGGCTTTCCTGATCTGGAAATGTGGTGAGTGGCGCAGTTGGAGTGTTGCGACGCTGTTCCTGTTCGCTGCCATCGGTCGCATTTATGGCGGCGTACACTTTCCGCTCGATGTCGGAGCTGGCCTTGTTATTGGCATCGCAACCATGTGGCTGTGCTGGAAGGGGAGTGCAAAACTGCCGGTTGATGTCTGGCTGAAGTCTGACTGGTCATGGAAAATTCCGGCGTTGATTGTGGCGATTCAGGCCGGGGTCCTCGGTATGGGCTATCATGTTCAGCCTGCAACCGCGCAGCCGCTTGCACTTGTTTTGCCTTTGGCATCGTTATTGATAATGATGCAGGTGTGGAAACAGAGGTCGGCACATGAGTGATGAGTTGAAGGTACATTTTGAGCTGCTTGAGCAACCGGATCGTGTCGAGGGCATTGCCAGGCTGCTGCTCAGGCGCGGCCGCCTGACACCGCATATGCTTATTCTCTGCCCGGATAACGGTTTTGCCGCACAGCTCAATGAACGTTTATGGACGATTCATCCGGAATCTTTTCTGGCGCACGGGATTGCCGGCCCGGATGTCGAAACAAATGCAGCCCAGCCCATTCTGCTGGCAACCTCGATTGTGCGCGATAACCGGCCACAGGTGTTGCTCAATGGTGGTTTGGAAGTGCCACAGGATGTCTCCGGCTTTTCCCATCTGGTCGATTTTGTCGATGGCTGGGATGAATCATTGAAACAGGCCGCGCGCGAGCGCTTTCGCACCTATCGCCAGATGGGACTTGATCCGAAATACCTGAGTAAACAAGCGTGAGGAGATCGACTCATGAGCAGAATCGCCGGCAATTTTACCGCCATCCGGTCGATGTGCCGATTCAGGTGTTTCCGCAGGGTACGATGATTGAAGATGTTCCGATTTGTGACCTCAGTGAAGGTGGTCTGGCCTTTCAGACCAATGTATTTATTGAAGAAGGGCATATATTGAAAATAAGAATTCCCTATGTACATCCGGCTTTTGAGGCTGCCTGTGTCGTGCGCTGGCAAAAGGTACTGGATGATCTGGGCACATTTGAAATAGGTGTGATGTTTCTTGATGAGGAGACGGCATTTCGCGTGCGCATGGTAGAGCAGGTCTGCCATATCAAGGCTTATCAGGAAAAACATTCAGGCTATGGTCGTGATCTCTCTATTGAAGTTGCGGCCCAGGAGTGGATAACAAAATATGCAGCTGATTTCGGGGGTAACTGATGCAATCTTTTACTGCTTCCACATTCACCTTTCTGGAAGAGTTGGCGGAAAACAATACCCGTGACTGGTTCGCTGATAATAAACAACGCTATGAAGATGTGGTGCGTACACCGGCACTGGCTTTGATTGAAGCCGTCAGTGAGAAGCTACCGGTTATCGCGCCGCATTTCAGGGTCGATGCAAGGAAGATGGGCGGATCGCTGATGCGGGTTTATCGCGACAGCCGCTTCTCGAAAGACAAGACTCCCTACAAAACCAATATCGGCATCCAGTTCCGCCATGAGGGGGGCAAGGATGTGCATGCGCCGGGTTATTATCTGCATATCAGTGCCGCCGAATGTTTTGTCGGAGTCGGTACCTGGCATCCGCCGGCCGATGCCCTGTATGCAATCCGCGACCTGATCGCCAATGAACCCGACCTCTGGTTAGAGGCGCGCGATGATCCTCAGTTCAGTCGCTGGTTTAACCTGGTCGGTGACAGCCTCAGAACCGCCCCCAGAGGCTTCGACAAGACTCATCCGGTGATCGAAGATATCAAACGCAAGGATTTCATCGGCATCAGTGATCTGGCTCCTGCCCTGATCGAGCAGGAAGAGCTGGCCGATATCGTCTGCGATTATTTCGCAGCCGGGCGTTCCCTGATGCAGTTTCTCTGCAAAGCCCAGCGCGTTCCTTTCTGATTTCCGGAAAGTATTTCATCAAGGCAGGCGGTGAAAATGCGCGAAACAAGACCCTGGTTACTGGATGATGGAAGCTTGATCATTTCCACAAAAGTTGGGCACATAAATCAGGTGCTGCCTATTGTTCGCTACTGGATTCCACATGTCCGAATCATCAGCCCTCATGATCTGCAACACAATCTGAATACTGAACTTGCTAATTACATAAACATCCCGCACAGGGGCACATAATGGGTATTTTCAGCAGATTGAAGAGCTTTATTAATCCACCCAAGAACCCGGATATTGAATCCGCTTTCAATTATCAGATGGAACATCTTCCAACCCTGTGGCTTCTTGGAAAAACAGGGGCAGGAAAATCTTCACTTATTCATGCTGTTACTAAAGATAGTGAAGTTGTCATTGGAGACGGGTTTCGACCATGCACACGAACATCCAGTAGTTATGACTTTCCTAAAGAAAAACCTTTGATGCGGTTTCTGGACACCAGAGGTTTAGGCGAAGCAGATTACGATGCAACAGAAGACATCGCAGAATGCCAGGGGCGCAGCAACGCGCTCATCATCGTGATGAAAGCAGAAGATCCGGAGCAAGGCGGTATAATTAATGCTCTCAAACAAATTAAAAAATCCCGGGTTATTAAGGCATTGGTTCTTGTGCACACGGGTGTTCATTTAATCGCATGCAGTCAGGAAAGAGAGCAGTGTATTGCTTATAACCAAAGTCAGGTTGATAAGGCATGGGGCTCCTCTGTGGCTGCTGTGAATGTTGACTTTGAACTTGAGGATGGAAGCAGCTTTGGTGTAGAAGCCCTCAAGTCCAGGCTTGCAGATTTAGTACCAATTCTGGCTCAGCTTATAAAGGATGAAGCGTATACCAACTCAGAAGAAAAGGTGTTTGCTGCGTTAAAAACAGAAGTATTGTGGTATGCCGGCACAGCCGGAGCAAGCGATGCCATCCCTGCTGTTGGACTCGTTTCTGTACCATTAATTCAAGGGAAGATGCTACACAGCCTGGCCAATCAATATGGAATTGATTGGGATAAAAAAACGATGTCTGAATTCATTGGCTCCTTGGGAGCCGGTTTCGGCATCCAGTACGCCTCCAGATTGGGGTTGCGGCAATTGGTTAAGTTAATCCCTGTGTACGGACAAACTGTAGGGGCAGCAACAGCTGTAGCTATCAGTTTCTGTTCAACGTATGCAATTGGGCGTGTTGGCTGCAAATACATGTACCACAAAAACAAAGGAGAGTCAGTTCCTGAAGCAGAACTAAAAGATATTTACCGCTCAGCCTTCGATAGTATGAAAGAGGTCGCAAAGAATGAAACGAATAAAGAGTAGTTTTGTAGCAGCGTTCAAACTTTCGAACGGAGTCCTCCCCCTGCTTTTGGCAGGAATTATTCTTCCTCTCCTTATATTGACTGGCTTTGGAATTTATTACATTTTTGAATCAGGGTATGTTTTGCTTTTTGTTGCCTTCGCAACTGTATCATCCCTATTGATTATCCTGCCTGTCATTTGGATGAACAGGAAAGTTGCTGCTAAAGATCAGCATATCTCTGCTGAAAGTTTGGTGGATGCCTCTACTGATTGGGGGGATCATGATATTGAAGTTTGGGAATCATTAAATAAACAGATTCAAGAATGCCTGTCTGAAAACAGTGAGTGGGATAAACTGCAAGATCACGCTCTTGAAATCGTTGTGTTGAGTGCGAAACAGTACAATCGAAATGAGTATAACTTTTCAATACCGGAAGGCTTGAAAATGGCTGAAGAAGTATGCCGCCGGTACAGGCATATTTTAAAGACCCATGTTCCATTTATTGAAGATATTCAACTGTCATATTTAAAGTATGGATATGATAAAAGTGAAACCCTGAAGGCTGGGAAATCGGCTGCTGTTTTAGCATATCATGCATACAGACTTTTCAGGCTTGGCAACCCATTCGTAGCGATCTTTTCCGAAGTACGCGGCAGACTGGTTGGTGAAGCCTTCGACAGAGTAAACGCTGAGTTGCAACACAAGTTGAAACAGGCCCTTTTACAAGAAGTCCTGTCCGTTGCGATAGATTTATATAGTGGACGATTCAGAGTCGATGACAGTGAAATAGAAAGCAGTAGTGCGAGTAAACAAGACAGCAGTCGAATGGCTGCCCCATTAGATCCCCTTAGAGTTTGCTTGATTGGGCAAGTATCTTCTGGGAAATCTTCTGTTGTTAATGCACTAACGGGATCAATGGTTGCCGAAGTGAACAGGCTTCCATCAACCGATAAAGTTACCATTCATGAGTGTCGCCTAGATGGCCCGGATGCAGCAGCCCTTCACCTTGTCGATCTTCCTGGCCTTGATGGCAATGAGCAGACCGGCAAAGAGCTTCTGGAACAGTTAACAAACAGCGACCTGGTGCTCTGGGTTCTTAAAGCAAACCAACCGGCGAGAGAGTTGGACATTGAGTTCAGGAAGCTTATCGATAAATTTTACTCTGCAGGGAAAAACCGGTCTCGCAAGCGTCCTGCTATCATCGGTCTGCTTAATCAGGTCGACAGACTAAAGCCTGTTTCTGACTGGAATCCTCCTTATGACCTGGAGAATCCGATGTCGAATAAAGGCAAAGCCATTAAGGCTGCAATTGATTATAACAGAGAGTTATTGGCAGTTCCGACCTTGCTGCCTCTTTGTATTGCCGATGGTAAATTGAACTTTAACTTAGACGCATTGAAAGAATTGCTCGATAAAAACTTCAACGAAGGCATTCAGGCACAATTGAATCGTCGGAGGATTGAGGCTGGCGATAAGTTTAAGATCGCTGAGCAAATAAGGCGTTTAGGTCAGACGGGGAAATCACTTTTCAAAATGACTGTCGACTCGAAACGCATAGGTAATTAAGAGCGATCAGAGAGCAGTGATCAAGGTCCTGCAATGCCAGAATCGAGCAGGAGACGCTGGCCGATATTGTCTGCGATTATTTCACAGCAGGGCGTTCCCTGATGCGGTTCCTTTGCAAAGCGCAGCACGTTCCTTTCTGATTCCCGGAAAAGTATTTCATCAAGGCAGGGGATGGAAATGCGCAAAACAATACCTGACTCCGTAGATACTTGTAGATGAAATATTGGGAATGACAAATGCACCCTTTGAGTGAACCGGGCAGGGTGATCAATATCGGGCTTGGTGATGAGGGGGAAACTGCTTACCATGGGAGCTGCTCCCTGATTCGGGGGTAGGGAGGTGGCTTTGGCTGAGTTCGAGATTTGCGGGCAGCTGGTTGATGTGGTTGCGGGCGAGATCTATCCGGCGCGGGTGCGTGTGGCGGATGGGCGCATTGCTGCGGTTGAGCGGGTTGCCGACTCTGATGTTGCCGGCAAGGGCTATATTGTGCCGGGACTGGTCGATGCGCATATCCATATCGAGAGCTCGATGCTGGTGCCGACGGAGTTTGCCAGACTTGCGGTGCGCCACGGCACCGTCGCTACGGTTTCCGATCCGCATGAGATTGCCAATGTCGCCGGCATCGAAGGCGTGCGCTACATGATTGATAATGCCGCAGCCTCTCCCATGAAATTCCACTTCACCGCGCCTTCGTGTGTGCCGGCCACGCCGTTCGAGACAGCCGGGGCCGAGCTGGATGTGGCGGCGGTAACTGAACTGCTGAGCGACGATACCATTGTGGGCCTGAGCGAGATGATGAATGTGCCCGGCGTATTGAATCATGATGCCGGAGTGATGGCGAAGCTGGCGGCGGCGAAGCAGCTCAACAAGCCGGTCGACGGCCATGCGCCGGGGCTGCGCGGCGATGCGATCCGGCACTATGTCGGGGCGGGAATTGCCACCGACCACGAGTGTTTCGGGCTGGATGAGGCGCGAGAGAAGGCGGGGCTGGGCATGCAGGTGCTGATCCGCGAGGGCTCGGCGGCGCGCAATTTCGAGGCGCTCTGGCCGCTGCTCAACGAATATCCCGAACTCTGCATGTTCTGCAGCGACGACAAGCATCCCGACGATCTGCTGCACGGCCATATCGACGGCATGGTGCGCCGCGCCATTGCAGAGGGTGTCGCGCCGATGGCGGCGCTGCGTGCGGCCAGCCTCAATCCGGTGCGTTTCTATAAGCTGCCGGTCGGCCTGTTGCAGTCGGGCGATGCCGCCGATTTTATGCTGGTGGACGATCTCGAGCGTTTCACGGTGGAGCGCTGCTGGATCGATGGCGCCTGTGTGGCCGAAGCGGGACGCTCGCTGGTCGAATCGTGTGAGAGCGGGGTGATCAACCGCTTCGAGCTGGGGCCGGTTGCGGCCGCCGATTTCCGGCTGTCGCTTCAGCCCGGACGTTTGCGGGTGATCGATGTCTGCGACGGCCAGCTGACCACCTCGCAGAGCCTGCATGCGCCGCTGGTCGCGGATGGCAATGTGGTCAGCGATGTTTCGGCCGATGTATTGAAGATCGCCGTGATCAATCGCTATGGCGGCGGCACTCCGGCACTTGGTTTCGTGCGTAACTTCGGTTTGCAGAGCGGGGCGATCGCCTCATCGGTGGCGCACGACTCGCATAATGTGATCGTTGTCGGTTGCAGTGACGAAGCGATGGCGCAGGCGGTGAACCTGCTGGTGGAGCAGGGCGGCGGCGTTTCGGCTGTGAGCAAACATGGTGAGCGGCTGCTGGCGTTGCCGGTGGGCGGTATTATGAGCGGCGATGATGCCTTCCTGGTGGCTGATGCCTATGCCGGGCTGGACCATATGGTGCGCGAAGTGCTCGGTTCGACACTCCGAGCGCCCTATATGACGCTGTCGTTTATGGCGCTGCTGGTGATTCCGGACATCAAGCTCAGCGACAAGGGGCTGTTTGACGGCTGCCGGTTCCGGTTTGTGAATCTGTTTAAGGAGGATGCCGATGTGTAGCGCCCAAGAGGCTGAAGCCTTGATGCAGGGAGCCGAGGAGCTCTATTCGCAGGCCGAGGTGGAGGCGGCACTCGATCGCATGGCGATCGAGATCAATGATCGCCTGGGTGATGCCGATCCGCTGCTGCTATCGGTCATGGTGGGTGGTCTGGTGACTACCGGTTGCCTGTTGCCCCGGCTCGATTTCCAGCTGCAGCTCGATTACTTGCACGCCAGCCGCTACGGCTCCGGCAACAACGGCGGCGAGCTGCAGTGGCATGCGCACTCGCGCAAGGATCTGGCCGGACGCAAACTGCTGGTGGTGGACGATATTCTCGATGAGGGCATTACGCTGGCGGCGATTATCGAGGCCTGCCTGCAGCAGGGGGCTGCCGCGATTTATAGTGCGGTGCTGCTGGAGAAAGAGCGCACACGCGAGCTTGATATCAAGGCCGATTTTGTCGGCCTCACGGTGCCGGATCGCTTCGTCTTCGGTTACGGGCTGGACTGCCACGGCTATGGCCGCAATGCCGCCGGTATCTACGCTTTGCCGGAGTGATTTTTCTGATCCCGTAACTGTTTCGCTTTCATCTCATCCAAATAAGATGATCATCTTTGACTCCGGATTTACGCTGCTCGAGCAGGAGGAGCAGGCCGATATCGTCTGCGATTATTTCGCAGCAGGTCTGTCTCTGATGAAGTTCCTTTGCAAAGCGCAGCAGGTTCCGTTTTGAATCAATATTCATAGGTTGCCCGTCCGAGTGCAGGACGTAGGATGGCCGTCTAATCTGTGACCCGTACCGAGGATTCTCCCCATGAGCCAGCATGAGCTTGCTAAAATTTATGATCCACAGGCAGTTGAACCTGCCGTTAACGAACAGTGGCTGAATTCGGATGCCTTCCGTCCGAAGGCTGATGGCGATGATGCTTATTGCATTGTGATCCCGCCGCCGAATGTGACCGGTAGCCTGCACATGGGCCATGCCTTCACCTTTACCATTCAGGATATGCTGATTCGCTGGCAGCGCATGAAGGGGAAATCGGTGCTCTGGCAGCCGGGTACGGATCATGCCGGTATTGCAACGCAGATGGTGGTAGAACGTCTTCTTGATAAAGAGGGCGTCCATAGAAGGGATCTTGGGCGTGAGCGTTTCCTTGATCGTGTATGGGAGTGGAAAGAGCACTCCGGCGGTACGATTGTTTCACAGCTCAAGCGTCTGGGGGCTTCGTGTGACTGGAGTCGTGAGCGTTTTACACTCGATGAAGGGCTCTCTGATTCGGTTCGTGAAGTGTTTGTTCGCCTCTATGAAGAGGGGCTGATCTATCGCGGTAAACGTCTGGTGAACTGGGATCCTGTGCTGGAAACAGCTGTTTCCGACCTTGAGGTTGAACACGAAGAGGAGCAGGGCCATTTCTGGCATATCCAGTATCCGCATGCCGATGATCCGACTCAACATATCATTGTTGCCACCACGCGTCCTGAAACCATGTTGGGTGATGGTGCGGTTGCGGTGCATCCCGATGATGAACGTTATCAGCATCTGATTGGTAAACAGCTGATCCTGCCGCTGTGCAATCGTACGATTCCCGTGATTGCCGATGAATATGTTGATCCTGAATTTGGTACAGGCTGCGTGAAGATTACACCTGCCCATGACTTTAACGATTATGATGTGGGTAAACGCCATAACCTGCCGCTGTTGAATATCTTTACCAACCGTGCCCATATTGCTGTCGAGGATTTTATCCCCGAGCAGTATCATGGCCTGGATCGCTATGAGGCGCGTGAGCGCATGGTGGCCGATCTGGAAGCTGAAGGGCTGCTGTATAAGGTTGAAGATCATCAGCACAAAGTGGGGCGCGGTGATCGCTCGCATGCGGTGATCGAACCTTACCTGACCGACCAGTGGTATGTGGACATCAAGCCGCTGGCTGAGCCAGCGATCAAGGCAGTGGAAGATGGCGACATCACGTTTGTGCCGCAGCACTGGGAAAAGACCTATTTTGAATGGATGCGTAATATTCAGGACTGGTGCATCTCCCGTCAGCTCTGGTGGGGTCATCGGATTCCTGCCTGGTACTGCAGTGATTGCGACCACATCTCGGTAAGCCGTGAAACCGTGGAGTGCTGCGGCGGCTGTGGCTCCAAAAATATCCGTCAGGATGAGGATGTACTCGATACATGGTTCTCCTCAGGCCTGTGGCCATTCTCAACACTGGGCTGGCCTGAAAATACGGAGGAGATGGAGAAGTTTTACTCCACCAATGTGTTGGTGACCGGCTTTGATATCATCTTTTTCTGGGTTGCCCGCATGATTATGATGGGCATGAAATTCACCGGTAAGGTGCCGTTCAAGGATATCTATATCCATGCGCTGATTCGCGATGCGCAGGGGCAGAAAATGTCCAAGTCCAAGGGCAATGTAATCGACCCGCTGGCCATTATCGCTGATTTCGGCGCTGATGCATTGCGCTTTACACTGGCGCATATGGCGACACCGGGTCGTGATGTGAAGCTGGATATCAAACGCATTGAATCGAACCGCAACTTTATGAACAAGATCTGGAATGCGGCGCGTTTTGTATTTATGAACCGTGGCGATGCGGTTCCTGATGCCAGCATCGTACCGACACTGGATGTGAACCGCTGGATTCTCAGTGAGCTCGATAGCTGTGCCTCCGATGTTGAGAAGGCACTGACCGATTACCGCTTTAATGAGGCGGCCGGCACCTTGTACAACTTCATCTGGGGTAGCTACTGCGACTGGTATGTGGAAGCGGCCAAGGTTGCACTCTATGGCGATGATGAGGCTGCCAGAGCCGAGACTCAGATAGTTATGCTGACGGCCCTTGATGGCTGGCTGCGCCTGCTGCATCCGATCTGCCCGTTCATCACCGAAACCCTGTTCCAGGAGCTGCATGGCCCTGATGCGCGACTGGTGACAGACGACTGGGCTCAGCATTATTCGACTGATGCGCAGGCTGTATCGCGCATGAATCGCGTCATGGAGGTGGTCTCTGCAATCCGTTCGGTACGCGGTGAGATGAATGTAAATCCGGGTAAACGCATTGAGGCGATTATTGCCTGCGCTCCTGAAGTGCAGGCAGATTTGCTGGCTGAAGAGAAACTGCTGGTAAGTCTGGCCAAACTGGAGTCACTGGCATGGCAGGATGCTGACAGCGAGGTGGATGGCGCTGCTGTAGCACCGTTGGTGGGCGCCAAGGTCTATCTGCCTCTGGCAGGGCTGATCAATGTGGATGAGGAGACGGCACGTCTGAACAAGAACATTGTCAAACTGGACAAGGACATTGCCATGAACGAAGGCAAGCTCTCCAATCCGAAGTTCTGTGGCAGTGCACCGGAAGCCGTAGTGGCCAGGGTTCGTAGCGATCTTGATGAGGCCAAAGCCAAACGTGAAGAGATGGTTGCAGGCGTCAAGCGGCTTGCTTCGCTCTGATCTCCGACTGAATATGCTCATTGATAAAGAGGAGGCTTCGGCCTCCTCTTTTTTGTTGCTCTGTCCCGAACGGAAATATTTGCCCCTTGCCGGCAGAAATATATATGTGGCAGATGGAAATCTGCTTCCCGTTGCACTGAAAAATACAATTAAGGAGATGTTGATTTATTGGTCTGCTGCCAGAAATCAGCTCGCAATAACAAACCGCGGTTTTACTATTGCTTGCAAATCAATCACTTAGGCTCTCGATTCGGTGGCCTGTCCATGGGCTGCAAGGAAACAGTGAGTAAATCAGAGTTTCCTTAAGTTGTGGCATAAATCATGCGATATATAATGTACAAGGATTTGCATTGGCCGGGTCGGAAGAATTGCTCGGCAGGAGGTGCATATGGAAAGCATCCGTGCACAAAGAATCGCGGACCGATTCACAGGCAACATGAATTTCATGGTTCAATCGTATTGCGGGGGCCTGCTGGTCTGTTTCCACAAGCATACACACTACTTTGTTCGTGAAACTCAGTTCTGGTCTTATGTTTACAGGGTGGCGGGTATACCCGGCAGAAAGTGTTAAGGATTCCTGCAAGGGTAACCAGAGGTTTTTAACTGACAGGCAAGCTGATTATTACTTCCAGTCCGCCTTGTTGGTGGTTACGGGCAACGATAGTGCCGTGGTGTAACTCAATGGCGCGCTTCGCAATGGCAAGACCCAGGCCGTAACCGCTGGCCTGCTTTGTGTTATGACGCTCGCGGGCTGCTGAAGCCCTGAAAAACGGATCAAACAGATCGGTGAGCAACTTTTCATCTACACCTTCGCCGAAGTCACGGACCGTGATCAATGCATTGCCATCGCGGTTGTGCAGCGCAACCTCGACGCTGCCACTTTCCCTGGTATGTCTGATGGCATTGCGAATCACATTATCCAGAGCACGGCTGATCCAGAGCGGGTCTCCGGTGATGGTGCAGGCTTCAATCAGCAGTGGTGAAACTTTCTTACCCATAGCTTCAGCCTCAAAATCCGCATCTTCGATCAGTGTTTGCAGAATCTCGTGCAGTTCAAGTGGTTCATTTTGCGGTTGCACAGCTCCCTGTTCGAAACGGGCCAATGTCAGCACTTCCCCGATCAGATCGTTGAGTCTCTCTGCTTCAATGCCGATGCGATCGAGTTCGTCTGCAGCGCTGTCGCCGGCCACGTTACGGGCAAGTTCCAGAGCGACCTGCAGCCGGGCCAGAGGCGAGCGCAGTTCGTGGGAAATGTCGCGGATGATCTGCTTGTGGCTATTCACCAAGCCCTCCAGTGCCTCGGCCATATGATCAAAACTGCGGGCCAGATCACCCAGCTCATCCTTGCGGCTGGAGAGAGATTGCGGGGTTCTTGTTGTAAAAAATCCTGCCGCCAGTTGCAGACTGTTCAGCTGTAGCTGGCGGATAGGGCGGGTAAACATGCGTGTTAACAGCCAGCTGAGCAGGGCAATAATCAACACTGCGCTGAGCAACTGGATAATGCGTAAATCTCTGCCGCCCTGTTTGAGCTCCTCCTGTGTCATCATGCTGATAGCCAGCCAGTAATAGGTTTTATCTTCCAGCTCTACAGGCAGAGCCACAGCCAGCATGGGAGGGTTCACGATTGAGACGCGCTGCTTTTTCTCCATAACCTGTTGCAGCAGCCCCTGCATTTCCGGTGGCAGGGGTCTGTGCGGCGGCTGTTCTCCCTGTGCATCCACCAGTGCACCGTGAAAGCCCTGGCTGCGCACTGTCTGATGTAACCAGCGGCGGAATGCGCGGGGATCCTCCATCTCAAAGAGGCTGGCTGCCGCTTCCCCCTGATTGGCCATGTTATTCAGGCGCGATTCAATGGCCTGATTTTCAGCCAGCCATTTTTGCCCAAGCCAGCTGGATAGCCCGGCTGTGGCAAGCAGGGTAAGCAGCAATAACAGGAAAACTTTCCAGAACAGGCGCATCGGATTTCCGGCTTACTCAGGCACGAACAGCCAGCCGATGCTGCGAACCGTTTTGATACGCGGTTCGAGATTGGCTGTTTCGGCCAGTTTTTTGCGCAGATGGCCGATATGCACATCCAGTGAGCGGTCAAACGGTCCGTAGCGTTTGCCGAGTGCGGCCTGGCTTAGCTCATGTTTGCTGACCACTTCACCGGCATGTTGCATGAGGGTGGCCAGAATATTGTATTCTGTTGCGGTCAGCTCCAGCGCTGTGCCGTGTTCAAGGATAGTGCGTGACTGGGATTGCCACTCAATGCTGCCGAAGCGGTTGTTTTGTTTGCCACTGTTCTCCTGGGGCGGTTCACTGCGGCGTAAAACGGCTCTGATACGTGCGGCCAGTTCTCTCGGGTTGCAGGGTTTTGCAAGGTAATCATCAGCGCCCAGCTCCAGCCCGATAATGCGATCCATCTCTTCACCACGGGCGGTCAGCATAATGACCGGCATGGATGAGAACTGACGCAGCTCGCGCAACAGATCCATGCCGTTTTTGCCCGGCATCATGATATCCACGACGGCCAGCTCAAACTCATCCTGTTTCAGTCGTTCCAGCCCCGCAACACCGTCATGTTCTGCAGCCACCTCAAATCCCTCACTGGTCAGGAAGCGGCCCATCAGTTCGCACAGTTCGCGGTCATCATCAATCAATAGAATTGCCATAACGCTATGTTGCCATGAAAATCATCTGCGGAAAGCGGCTTTTACGCTTTCTTTACATATTCAGTCATATGTTTTTCAAATAGTGCGATCTACGTTGCAGATAAAGGCAGAGCATTCGATCTGCGCGGTGAACAGCGCACAGACTTAACTCATCAGGAGAATATCATGACCCGAGTAAACAGAGAAATTTCAAACTGGACAACGGTAATTACCTTTGCCGTGGCTGCCATGCTGGCAGTGACCTTTGCCAATATGGCATACGCCTCTCCTTTTGGGGGCGGACAAGGCGGTATGCAGAGGATGGAACGCATGGCCGATGAACTGAATCTGACCGATCAGCAGCGTCAGCAGTTCAAGCAGATCCACCGTGATAACCGTGGCGCAGGTATGGCACTGCATGATGCCATGCAGGATAACCGTGATGCGCTGCGAAAACTTGATCCGGGCGCCAGCAACTACAGCAAACAGGTCGCCAGACTGGCAGCAGAGAAAGGTGAACTGGTGAAGAAGGTGACCATGCATCGTGCTGAAGTAAAAGCCCGGGTGCATGCGATCCTGACACCTGAACAGCAGAAAAAAGCAGCTGAACTGCAGCAGAACTTCCGCAAAGGCGGTAAAGATGACAATGGAGGCTTTGGTCATGGTGGTCCCGGCTCAGGTCGTTGCCTGAATAATTAAACCGCCAAGGCTCGATTATTAAAACGCCCTGTAATTTGCAGGGCGTTTTTTTCTTTTCATGGTTATGCTTCGGGCATGCCAATGATGACCCTGAACCACCTTGATAAAGCCTTCGGCTCGCAGGTACTGCTTGATGATGTGAGCCTCTCGATTGGACGCAGCGTGCGTATCGGCCTGATCGGCCGAAATGGAGAAGGTAAATCGACACTGCTGAAGATGATGGCAGGCCTTGTCGCAGCCGATGCCGGTGATATTACCATGCGTAGTGGCGCGACGGTGGCCTATCTGCCGCAGGCTCCCCATTTCGATGCGGGATACAGCGTGTTTCATGTCGTGGCAGAGGGGCTGGGTGATGTGGCCAGAACTCTGGAAGCCTATCACGAACTCTTGCGGGATCTGGAGACCGACAGTTCAGAAGCCGAGCTGAAGAAGCTCGAAGTGTTGCAGACAGAGCTGGAGCGCAATGACGCCTGGAAGTTTCATACCCGTATTGAAACGGCCATCTCGAAATTGAATCTGGAGCCCGACCGTGATGTCGGCGAACTCTCCGGTGGCTGGTTAAGGCGTGTGGCGCTGGCCCGCGCAGTCGTTGCCGAGCCGGATGTGCTGCTGCTCGATGAGCCGACCAACCATCTCGATATCGAATCGATCGACTGGCTGGAGGATTTTGTTGCCGCTTTTCCGGGCTCCGTACTGTTTATTACCCATGACCGTTATTTCCTCGATGCGGTGGCCGAAGAGATTATCGAACTCGATCGCGGCAAACTCAGACACTTCCCTTATTCCTATGCCGAGTATCTCGACAAGAAGGCTGAGATGCTGGCCATTGAAGAGTCCCAGCATCGCAAGTTTGACAGCATGCTGGCAGGCGAGGAGCGCTGGATCAGGCAGGGTATTCCTGCACGACGCACGCGTAATGAAGGACGTGTGCGTGGGCTTGAAGATTTGCGCAAACAGCGTGCAGCGAGGCGCCTGCGCAGCGGCGATGTGGAACTGCGCGTCGCCAGCGGCGTTAAAACCGGTAAAATGATGATTGAGGCGGTCGAGCTGTCGCACCAGTTCGGCGAAACGGTGATCTGCAACAACTTCAGTCATAAAATCATGGCCGGTGACCGGGTGGGGCTGGTCGGTCCCAACGGCATTGGCAAAACCACGCTGCTGAGGATGTTACTCGGTGAGTTGACTGCCGATGCGGGACGTGTGCGCCACGGCGTGCGTCTGGTGCCTGCATTTCTTGCCCAGATGCGTGAACTGGATCCGACACTGAAGCTCAAGGATGTGCTGCTGCCTCTGGGTGGCAATTATGTGCATATCGGCGGCCGTGAACCCCGCCATATAGTCTCCTATATGCAGGACTTCCTGTTTGATAAAGAGCGTTTGAATGCACCTGTTGCAGCCCTTTCCGGTGGCGAGCGCGGTCGTCTGATGCTGGCCAAACTGCTGCTGGAACCGGCTAATCTGCTGGTGCTCGATGAGCCCACCAATGATCTGGATATCGGCACCTTGACTGTGCTGGAGCAGGCATTGGCCCGCTATGACGGCACGGTCATTCTGGTCAGCCATGACCGCGCTTTTATGGATCGTGTCGCTTCACGGGTGCTGGCCTTTGAAGGTGACGGTGTGATTATTCCGATTGAAGGTGGATATTCCGATTATCTGGCCTGGAAAACGCGCCGTCTGGAAGAGCAGGCAGCGGAGAAGCAGGCTGTGAAAGTGCAGAAAGCAGAATCAGCTGCTCCGAAAGTCGCCAAAAAGCAGACCAAGCTCACCTATAAAGAGCAGAGTGATCTGGATGGTTTGCCTGCCCGGATTGAAAATCTGGAAGATGAAAAAGCAGTGGTTGAGGCACGTTTCTGCGATCCCGACTACTTCACCAGCAATGCGAAGGCATTTCAAAGTGACCAGCAGCGCCTGGCTGAGATAGAGCAGCTACTGGAAGCTGCCTATGAACGCTGGCAGGAGTTGGAAGCCAAACAGGATGAACTCTCCGCATAGCGTCACTTCTTGTCCCATATTCATGGGATAGCGAAGTTGCCGCAAGTCTGCTTGCCTGACGAATATGTAAACGCTGTCTTGAGGAGGTAGGTCTATGGCTGCTGATACACGATTAAAGGCGATCCAGAAACGGCTGGGATTGAAGGCGGACGGCTTACTCGGGCCAGTCACATTATCAAAAATTGAGGCGCTGCTGGATGAGAAGCTTGGAGTGCAGCAGGTCGAAGTGAACTATAACCTGTTGGCTTCTGAAAAGAGCTTGCAGCAGATTGTTCAGTTTGAGATCTCTTCCGAGGCCTATTATCGCAAATATCTTTCCAGTCCGACCTGGCCCGGCGCCGATAGCGGTGTAACGATCGGTATCGGTTATGATCTCGGATACCACACAAAAGCGCAGGTGAGCAGTGACTGGCGCGGCAAAGTCAGTGATGAAGTGCTGGAAAATCTGTTACAGGTTGTGGGGCTGAAAAAAACGGCTGCGCAAGGTGCACTGGCATCTGTAAATCATATAGACGTGCCGCTGCAGGCTGCGAAACAGGTCTATTACTTTTGTACCTTGCCGGCCTATGCAAAGAAAACCAGAGGTGTTTATTCCGGCATCGAGGCGTTGCCTGCGGATGCACAGGGAGCATTACTTTCCCTGGTATTTAACCGTGGTACGAAAATGAGCGGTAGCAGCAGACGTGAGATGCAGGCTATTCAGCCACTGGTTCAACAGGGAGATCTGCCAGGTATTGCAGAACAGATTCGCAACATGAAACGGCTGTGGGATAGTAATCGCCTGCGCGGGCTGCATATTCGCAGGGACAAGGAAGCGGACATGGTTGAACATGCACGGATAGATTATGCCGATGGCGAACTGATCAGGGTGTGAGACATGGATAAAATTCTGGCCGGGCCGATTCTTCGGCGAGTTGATCCCAAACAGGTGAATATCTGGCTGGCCAGTAGCTGCCCGTTGCTGCTCAGAGGTGAGCTGTTTTTGCAGCATGATCTGAGTACGAATATCGGACCGAAATCCAGTTTCCGAACTGTGAAGCTGGGAGACAGGCTGTATGTCCATCTTGTCCGGATTCGGCCTCCGGCCAACGTTAGCTATCCGCAGGATAAGCTGCTTTGTTATGATCTTCTCTCCAGAGACCCGGGTGGCAATGAAAAAAGTCTGCTACGCGATAATCCGGATGTGCTGTTTGCGGGTGCAAACAGTTTGGAGCTGCCCGGTTTCTTTATGCCGGCCAGGTTAAAAAAGGTGCTGCACGGTTCATGCCGCAAACCGCACGCGAAGCAGGCATTGCCGGGCTGGCAGAAGGTGGATCAGCTCAGTTGCGGTGCCCGGTTAATTGAAAAGCATCAGCTGGATCTGGATGAGCGGCCTGCCGCACTGTTTCTGACCGGCGATCAGATTTATGCGGATGATGTTGCCATGCCGGTGCTTGCCATGCTGCTGGATCAGGCCAAAGCACTCACCGGCTGGGATGAATCCATTCCTGTGGATGCCCATGGCAATGTAGTGACGCCGGCTGCAATCAGGCTCGCAGGCAGAAGTCATGATCTGCATCTGAATCAATACGGTTTCACATCGGGAGAAGCGGATAACCATTTGCTGACATTCGGTGAATTCGCCGCCATGTATCTGGCTGCGTGGGGCGGGGCAGTATCCATGCCGACAGATCGTAAACAGATGGCCCGCATGCATGCATCTTCACATGGCGCTGCTGCATATCGTGGTCAAAGAGAGAGGGCCATAGCATTTTTTGCCACCCGCAGGGATGTTCGGCGACTATTTGCCAATATTCCCGTGTACATGATTTTTGATGATCATGAGGTGACCGATGACTGGAACCTGAATCCGGCCTGGGAAGCAAGGATGTATGGTCACCCGTTTGGCAGGCGAGTGGTGAGCAATGCGCTGGCCGCTTACTGGGCTTTTCAGGCATGGGGCAATGATCCGGACAAATATGACGATGCTTTCATTGATGCCATCGGGAAGCACGTCATGAGCAAGCAGGTCGGGGGCGACGGTGCAAACGCATTTGAAACGCAGATGCTCGATCGCAGCGTTGTGGATCGCTGGTCGTATACCCTGCCTACCCATCCATACACGGTGGTGCTCGATACGCGTATGCAGCGCGAGGTCGGCTCTGCCGGCGTGAAAGGTGCGAGTATCCTGATGAACCGGCAGGCGCGCTCGTGGTTGCAGCAGATGCTTGAGCAGGAGAAGCAGGGCAGGGGAGAAGATTTTCCGCTGTTGCTGGTATCCGCATCACCGGTATTCGGTTTCTCCCGCATGGAAAAACTGCAGGATCTGGCCGATCGACTGGGGCTTGATGCGTCAGCCATAGACAAGGAGTCCTGGAAAGAGGGGTTTGCACAACTTGAAGCTGTTATCACACAGCCGTCATGCGGTATCGCCGCAGTGACGGTGCTCTCCGGCGATGTGCATTATTCGTTCGCTGTTTCGGATTATTTTCAAAGCGCGGATAAATCCCGACGCATCGGTGTGGGCCAGTTAACGTCGAGCCCGATAAGCAACAGACCTGCAGGCGGTTTTATCGGCAAGAATCTGCTCAAGGTGAAAGCGGGTGAATATCCGGAACTGGTACGCCCGGAAGAGTCCAGGCATTCGACTGTCACATCATTGAACCAGATTGCTCTGGCTAGCTTTGATCAGACTGGCGCGACAGACAGGCATGTGCTGGTCGCGCGCAAAAGCAGAGGTGGTGAAGCAGAATATACCCTGACATACAGGTTTGAATGATTGGCCACTGCCTAATCGAGCAGCAAACGCAGCGTTTTCTGTAATTCCGTGATCTCGAACGGTTTGCTGAACAGTGGCACATCTTCCAGACCATCGGTGTTTCGCAGGGCACTCTCTTTGTCATAGCCGGAGGCGAAAATAATCCGCGTTTCAGGATTGTTCTGCAGCATGATTTTTGCGGCGGCAGGGCCTCCCATCTCGGGCATGACAACATCGAGAATAATCAGATCTACCTTTATACTGCTGCAGATTTCAACCGCTTCCCGGCCATTACCGGCTGTCAGTGTGCGGTAACCGATACTTTCAAGCGCTTCAGCGGTGGTTCTCCTGAGTGTCTCATCATCATCCACAACCAGAATAAGCTCGTCTTTGCCTATGAAATTTTCGATATTAGCGGCAGTTGTTTTGTGATGAGCTTCCTTATCCTCAACCATTGGGAAATAGACATGGAACGTGCTGCCTTGCTCTGGCCGGCTCTCCACATCGATATAACCATGGTGGGATTTGACAATCGATGCGGACATGGAGAGTCCGAGCCCTGTGCCCTTGCCGACCTCCTTGGTGGTGAAGAAGGGGTCAAAAACCCGTTCGATGTGCTCCGGACCGATGCCGTAGCCATTATCCGAGACGCTCAGGTGGACGTAATTCGCCGCTTCGCTATCCGGATGGGTGGAGAGGAAAGCCTCACCGGCTGTCAGGGTATCCAGTTTGACCGTAATCATGGGGTGTTCACGTTCCCTGACTGCATCGACGGCATTGGCAAAAAGATTCAGAATCAGTTGCTGTAACTGGGTCGGATCGCCATGGATATACAGTGGCAGGTCGGAAAGCTGCTTGTTGATGTTCACATTTCCCGGGATAGCTACCTGATGTAGTTTGAAGGCTTCCCTGATGAATGATCCGAATGCGAGCTGTTGCATTTGAATGCCTTCATTTCTGGCGAAAATTAGCATCTGTTTGATCATTTCGGCAGCCTGAAAGCCGACAGACTCAATGCGATCAATCTTTTCGAGAATCTCCGCATTACCAGTCATTTTGCGTTTGATCAGGAACAGGTTGCCGATCATGCCGGCCAGCATGTTGTTGAAATCGTGGGCGATGCCACCCACCAGCGTGCCGAGCGCTTCCATCTTTTGCGCCTGCCGGAACTGCGCCTCGAGATTTTTATGTTCGCTCAGGTCTTCATGAATGCCGACATAGTTGGTGATCTCTCCACTGCTGTTGCGGATGGGCGAAATGGTGAGCATGGCCGGATAAAAGTTACCATTCTTGCGTTTCTCCATCACCTCGCCCTGCCAGACTTCTCCTGCCCTGATAGCGTCCCACATCTTCTTGTAATAGGCATTGTCCTGCTCACCGCTTTTCAGAATGGATGGTTTCTGGCCGATAGACTCTTCAATCGAATAACCGGTGATTTCGACGAATGCCCTGTTTACATATTCGATGACACCCTGTTGATCGGAAATAAGCACGGCCTCACCGGCCTGATCGATAGCAGCATAAATCTTCAGGGCCTGGACCTCAAGGGCATGGTTCTGAATCATCGGTGCCAGTGCATCGGCGACCATGGCGAGAAACTCCACCTCCTCTTCGCTTTGTCTGTGCTGATGCTTCAGGTAGAGGTTGATGACTGCCAGTACTTCGCCCTGGGCAACAACCGGCACACAGTAGTGGCCGTGGGGGCTCATCTGCTCGGGCCGAATGCTGTGATCGTGATCGATGCAGTTTTTATAAACCAGCTTTTGTGTGGTCGCTGCCGCACCGCACAGGCATGTGCCGAAGGGCAGTTTGCCACAGCGTGTCAGCAGTTCCGGCGACAGATTCTGTTGTGCGACCATGTTCAGGATTTTTGTCCTGTTGTCGGCAATAAAGATGCTGCCTTTTTTCTCAAAGCTCAGCCATTCAATGGCCAGTATGATATCCAGCACTCTGGACATCATCTGATCCAGCGGCTGCTTGTTCATTGAAACAGAGAGAATATCCGACAGGGCCTTATTGATATCGGCGCGCTTTTTCATGGCATCGGTGGCTTTTCTGGATATGGCGTAGGCCTCGTCAAACAGGGCACTGATAATAATGCCGCCCTGAATCAGGAAGGCGACAGTGATGATGAATATCGCAAGGATGAGCGGGTCAACGGTATGTGTGAGTTCTATTGCTGTGTCCGTAACATAGAAATCCATGCCGTACATGGAGGTGTAATGCATGGCAGAGACGGCAATGCCCATGACAATGGCAGCTGCGGATTTGGTGACCGGTTGCGCAAAGATGCGTGTATCACGCAGCTGATTTGCTATCAGCAGTGCTGCTGTAGAAGCAACAATGGCAATGGCTACTGCAAGCACGATAATGAATGCGTGGTGGTGCATGGCTGCATTCAGACGCATGGCAGCCATGCCGGCATAATGCATGCCGGCAATACCGAAACCCATGACGGTTCCGATCAACATGGTTTTGGCTTTGAATATGCGCAGGCTGCCTCCGCTGCGCAGCGGGGAGATAGCAGCAGCACTGACCAGGATGGCCAATAGCAGAGAAATGATGGTCAACTCGAGGTCGTACTGCACAGGGACAGGCAGTTTCAGTGCCAACAGCGCAATGAAATGCATGGTCCAGACGCCGGTGCCGAGGCTGAATCCGAATGCCACGATCCAGGCCAGAGAGTGCTTCACAGAGGTGGTGCTGTAGATGCGTGGAACGGTGGATAGTGCTACAAATGAGGAGCCGATTGCCGCCAATACCGAGATGACAACGAGTATACTGTTATATGATTCTGTAAGTGGCACTAATGCTCCCGTTGTCTTAAAGGAAGCGCTGATTTATTCAGTGTTTCCGTGCAGGCCATGGATGGCCTGCCACAATCATGCACATAAGTGCTTGATTGTGTGAGCAAGGGCGAAACGACGTTTTTGCCCTTGCGGGCTGATTTTTGCCAAGAGGGCAATCAATCAGCATCTCCTTAACTTGCAGGCTCTCATTTTAACCTGCTTGCTGTTGTTCATCAAATCGCTGGTTCTTCTCTGTCTACCGGCTAGGTTTCCGGGCTATGCCAAAACTACTCTTTCATTTCGGTGAACTCTCTTTAAAAGGCAAAAACCGTGCCACATTTGAACGCCGCATGGCCGAAAATATTAAACGTGTTGTAAAGCCTGTACTAAAACCCCGCGGTTTCCATCGTGAACATGGCCGCATGACTGCTGATGTTGAATCCATCACTGATGAGATGCTTGATCTGCTGGCGCTGACGCCGGGTATCCGTAACTTCTCCGTGGCGCGCGAATGCGCGCTTGATCTGCAGGCCATGCAGGAGACTGCCAAAACTGCCGTTCTGGAAGATTTCGGCCCTGATGTTGCCGGCCGGCCGTTCCGTGTCACCTCCAAACGCAGCAACAAAGGCTTTCCGATCCAGACACCCGAACTGAATTTCGAGGTTGGCGGCTTTTTAAAAAACCAGCTGAATCTGACGGTGAACCTCAAAGCTCCCGAGATTGATGTGCGGGTCGAAGTAGGGGCCTATGCCGCTTATGTGTATACGCGCAAGATTATCGGTATCGGCGGCCTGCCGGTCGGTTCATCCGGTCGCGGTGTCGTGCTGTTTTCCGGTGGTATCGATTCGCCGGTGGCCGCCTACACGATGATGAAACGCGGTATGGAGGTGGTGCTGGTGCATCTCTATAACAGCACGATCAACCGTGATTTTGCCAAAATCAAGGATCTGGCGTCGCAACTGTCCCGTTATCAGGGTAAGGTAAAACTCTACCTGATTGATCTGGAAGAGTTCCAGCGCCATGCCATTGCGCATGTGCCGGCTGAATACCGCATGATTATCTATAAACGTCAGATGATCCGCTCAGCTGCCAAAATTGCCCATGAACAGGGCGGGCAGGCACTGGTGACCGGTGATTCACTCGGTCAGGTGGCCAGTCAGACGCTGGCCAATATCAATGCCATATACGATGCCGCTGATATGCCGCTGTTGCCGCCGCTGATCGGTTCGGACAAGGAAGAGATCATTGCCCTGGCACGCCGTATCGGCACCTATGAAATATCGATTGAAGAGTATTGTGATATCTGTTCATTCCTGATTGCCAAACATCCGGAAACGCATGGCAGACGGGATCGTGTCGCCGAGCTTGAAACACTGCTGCCGATCGAAGGGCTGGATTATCCGACCCGCAAGATCCAGTTCGATTCCGGCGTAGAGTTGGGCTGACACGCAGCCGATGCAGAAATTCAAGCGCCAGTTAGGCCTGTGCCTGTTCTGGGCATCCTGGCTGCTCTGGGGCGTGCTTCCGGCGCTGCCATTTGTGCTCGATGCGGATGGGGCAACGACGGCTATGGTTGCAACCGGACTTCTGGTGGCGGCTGAGGTCAGCTTTTTCGGCAGTCTGCTGTTATTGGGTAAACCGTTTTATCAGCTGTTCAAAGCGCGCCTGAAACCATACTGGCTGACAGTGACTGGCCGCTGGCGTGAAAAGCATTAATCCTGCTTTTCTCTCCTGTCTGTTTCTTTTTTTGTCCGGGTGCGGCGAGAGATGTTTTTTTCATCGCTGCTGAAGGTGAACTTGCCCGATAGTGTACACCCCTTCATACCCGGATCGCAGGCCTTGCCGGGAACACGCCGGCATTGCCCTTTGTGCTCATGCGGGCAACCCCAGCCGCTCATGAATGCGCCTGATTCCTGCTGCGTTTGAATTTCACAATCAGCAGAATCATGGGCAGCAGGTGCCAGAACAGATCAAAAATATCGAGCGGCCTGGTCAGTGTGCCATCGGCCAGCATTTTCAGCTTTTCAGTCAGGTGCGGTTCCGGTTGAAACGGCAGCATGGCCATCAGTACGGCTATGGCGATCAGGGCAATCCATGGTAATTCATCCAGCCATTTCATTGCGTCGCTCCCGTTATGAATGCCTGATAATCGGCACTCAATGCCTCAACCGCAAGCTGGTAGAAACGCTCACCATCGGCAACGGTTGCCAAAGCAGGGTTGGAGCCTATGCGACCGTCGGGAAACTTGCGGCGGAAATCGATGGCATCGTAGATTTCACCATCGGGCGCAATCTCGGGATTCATGGCCACATTTTTAACAGCTTGTGGATGAGCAAAATAACTTAAGGCGACTTCGCTGACGGTCGCATGATGCCCTTCGGCTTCCCCATACAGTTCCCTAGCAAGGGCGGTGATGTGGTCATTGCGCCACCAGTTTGCCAGCCGGCAACGCGGTGATGAGCTGCGGCTTCTGCTGGCTGCATGATAGAGCTCACAAAAGGCCGTGCCGAGAGCCGGAATATTGCCGCCATGTCCGTTGATGAAATAGAAGTGGCTAAAGCCATGTTGCTGCAGCGATTCAATCACATCACAAACCAGGCTGATCAGGGTGGATGGTTTCAGTGTCACTGTGCCGGCAAAGGCCATGTGGTGTTGTGCCATGCCGTAGTTGATGGTCGGGGCAATCAGCACATCTGTTTTTTCTTCAATGCCGGCGGCAATGCGGGTGGGGCAGATTGCATCGGTCCCGATCAGGCCATTGGGGCCATGCTGTTCGGTTGAGCCGATAGGAATAATAATGCCGGTGGAGCGCTCGAGATAAGCGTCGACCTCCTGCCATGTGCTCAGTGAAAGCTGCATCAGAACCTCCTGTATGAGGCTGAAAGCATACGCTGGCTGACGCGCTTTGCGAGCGGCTTTCGTATCCATGCATAGCTGCTAAACTCAGTCCATGTACAGTATGCAAGCGATTCAGGCCGATATCACCACCCTGCAGGTGGATGTCATCGTCAATGCAGCAAATCCCAGTCTGCTTGGCGGTGGCGGCGTGGATGCTGCGATTCACCGGGCGGCAGGCCCTGAACTCCTGGCTGAGTGCCGCACTCTGGACGGTTGTTCGACCGGCAATGCGAAAATTACCGGCGCCTATAACCTGTCAGCCAGGTGGGCCATCCATACTGTCGGTCCGGTCTGGCACGGCGGTGACCGCGGTGAGGCGGAACTGCTGGCCTGTTGTTACCTGAACAGCCTGACGCTGGCACTGGCAAAACAGGCAAACTCGGTCGCTTTTCCCGCTATCTCGACCGGGGTTTACGGTTATCCGATTGAACGGGCCTCACGCATTGCGGTGAAAACCTGTTCGGAGTTCCAGCGAACCCATAGCGGGCCGCAGCAGATTATCTTCGCCTGTATGGATGCGCGGACACGCCAGCTATACCAACAGCTGATGGAACAATTTGGTTAAGGAGCAGGCTCATCATCCTGAATGGTTTTGCGGCCGGTCAGTATGGCGCGCGGCAGGTTTTCGCCGTGCAGGAAGCTGGAGGCAAAAACACCGACGATATGTAAGAATATGAGCAGCAGCATCAGGTTAACAGTGAATTCGTGGATTTCCTCCCAGAACTCATCGCCTCCCCTGTGGTTTTCGCCATGCTCCCAACTATCCGCCTGAGCAGTCGAGATTTGCAGTGATGTACTGGCCAGCGGCCCGTTGCCATCAGCAGCATACGTTTCAAGTCCGCTCCAGGTAACCAGCGCAAGCATAACCAGCATAATCACCACCATCAGCCCACCGGCCGGATTATGGCCGAGATAATGTTTCGGGTGACGGGTCATCAGGCTCTGCAGGTATGCCTTGATCTCGGAAGGGCTATATACGAAATCGGAGAAGCGCGCATGTTTGGTGCCAATGATGCCCCAGATGATACGGGCGGTGATCAGGCCGCCGATGGTGTAACCGAGCCATGCGTGCACGTTTTCCAGATCGCCTTCACCGGTGAGATAGGCCAGAATAAAGAAGATCACCAGTGACCAGTGAAACAGGCGTACAAAAATGTCCCATACCTTGATTGTTTGTTGCATGCTGCCACCTCCATTAAACTGCATTGAGCAGGGCGAAGATTACTGTCGATTGCTGAATTATGTCTGAATCGCGAAATATTTATATTTCATGGTTCATTTGCCGGAACTTTTGGTTAATATGCGCCCCATGAATAATGCTATTGGTCTTTTCCTCGTATTTGCCATCCTTGTTGCAGTGGTTCTGGTAACCAACTGGCAGGAAAAAACAGGCAAGAAACTCAGTGATTATAAATGGTATAACTACGGCAAATGGATTGTGCTCAGCATCATCATATTTTCCGTGGTCGTGACCGTGCTTCTGGCCATGTACGGAGCAGCACAGCTCTGAAATTGCGACAACCTTTTTGATCTTTCAGGTCAACGGGGCAGTCCGATCAATTTGAAAATCACAATACTGATGATCAGGCAGCCGGCAACCAGAAAGAGGGTTGTCCACAGGGCAATCGCATTAAAACTGTTACTTTCCCATTAGCAGTTTTTCCAAATAATCATTATCCCATCCAGCTTTAAGCCTTCGATTCTTAATGCCGATTTTGGATGATGTATCGGCTTTGATCAGATTCAAAGCAATATGCCGAACCACTGCCATATTTGCCGCGCTATTTCCTTTTCGTGCACGGTTGGAATCTTCATCAAAAGCATAATCCAGCACCCAATGCAGATTGTTTTCAATACCCCAATGTGCCCGAACGATGTAACC
>MNWZ01000064.1 GCA_001871925.1 Zetaproteobacteria bacterium CG1_02_53_45
GCCATAGTAATCATTCAGATGCTCTTCAATCCGGATAAGCTCAAGAATCATCACAAACTGCTGCTGCTTCTCAGTCAGCGGTCCAAGCTCTTCCTGTAGCCAGGGAAACAGCGATCCTTGAATTATTAGCCAGCTCTGTGATAATCCCTCTCGAAGATGATTCATCTTTGATCTCCTTTCGGGTTTGGTTGTCGTCGATGACTTACCCTACCAGAAGGGAGTTTTTTCGCCTCTTCTCAGAGGCTCAATTCAGCAGGATTGAAGACTTTTGCAAGAGGCTCACTATACTTGCCGCACAAAATCGTTGACCCTCGGTTTTTTTACACAAGGGAGAAGGCCATGAATCCAATGAAAAAACTGATCCTGCTATCGGTGACTCTTCCTGTTCTGATGACTGTCGGATGCGCTTCCCAGCCGCCGCAGCCAGCGGTGAACTATAAAGCAATTGGCGAGGGGCTTTGTCGCGAACATGGCGGGCTTTTGTCTATCGACATGGCCGGGCCGCAAGCGGTTTATTTGTGTCGCCATGGTATGTCATTCCAGTTGTCGACAGACGGCGCATCGACACTGCTAAGGTATTAAGGATATAAACGGACTGGTCACTGTAACCACCCTTTCCAGCGGATGGAGAAGTTCGCATCCGCACTGAGATTCACCCAGCGTTGAAAATGCTCACGCTCAATCAGCATCCACGGACCGGGATGTGTCGAAAACAGTACATGGTCGGTTATTTTCTGCACGCACCACGGGTTTCCCATTCTGATGATAGTACTCTCGCCAAAGCTGGAGAGACCGGTTAATTCGATAGCATGATATCTCATCGCAGAGGACCTTCCTTGTTGTGCTTTTGCGGGCCGGTTTGTTAGTCCCGCTTTGTTTTATTTATCGGTCCGGATTCACCGGAGTTAAGTTTGTTCTGTCTGAAATGCAGCGTATAGTTTTGCAATGACCGATCAGATTGATTTCATGCTTCTCCATGCACCGGAAAACCTGCATGACGATATTCGCCGCGTGTATGGCTGTTCACAGCAATTTGTGGCGCTGATGCGCTCGGCTACTGCTGATGAGTGTGTGCTGCTGTTTAAGCCGCTGGCCCAGGCGCTGCTGCCTGATGCCGGTGATTTCTGGGTGCCGGCATGTGACAGCAGCGAGCTTGTCACATGTATGGCCCATCTGCGCCGTTGCAAGCATCGTGCGCACCGACACCTGATCTGGTGGGAGATGGGGCTCTATGGTGACATGGATGCCTCCTGCCGGGCGATTGCCGATCTGGCTTCAGGCTTGCTGAATCAGGCACTGAGCATGGCGGAACGTTTGATTGCTTCGCGCTACGGGCATCTCGAGGGCGGCGCATTCTGCGTCATCGGTCTGGGTAAACTCGGTGGTCGGGAATTGAATCTGGGGTCCGATGTCGATCCGCTGTTTGTCTGGCAGGGTGAGGGGCAGACCACAGGCGGTCGCCAGTCGCTTCCGGCAGCCGAATATTATATGCATCTCTCGCGTATGCTGATTCGCCTGATGAGCGAACGCAGCATGGACGGCATCGTCTGGCCTGTTGATATGCGCTTGCGCCCCGGCGGCGACGCAGCCGCCATTGCGCTGGATCTGGATGGCACAGTAAACCATTACCTTGAATACGGGCAGACGTGGGAGCGGGCGATGCTGATCAAGGCGCGCCCTGTAGCCGGAGATGCCGGGCTCGGCCAGTCCTTTGTTGAGGGGGTTGCGCCGTTCATTTATCGCCGTTATCTCGATTATACGACCGTGGCAGCACTGGCCGAGATGAAGCGCCGCATTGACGGGCAGGCCGGCAGTGGCGGCATTGCACCGGGCTATGATGTGAAGCGGGGCAGAGGCGGCATCCGGGAGATCGAGTTTATTATCCAGTCCATGCAGTTGCTGCACGGTGGCAGAAATCCCGGGCTGAGAGTTCAGCCGAGCATGCAGGCGATCGATCTGCTGCAGCTGGCCGGGGTTATAGGGGATGAAGATGTCGATGGACTGAAAGCGGGCTACCGCTTCTGGCGCAGAATTGAGCACGCCATTCAGTCCCGCAGGGGCGAACAGACGCATCGTTTGCCGGATGGTTATGCCGACTATCTCGGCCGCGCAACCGGTATCACAGATGTTGAACAGCAGATGGTTCACCATGCGGCCATTGTTGAGGATGCCTTCAGCAAATTCGTCAAACCGGTGGGTGAAGAGAAGCAGGAGGGGCGTGGCTGGCTTTCCGGAAAACATGAAGAGCTGGAATCACTGGCTGAGACAGAGCGGGAGCGTTTGTATCTGGCGCTTGGACATATCGACGGCTGCCTGTCCCGCGGTCTGTTGCCCGAGCGCAGCCGGGCAGAGGTGGAACGTATTCTGGCACAGGCGATGCCGCGCTGGCTGGATGATGAAAACGGCATCACTGCGCTGGAGGCATTTGCCGAACTGGTTCACTCGATTTCAGGACGGGCAACCTGGATCGATATGCTGGCTACGCATCAGGGCGTGCTGGACTGGCTGATCGGCGTACTCTCGGCCAGCCGTTATCTGGCCGATCATATTGTCAGCGATCCATCCTGGCTGGAGTGGCCGCTGATGAGCGAACACAGCGAAAGCGATGCCCGGAATATATGCGCCCGGCTGGATGGGTTGAATAATTTCGCTGATGTGGAACAGACACTGGCGGATATCGGCCACTGGGTGGACCGGGTCAGACTGCTTTGCGCGCTGGCCGTGGATGCGCACTCAGCCGATGCCATGACTGTGGGTGGCTGGCTGGCAGATATGACTGATGCGGCTACTGCGGCTGTCCTGCGGCTCTGTCTGCATGAGATGAAACTGCCTGCCGATTTCCCGTTCGTGGCACTGGCCATGGGTAAACATGGCTCGCATGAGATGGGCATGGTCTCCGATCTCGATATGGTGTTTATACTGGTACACGATGAACCGTCAGCCATGTTGGGGCGCCGCAGTATGGGCGAACATGCCCAGCGCATTGGCCGGCGCATGATCCAGTATCTCACCGGAAAATCGCCATTCGGTGCAGGTTTTGAGTTTGATGCACGCCTGCGCCCGTCGGGCAGTTCAGGCGTACTGGTCACCAATATGGCCGGCTTCAAGCACTATCAGCGCCATGAGGCCCATAGCTGGGAACATCAGGCACTGTGCAGGGCGCGTCCGGTGGCAGGACCTCGGTCGGCCAGGGAAGCTGTGGCGCTGGCGATTCAAGAGGTGCTCGATCTGCCGCGGGACCGGCTTGCGCTGGCTGCCGATGTGGTCGGGATGCGCCGCAAGATGATTGATCACCTGGCCAGCAAGGGTAGTGACATCATCAACCTTAAACATGATGCCGGTGGTTTGGTGGATATTGAATTTCTTGCCCAGTATGCGCGCCTGGCATTTGGGGGCGTGGGGCGCAGAACGGTTGATGTGTTCAATGCGTTGCCGCAGTGCGCACCGGAAATATGGAGGCAGGAGGCCGGCTGGCTGGCTGCCACCTACCTCGATTATCGTCAGATGGAGAATGCACTGCGCGTGGAGCTGTGGCGCTCGATCGGCAAGTTGCCTAATGATGCGTCAGCCACCGAATGGGAAACGCTGCGTCGCCATGCTGCCATTCATGATCCGGCCACATTGCTGGAACGGATGCGGCGTGTGCATCACAGCTTCAATGTTTTGCTGGGCGGATAGCTGCTGCGTCGGGAAAGCTGATTGAACTGATTTGGCTGGCACGGCAGGCCGGGACGGAGTAGGTTGGTGCAGCATTTTTTTATTTGACAGCTGGATGCAATCTCTCGCGGCGAGCCCGCTATTCTGGAAGTGAACCTTATGGACAATCCAGGCGACCAGGAACTATCCCAGGATTTTTTCACCGCGCTGAATCTGCAGGAGGATGCCCCCGATCCCTGTACCATGGTGATTTTCGGTGCATCCGGTGATCTGACCAAACGATTGCTGATTCCCTCCCTGTTCAACCTCTATTGCGATCATCTGCTGCCGGACTCTTTTGCCATTCTCGGCATGGCCATGGATGATTTCACCAGCGATAGTTTCCGCGACAAGATGAGTGTCGATGTGCGCAAATACTCGCGCCAGAAAGAATTTGATGGTGCTGTGTGGGCAGCTTTTTGCGACAGAATCCACTATATGAAGGGGCGTTTTGATGATGCGCGCGCCTTCCATCAGCTTAAATCGTTTCTGCAGGCACTCAACGGCCGCCACGATATCGGCGGCAATGTGCTGTTTTACATGGCCACACCGCCATCCGTATTCGGTATGATTTCGACCGGCCTTGAGTCGGTCGGGCTCAATGATGAACATGACGGCTGGCGGCGTATCATTGTTGAAAAACCGTTTGGCTCGGATCTCTCTTCGGCAAGGGCCCTGAACCGGGAAATTCTCTCTTACTGGAAGGAGAGTCAGGTTTACCGTATCGACCATTATCTGGGTAAGGAGACCGTGCAGAACCTGCTCGCCTTCCGCTTTGCCAACGGCATGTTCGAGCCGTTGTGGAACCGTACCCATATCGATCATATCCAGATCACGGCTACCGAGCAGGTCGGCGTGGAGTGGCGCGGCGGTTATTATGATAAGTCCGGTGTGATTCGCGACATGATCCAGAATCACCTGTTCCAGATGATGGCCTACCTCTGTATGGAACCGCCTGTATCCTTTGACGCCGAAGCGATCCGCAATGAAAAATTCAAGCTGCTCAGTGCGGTGCGCATCATGAAACCGGAAGATGTGCCGGACAATGTCGTGCGTGGCCAATACGGCGACGGGGTGCAGCCGGACGGGACGGCGGCGAAAGCGTATCGGCAGGAGCATCTGGTTGATCCCGATTCTAATACCGAGACCTATGCTGCGCTGAAGCTGCGTATTGATAACTGGCGCTGGCATGGCGTGCCGGTATTCCTGCGTTCGGGCAAAGGGCTGCGCACCAAGTCGACCGAGATTGTCGTGCAGTTCCGCAGGGCGCCCGAATTCACCTTCAGAGGCACGCCGGCTGCCGACCAGCTGGAAGCCAACCAGCTGATTTTCCGTATCCAGCCCGATGAAGGTATTGAGCTGCGCTTTCTGGCCAAACGACCGGGGCCGTCGATGCATATGCGCAAGGTCAATATGAATTTCGAGTATGACGAGGCCTTTACCGTGCATCCGGGCACCGGTTATGAAACCATGTTGCACGACTGTATGCGCGGTGATGCCTCGTTGTTCTCCCGCTCCGATCTGGTGGAAACCTCCTGGTCTATTGTGCAGCCGGTACTTGATGCCTGGTCTTCCAGAAAAGCGGCTGACTTTCCGAATTATCCGTTCGGCTCCTGGGGGCCGAAAGCGGCCTTCGATCTGTTGGGGCGGCAGCACCGTCGCTGGCTGGCGCGCAAGCCAAGGCAGGCGCTGGCACGGGTGCCGCTGTTTGCAGACAGTGATGAAAACATGTTGCAGGCCTTTGCCATGATGCTCAAACCCAAGGTATTCAATGCAGGGGACGAGGTCACGCAATTCGATTCCGTGGGCAGTGAACTGTTTATACTCGATCAGGGCAGGGTTGAGGTGCTTGACCGCAAAGGGCAGTTGAAAACGGTGTTTGAGGCCGGTCAGGTGTTCGGTGAATTGAGTCTGCTGATGACCAAGCGGCGGCGGGCAACAGTGCGGGCGCTGACCTACTGCGCCATCTATACCATGAATAAGCGCGATTTTTGCAAGGTGTTGATGGACCGGCCGCAATTTGCCGAGCGTCTGATGCAGGTGGCGCGTGATCGCTACAACGTAATTATGGATGCCGGTGAACTGTTGGCCGGTGGTGAAGCTGTGGATGAGTGACAGGGACAGGCGCTGGAACTGCTGACCTGTTATGCAATATAAAAAAATGAATGGAGAGATGAGTATGAAGCTGGCAATGATTGGATTGGGTCGCATGGGCGGCAATATGGTAAAACGGCTGGCAGGCGGCGGCCACGATGTGGTGGCTTATGATGTCGATGCTGCTCCGGGCAAGGCTCTGGCGGCTGAATTTAATGCAGTCACTGCAGCGGCCGATTTGCAGGATGTTATCGCGCAGTTACCGGCGCCGCGTGTGATCTGGGTGATGGTGCCGCACCAGTTCGTCGATTCGACCATCGCGGCATTGCTGCAGGCCGGCGTGGAAAGCGGTGACCTGATTATCGATGGCGGCAACTCGAACTACAAGGAAGGTCAGCGCCGTGGAGTCGAACTGGCAGGCCACGGTATCCTGTTTGCCGATTGCGGCACCTCCGGTGGCGTCTGGGGACTCAAGAACGGCTATAGCCTGATGATAGGCGGCGCCGATGCAGCGATTGCACTGATTGCACCGGCACTGACCACACTGGCTTCCAACGACGGCAAGGGCTGGGGCCATGTCGGACCGGTTGGTGCGGGCCACTTCGTCAAGATGGTCCACAACGGTATCGAGTACGGCATGATGCAGGCGTTTGCCGAAGGGTTTGAGCTGATGCAGGCCAAGGAAGAGTTTGATCTGGATATGCACCAGATTTCCCGCGTCTGGCAGCACGGCTCCGTGGTCAGCTCCTGGTTGCTGGATCTGACCGGCGATGCGCTGGAGCAGGATGGAGATCTCTCCAGTATGTCCGACTGGATGGATGATTCCGGTGAAGGGCGCTGGACGGTCAATGAGTCGATTGATCTGGGTATTCCGACACCTGTGCTGACTCTGGCTCTGCAGATGCGTTTCCGCAGCCGCCAGAAAGATGCATTTGCCGGCAAGATTGTGAATGCCCAGCGCGCCGGCTTCGGTGGCCACGCGATCAAAGCTGCTGCTACAGATGCAGAGTGATGTCCGAACAGCTGTTTGAAAACCCGGAAATCCTGGCCGGATACGCTGCCGGGCGGGTGGCCGAACTCTGCTCCGATGGCGTAGCTACAAACGGTGTCTGTCATCTGGTACTGGCCGGTGGTTCGACCCCGAAACGCTGTTATGAACTGCTGCGTGATATGGAGCTACCGTGGCAGTCGCTGCATATCTGGTTCGGCGATGAGCGCTGCCTGCCGGTTGGTCATGGCGAGCGCAATGACACGATGGCCGATGCTGCGCTGCTGGCCCATGTGCCGGTGCCGCCTGAGCAGATCCACCGCATGCCGGCCGAGTTGGGGCCTGAGCTTGCGGCTGAAGCTTATGCAGAGCTGCTCGCAGCTGCCCCTGTTATGGATATTGTGCTGCTCGGCATGGGCGAGGACGGCCATACAGCCAGCCTGTTTCCGGCTAATCCCGCCCTGCAGGACAAACGTTTGGCAGTGCCTGTCCATGGTTCACCGAAACCGCCGCCTGAGCGTGTCAGTATGGGGTATGCTGTGCTCAATGCTGCCCGTCATCGCATCCTGATGGTAACAGGCAAGGGCAAGACGGAGGCTCTGGCACGCATAAGAGCAGGGGAGAGACTGCCGATTGCCGCAATTGCTGATGGCGAGTGGCTGATCGATCGCGACGCTATAGGTGTCGCAGCCTGATATTGAAAGAGTTTTGACCCGGCGTAATGCCGTGACCCAAATTCTCAGAGTTAGAAGTTTAACTAACAATGTCTTGAATCTGTGTTGTTTCACTGAAGATCGAATTCGATATGAATTTTTTCCATTGAAGATTAAGTGGGCAGACGAAAACGCTTGCTTTTCCTCATGCCCCCAGTAAATCTGCATATCAACGATCGCAATCTAGGAGTGCGTCATATTGAATAGATATAAGTTTTACATATTAGGGATTCTGGGGGGAATTCTTATATGGCCAATTGATGCTATAGTAGAGCCACTTGCAAAAGTCTGAGAAAAATTGAATGTCAGCGCCTAAGCCGTTGGATTTATCGTTTTAATTTTCGTTCTTCCTGCGGGTTTCTCCAGGTTGAGTCATTTTTCCGGCGTTTTCCGGCGTTT
>MNWZ01000025.1 GCA_001871925.1 Zetaproteobacteria bacterium CG1_02_53_45
TCTGGCTGCCATGACCAGGCCGCAGCGGCATGACCTGCTGGAGATACTGGAGGATCGGAACAGCCTCAAATCAACCATCGTCACCAGCCAACTCCCGGTCGAATCCTGGCATGAATACATCGGCGATCCGACCCTGGCTGATGCCATCCTCGACCGCCTCGTTCACAGCGCTTACAAGATCAACTTGAAGGGTGAATCCATGAGAAAAAAGAACGCAACATTGACCATCCAAAAACACCCCGCAGAGTAGCACCAGTCCAGATCAGATCAGCTACAGGCTCCCAAAGGGGGTGTCGACTTCACCGGAATAGGGTGTCGCGTTCGACTGGAATCAGGTGCCGACTTCACCGGAATACGCAGCGGGCGATAAATCACGCTTATCCGGAGTCACTAACTTGAGCAGGAACTGAATGCGCACGTGGATCTGGATGCAGAGACTCCAGACTGATTGAGCAAAACCGTTCGCTGAACGAAGTGCGTCTGCCTGGCGATAAAACCGGCAGCTGATCAGAAACCTTATTCGGCTACTTCTTCGGGTAACAGGCCGCTGACAAATGCCTCGGCGTTAAACTCCATCAGATCTTCCAGTGTTTCACCGACACCGACATAACGGATCGGCAAGCCGAACTTGTGCGACAACTGCAACACAATGCCGCCTTTACCGGAACCATCCAGTTTGGTGACAATCAGCCCTGATGTGCCGGCCACATCACGGAACTTCTCCACCTGCGCAACGGCATTCTGCCCGGTTCCGCCATCCACCACCTGCCATACTTCATGCGGCGCTTCGGGATAGGCCTTGGTAATCACACGACGTACCTTGGCCAGTTCATCCATCAGACCGCGATCGGTCTGTACACGACCCGCCGTATCAACAATGACCACATCGTAGTTTCGCGCCACGCCGCGCTGTACCGTATCAAATGCAACTGCGGCAGGGTCAGCGCCTTCATGCTGGCGCACCATATCGGCACCGGCGCGTTTCACCCAGACAGCCAACTGCTCGACAGCGGCGGCGCGGAAGGTATCGCCTGCTCCGACCAGTACCGATTTGCCCTGCTGGCGGAACAGCGTGGCCAGCTTGCCGATTGTGGTCGTTTTGCCTGTGCCGTTAACGCCGACGACCAGCAGCACAAACGGCCCTGATGTCGCAGTGTTTACAGGACCCGCTTGCGGCAACATGGAAACCATCGACTCCTTCAATACGTCAACCGATGCCCCGCGCCGCTTGCGCGCTTTTTTCACCAGTTGGGCGGCGAGATCGGCACCGCAATCGGCCATAATCAGGCCGTCTTCAATATCCATCCACTGCTCTTCAGTGAGTGCATCTACAGTGCCGCCGGGCACCATCTTGGCCAGGGTGTCTCGACTGCGCGACAGCCCCTGTTTCAGTCTGGAAAAAAACGATGACATCTCTGCTCCCTGATTACCGCTTGGCTTCTTCACCGGATAAAACCGGTATGTCCGGAATGCCTATCAACATATGCACAACCTGATTGACCAAGACTTTATATTCCGCCGCACCGGAAATATCCTTCATAATTCCGGATGCTTCCCCCAGCATGGACTGACCATGATTGACCATCACCGCGTCGATATCACCGGCCATACCCTGTTGCCCGAGCATGATCATACTGCTTCCTGCTGCTGCAGCTTCAATGGCATGGTTGAGCATACGAATAGCATCCTTGTCTGCACTCTTGCCAGAGAGCTTCTTCATCTCTTCCATCAACAGTGTCGCCTTATCCGCCAGCGCATGCGTCATTTCCATCAACGGTTTTCCGGCATTGCCCAATTTGTGCAACTGAGCCATTTCGGGGCCGGACATGGCACGTTTAAGCAGTTCGGATGATTTCATCAGCAGGGTAGAGCCGAGTTGCACGTCCTGCAGATTCATATCCGCCCCCTGGGCGGCCATTTGCAGGGAGTGATTAATCAGCATATGGATATGATGCATTTCCAGCGTATAGGAGAGGCTTTGCCTCGCCTCATGCATTTCATGACGATCAAGATCACAGGCGGAGAGACCCAGCAGTGCAAGCAGGGATAACAGTCGAACAGTAACTTTCATGAGTGCCCTCTTCCTTCAGATTTCAACTGCCGTAAAAAAAACAGCGGGGATAACATAGCTGTTATCCCCGCCCATTCTGCGTGTCCCACCTCTATCGGCAAGCAGCAGTATCATCGATATTGTCAGGCTGATTAATGGTTGTGATGCTGCATATCGCCATGATCCATCATGTCATGAGCGCTGTGATCCCCGCTGTGATCCATATCGCCGCGCATATCACGCACTTCGGCATGCACCATGATGCTTTCACCATCGGCTGTTTCAACAGTCATCATCACATAGCTACCGGCCTTCAGCTCACCGGTCAGACCGATCAGCATCAGATGGTTACCACCGGTGCCAAAGTGAAGTTCGCCATGAGCAGGAACAATCACTTTCTCCATCTTCATCATATGCATCATACCGGCATGCTCGCTGGTGCTGTGAAATTCGGGCTGTTTGGCAGCGTCGGTTGTAACGCCTTTGATCTCGACATCCTGATCACCGGAGTTACGCATCACCATATAACCGGCCGCTGTATCGGCAACCGGTGGCGGCATACGCACCCATGCATCTTCAATCGTGATTTCTGCTGCTGCCAGTGAAGGCATGACCAGCATCAGTGCTGTCATTATTACCATTTTTACTTTCATATATCCCTCTATCGGTTGGCATATTTAGTTGGCGGGGCAGTGCAACACTACCCCGCTGTTACAAGATTTACGCAGTGTAAGCTTTGCACGCCTTGATGCAGTCTGCACACGCATCCGCACAGGCTTTGCAGGACGGATGTCTCTCATGCTTGCGGCACTGTTTTTCACAGTCGTCACACACCTGCATGCCCAGCTCAATCATGCTCTTCAGATACTTTGAATTATACGAGGCCAGTTTGGCGTGGGCTGTACAAAACGCCATGGTCTCCTGCACGCTGATAGCACAATCGGCCAGGGCAGTGTCCCCTGTCTTGAATGAATCCAGGCAGTGATCGATACAGGCTTCAGCCGTGGCAACACAGTGATGCAGTGCTTTGGCCAGTTCCAGATGTTTGCCGCCTGCAGCTGCATGGTGATGATGCTCGGCCATGCCTTCGGCCAATGCCACGTGGCTACCCAATGTAGTTGCTGCAAGCGCTGTGGCACCGAGTGCACCGGCACCGATCAGCATTTTACGACGCTCTTCAGAAAATTGTTCGTTCATATCAGACTCCCTGTCCCTTTATTAAAATGCTTTGCTCAAACGCAGGAAAAACCAGTTGTCAGTGACCTGCTGGATACCGTTCACATTCTGGTAAACCGGAATGCGGTATTCGCCACTGACCGCATAACCATCACCGACTACCCACTGGAAGCCCGGAGAGATAAACAGCGAGTTAAGCCCGGTATTAGCGACGTTATCGAGCACATTACCCATCACATTCTGGTATGCCACGACTGTCGGGCCTGCCACCGCATCAATCGTGCCGTCTGTTGAATCGAGTTCGGATGCGACTCCGTTCAGGTCCAGCTTCACATTGAATGCGGAAGTCACGCGGTAACGGGCAGACAAATCATAATTCAGACGATTGCCCACTTTATAACCCAGCGCATTGCGCGTATTGATCTGGTAAAACACGGAAGGAGAGAGCATCCATTGCGCGCCGCCATCTGCATGCTCACCGAACGCCATGGTGCCGCTGGCAGCAAGCACCCCGTCCCAGGCGCCTGTACCGGCCTGCATCATCATATGCACAAGCCTGTTATTATTTGCATTGCGCGCTTTGGACTTGCCTGTCGGAGCCTTTACACCGAAACCGAGCGACAGGCGCTGACGGGTGCGAATATCCGCATCCTTATACACATCCCGCATATACATCAGCGACACATCGCCAAGCCCCTCTATCGTTGGCATTGCAGAGGTGGAATAGGTGATCGGCGACATCGGCATCATCTTCATCCCCATCAGCATATCCATATCATTGATCACATACGGAACGGTCAGAATAATGGCATTATCCTCATCCATGCGATAGGCAAGATTGGCAGCGATCTTCTGCATCGTCATACGCGAGGATACAGCATACATACCCGCACGCCCTGCCAGCGCGTTGGCAATAATCGCTGCAGGAGCAACCTTGGTTGTCCCCTGCTTGTTGGTTCTCATATACATCGTGTCGTACTGCAGTGAAGCAGTCAGGCCGACATTGGAGCCGACACCGTCAACACCGGCTGCAATACAGCAGGAGAGGCCGCACTCACTGGCCTGAATCTGCTGTTGAAAAGAAATGCTACTCAAGATCATCGCGGCCGCGATGGTCAAGAATTTAAGATACGTCATGTTATCTCCATAGTTCATGTTTTGTAGGCGTGCGCAGAGGCTTTGGGGGACACCCCCGAAACCAAACATACAAACAAACCGTCCACAGGGGCGATTTGCCGACTCAGAAAAACATTAAACCAGTTGTGGAGGGGGCAGAGGCACAAGTGCTGCAGCGCTCAGCCAGATCGCCGCAGGCTTAACCGACAGCGAGACAGAGGTGACACCGGCCTGGAATCCGGCACTGCTGATCGCATGCGGCGCCAGCAGGTGGGGAAGCGAATCGATATTGCGATGGCAGCCGCAACCGCACTCAATGCGGTCTGTCTGCCAGTCACTCATCAATGCCACACGATGTTCATGACCCTGATCTGTGCTGACAGAGGCATCATGATTCATATGGTGGGCATGTTCATCCATGCCCTGCTCATGGATACGTTCAAAGTCGGGCATGGCGCAATCGGCGACTTCAACAGACAGCGGAGCACTGCTGATAATCAGCAATGACCAGGTCAGAAAAACGGCAACGACTTTACGCATGACGCGGGATGATGGCGCGGCGTGCCAACATCTGCAAGATTTCGCGCCTTTGTGCGACTACTGCTGCAACGGAGAAACGAATGAAACAATGGATAACCGCTCTCATACTGCTGCTGGCCTCATCACCGGCCTTTGCTGCCGAATTCAAATGGATGGATAAGGACGGCAAAATGTTTTCACTGGCCGAGATGCAGGGTGAACCGGTCGTGGTTCACCTCTGGGCATCATGGTGCCCGGCATGCAGAACAGAGATGAAGGCGTTCTCCAACTGGACTGAAAGGAATCCGGCGCTGAAGGTTGTGATGGTATCCCTGGATCAGCACAGTGAAGATGCAGCTTCGTTCCTGAAAGAGAAAGAGATCAATCGTCCTGTACTGCTGAGCGACGAGGCACAGGCCAGAAAGCTTGGCGTGCGTGCACTCCCCTCCACCATTGTGGTAGCCGCCGACGGCTCAGTCAGCCAGCTGCACCGTGGCCCGCGCAACTGGAGTGATGAAAGCTTTTCCCAACAGGTGCTCAGCGGATTACACCCGTAAGCGCAGCCACTTCCCCTTCACAGATGAGGCTTCTCTCTGCATGATGCGGATAATCTGTTCACTGAGGAGTTTTCATGCGAATTTTTCTACTCATTATAACCATGCTGTTTGCATCCCAGGCAATGGCCACCCCCGGAGCTGAAGCGGACAAGGCCACAACCGACCGCATCAAAAAAGCGATCCCGTCACTGACTATTGATACCGTGCGCAAGTCCCCGATCAATGGCCTGTATGAGCTGCAGGTAGACAGGAATATCTTCTACAGTGACAAGAACGGCGAACATCTGATCTCCGGCGGCCATATTTTTGAAATTGAGAGCCGTCGCGACCTGACACGTGAGCGCCTGGAAGAGATCAACCGCATCGACTGGAGTACCCTGCCTGTTGATAAGGCCATCGTTTCCGGCGATAAAAATGCCACGTTGAAGCTGGCCGTTTTCACTGACCCGGATTGCCCGTACTGCAAAAAGCTTGAAGAAGAACTGAAAAACCTGACCGGCGTAAAAGTGTACACCTTCCTTTACCCGCTTGTGCAGTTGCATCCGCAGTCGCGCGCAAAATCCGAAGCGATCTGGTGCAGCAAGGATCAGCATGGAATGATGCTGAAAGTCATGCTGGAAAAATTTGTTCCAGAGAAAGCCACCTGCACAGCCCCCATTGATGAGATCTCTGCCATCGCCCATAAACTGAACATCAACGGCACGCCAACCATGATTGCCGGTGATGGTCGCATCGCCTCCGGCGGTAAAGATGCCGCAAGTTTGAAAGCCTGGCTGGAAAACAAGTAACACCAGGGGCCCTGAAATGCGCGCAGACCGCAGGGCGGATGCACTACGCCCCGTTTCCATTGATACAGCATTCAACCGCTATGCCGAAGGCTGTGCACTGATCTCCTTCGGCCATACACGGGTTCTGTGTACAGCCAGTGTGGAGAACAGCCAGCCGCCGTTTCTGCGCGGCACTGAAAAAGGCTGGGTGACTGCTGAATACGGTATGCTGCCTCGCGCCACGCACACCCGTGGCGGCCGTGAAGCCGCACGCGGCAAACAGGGAGGACGCACGGTTGAAATCCAGCGTCTGATCGGCCGCTCGCTCAGAGCCGTGGTTGATCTGGATATGCTGGGCCCGCGCACGATCAGTCTGGATTGCGATGTACTGCAGGCTGACGGCGGCACCCGCACGGCAGCCATCACCGGCTGCTGGGTGGCAGTGCGCATCGCCGTCAACAAGATGCTCGCCGACGGTACGCTTGAAAAAGATCCGATTCACGGACAGCTCGCAGCAGTCAGCTGCGGTTTTGTTGCAGGTTTACCACTGCTGGATCTGCAGTATTCGGAAGATTCACAGGCAGCCATGGATGCCAATTTTATCATGACCCCTGATGGCGGCGTGATCGAGGTTCAGGCAACGGCTGAAGATAAACCGCTGCACTGGGATGAGTTCATGCAGCTCAAAGTGCTGGCCGACAAAGGTATCAGTGATCTGGCAATCATTCAGAACGCAGCGGTTGCTGCCGCCTGATGGATATTGTCGTTGCCAGCAACAACGCCAAGAAACGCAAAGAAATCCAGTCCATTCTGGGGGCGTTGGGTATCAAGCTGGTAGCTACCGAAGATACGATATTTGTCGATGTCATCGAAGATGCCGACAGCTTTGCCGGTAATGCCGGAAAGAAGGCCGAGGCCTTTGCCCGAGCCAATGGAAAACCGGCGCTGGCCGATGATTCGGGCCTCTGCGTGGATGCTCTGGGTGGTGCGCCGGGGATCTACTCGGCCCGTTTTGCCGGAGCCGATGCCACAGATGCCGATAACAACAACAAACTGTTGTCTGAACTAAGCCGGCAATCCGATCGTCACGCCCGTTTTGTCTGTTCACTGCATCTGGCTTTTGCAGATGGACGAAGCGGCATGGTTGCCGATGGTTTTGTCGAAGGTGAAATCATGCTGCAGCCGTCGGGCTCAAGCGGTTTTGGCTATGACCCGCTGTTTTTCTCACCGGAGTTGGGCAAGGTCTTTGCCGAAGCCAGCCCTGAACAGAAAGCATCGGTATCACACCGGGGGCGTGCCCTGCGTAAACTTGCCGACAAACTACAGCAGAGCGGCCTAGTTTAAGTTTAACAGCATATCTTCGCCCATTTGGAATAATCCCGCCAACTGATGCCTGTTAAACCAACAGCAGCAACCGAGCAAAGTAATGGGCACTCGATACTTCTCCGGAAATCATCTGACGAGTCACTTTAGACCTGTTCAATTTACGTCAATGATGAAAAAGCCGGCATCCGCGATAGCCAAGCCGGATCATCGGCATATTGAGGGGACGATGGCTTGCTTGAATGCAGCAAAGGTCGCCTCAAAGCCTATGCCGTTTTTGCCTCGAAGATATCACAGAACGTTTGGTGGTTTTGTACGAACGCGGCAAGGATGGCCGGGTCAAAATGATCCGGCATGGTGCGGCCATCGCCGTATCTAATGATGTCCATGGTCTTCGCGTGGTCGTAGGCGGGCTTGTAGGGGCGCTTGCTGCGCAGTGCGTCATAAATATCACAGATATTCATAATGCGCGCCGCCAGTGGAATCGTCTCACCTCGTTTACCAGCCGGATAGCCACCTCCATCCCAGCGCTCGTGGTGATTGAGTGCGATCTCAGCCCCCATTTTGAGATAGGGTGATTTGCTGTTGCCGAGGATTTTCGCGCCCATCGCGGCGTGCCCCTTCATGATCTCCCACTCATCCGGGGCAAGACGGCCCGGCTTGAGCAGTACATAGTCAGGGACGCCTATTTTGCCTACGTCATGCATCGGACTCGCGAAAAATATCTGCTCAACGAACGTTTTTTCCATGCCGAGTATGTCAGCAAGCTCACGGCTGTAATAGCTGATGCGTAGCACATGGGCACCGGTGTCCTCATCTCTGTATTCCGCCGCGCGTGTCAATGTAAAAATGGTTTCCAGATAGTTTTCCTGAAGATCGGCAGTCCTTTCCAACACGCGTTGTTCCAGCACGTCGTTGTAATTGTGCAATGCCTTTTGCAGCAGGCGCATTTCCAGCATATTGTGAACGCGCGCCAGCACTTCGGGTATCTCAAACGGTTTGCCGATGAAATCCCTGGCGCCGGCTTTAAACGCGCGCAGTTTGTGAGCCGGTTGAGCGGTGATGACCAGCACCGGAAGATAACCGTCCGGTTCACTTGCCTTGAGCCCCTCCATCACCTGGAATCCATCCATACCGGGCATTTGAAGGTCGAGCAGGATCAAGTCGTAACAGTGCTGGCGATGCAGATCGCAGACCTCGAGCGGGTTCATCGTTGAAGCGACAGAAGTATAACCGGCGGAAGCCAGCATTCGCGAGAGCAGAAGTACATTGGCTTCCAGATCGTCAACGATCAGGATTTTTCCCTGAAGAATGTCGGATGAACTTATCATGATAATTTCGGCTCCTGCGTGCTTCTGGCAGATTCTTTTTCTGCAAATTCCAGCGCCACATCCAGTGCCTCCATGAACTCGTCGACCTTGATCGGCTTGG
>MNWZ01000157.1 GCA_001871925.1 Zetaproteobacteria bacterium CG1_02_53_45
TTTTGCTCGCTACACCAGACGTTCCAGCCTTCCCCGCATTGGCGGACGGGTCGGCCTGTGCATCGTCCTTTTCGAGGATTGCTCAGCGTTTACTCACGTTACGGCCTGCACACTCGCCAAGTCACCTATGTGACCCTCTACACCAGAGGCTTCAGCCATTTCGTTACCTCCATGACTGCTCTGATTGCTTCCGGCTGGAGCAAAAGTTGCCGGGTGGGACTTTCACCCACTGGGATATCGCCGCCTTTCCACGGCGCACGCCAACTATGGTCATTCGTTCGAGGCCTGTTTGGTTCCCCAATCCGGACAAAACTGGGCACTATTGGAATGAGGTTGTTTTTATCGACAAATGAGCGGCTGTTTCCGGCCCAGACCTGTTTTTCACACACTCTGGGCCGCATCCTGCCGGTCATAATCGGCGCAAAAACGGCTAACTGGAGCCGGTCAGATAAGTCTTGAGCTGGTTTGGGTTGGAATTGGATGCAAGTTCATTGTGATTGGAACAGCTGTGGTTTGAGTGGAATCAGCAAAGCAGCACAATTATAAGGTGTCAGGGCATCCGGTCATTCAGCTATTAGCTCGACTCCTTTCATTTCAGCATCATATTGCTCTTTGAATGCCTTGGCGCGGGCGTCAAAATATTCAACAATATCCTCAACGTCATCGGAAATATGCTCTTTCCACTTCTCCAGGAAGCCACTCTTGCCCAGAACGTGATAACTATGATTGGCATAGGTGTGCAGATGCCCTGCCAGAGGGACTTGGGCATGGTCATTCCGCCGTCCTCGCGCCCAGCCCCGGACATGGTGGCAGTGTGTGTTGTATGGGCCGATGCCCCGCTCAGCAACCTGACCGGTGATGATACAGGGTTGGGTGCCAAGCCAGGCAGAATAATGATCATCAATAAAATCGTTGCGGCCGGGCTTTGGCTTTTTGTAAGGCTTGCGCTCAGGCTGTACAAAGGGCTGGTTCGGCGTGAACTCTACCGGTTTCCTGACAATAGGGCTTCGCGCAATCGGCTTTTGAGATCGCGCTACAGGTTTGCGGGCGATCGGCTGGGTGGATCTGGCAATCGGCTTGCGTTGCTTTGGCGCCGAAAACAGGATCTCTTTTCGTGGCGTTGCATCCTTATGCAACTGCTGCAACAGCTTTTCGGCACAAACCACTGCATCGAGTTTCAGGTCCTGAATCTCATAACAGTCCTGCTTCTTGCCCCGGAAGTCGCGACCGATAGCGCCTTCAACATCATCCATAGACAGTTCAAGGCTGAGTATTTTCTGATTTTTTAGAATCATGTAACGACTCAATTTAATAACCCCTTTGCATAGGGCCGAGTGTAATGATTAAAATGGCTTTTGCGACCTTACTGGAATTATCTGAATAGCCGGTTTCGGGTATTCGGGGCTGTCGGGATTCGGGGGGGCCTGATGGTCAGAACAGAAGGGAATTAAGCCGCCGACTTGCTGGATGGGGCGTACATCTTCAGCACCAGCTTGACCTGGGCCAGAGGAATATCCAGACGTTCGGCAATAGCTTCAGGCGTTTCGCCTTCGCGTTTCATGCGCAGGATCATTGTGGCCTGGGAACTGTTTTCCGGCGGCAGGGTGGCAGGCGGCGGTGCCGCTCTGGCGACAGCTTCCTCGCGGCGCGGTTTTTTCACCACGCGAGGTTCAGGTGGAGTGGGGGTGTGTTTTTTCTGCAGACGGGCCTCTTCCTGCTGCTGCACCCGGGAGATCAGTTTGGTGGCTTCATTCAGGTGATGGGTAGCTTCATCCAACTGTTGTGCGGTAGTGGCCAGCAGTTGTTCCAGCTGCTGCTGGCGGCGTCCGTTGCGGTACCAGGTCAGCCAGAGAAAAAAGACCCCGGCAATCAATATGACATCAATAATCATACTGAGCCATTGGTCGAGAAACGGGGTAACATTTTCCATCACAGATTCAGCCCCATCAGTGAGCGCATGCGCAATACCATCTGCGAGTGCAGTTGTGAAACACGTGATTCGGTCAGTCCCAGAATCAGGGCAATCTCTTTCATGGTCAGCTCTTCATAGTAGTAGAGGGTGATCAGCACATTTTCGCGCGTCGGCAGCTTGCTGATGGCGTCGGCCAACTGTGCAACAAACTCCATCATCGTATTCTGTTGTTCCGGACCCAGCATGGGGTCACCTTCCAGCGTTTCCAGAATACTCAGGTCTTCATCCTGATTGCCGGCAATTGGCAGGTCATCGAAATGTACCACCGACATGCTGCGTACCTGATTCAGCCGCTGACGGTATTCATCAATACTGATTTCCAGATGCCTGGCAATCTCTTCTTCATTGGCCGGGCGGCCATAAAACTGCTCCAGCTCGGCAAACGCACCCTGCATCTCCTTGGCGTGGTCACGCAGGCCGCGCGGCATCCAGTCGAATGCACGCAGGTAGTCGATCATGGCCCCGCGCACGCGATAGGAGACAAAGGTTTTGAATTGTACATCGCGGCTATGATCAAAGCGCTGAGCCCCGTCCAGCAGACCGAGCACACCGGCATTGATCAGGTCACCCATCTCAATCGAATCCGGTGTGCGCCGCATCAGCTGGTCGGCATGGTAGCGCACCAGAGGCAGGAACTCCTCGAGTAGCTGATCCGGCGTCGGCGCCGGATCAGAAGCATATAGCGGCATGCTGCTCATAGACCGGAATCAGAATGCTGACTTTTTTGCTTGGCACTGTCCTGATCCATCTTGCCGGGGATAATCTGATTCAGCCAGGCCAGCAGGACGCCCATCCATGCACATGCAAAGGTCAGTACAAAAACACGAAACAGGGAATCCACAACCGGGATGTTCTGGATCAGGCAGATGGCACAGCCGAACAACAGCCCGGTCAGAGCGCCGGATGTGGCGGCATGACCCGGGTTCACGAAGAGGCTCCCTGAGCTGCTTCAGCAGGTATCTCATCCAGAGTCGAAGAGAGCGAGCGTTCCCAGAAGAACTGCAAGCCGCCTGAGCGTGAGTGGTCGCGTGGACGGCTAAGCAGGGTATTGAATAACCTGTTCAGATGCGGGCCGACCGCGCTGTCGGAATCAGTCAGCAGACGCTGCTGTTGAATGGCCTGACGCACGGAGGGGTGCTGCGGAATAAAACCGATATAATCAAGGTAGACATCAAGATAGCGGTCGGCGACCGAGAGCAGGCGTTTAAAGGTGATGTGGCCGTCAATTTCATCGGTCTGGTTGATGATGACCATAAAACGATGCACATCACGCTGCTGTGACAGCACTTTAATCAGCGCATAGGCATCAGTCAGCGAGGTCGGGTCGGGGGTCAGCACAACCACTGCGGTTTCTGCAGCCGAAGCAAAATAGAGTACGTTGTCGCCGATACCGGCAGCGGTGTCGATCAGAATCAGGTCATAATCCTTACCCGCATCACGCAGTGTATCGAGGATGGTCTGCTGTTCGGTTACATTGAGGTTGGTCAGTTCATAAATGCCGCTGCCGCCGGGCAGAACGTCAAAACCCCGTTCGCAATGAACTATCAGGTCTTCAAGTGCGGCATCGTCGGCCAGCAGGTTGCGAATGGAGCCTCCGGTATGCAGGCCGAGCATGACATCAACATTGGCCAGTCCCAGATCGGCATCGATAAGCAGAACCTTCTTGCCCATGCGGGCGGCCTGAGCTGCCAGATGCACCGAAACAAAGGTTTTGCCGACGCCGCCCTTGCCGCTGCTGACGGAGATAACGCGAGGTGTGCTGTCGTTCATATTGCTGGCTCCCTGCTGTGTTTGCCAAGCAGCGTGGTCAGTGTCTGGGCGGTTAACCAGCCCATCTGATCGGGTACTTCCGGACCAAAGCTGCAGTAGCTCATGGGCAGCTTTGCAGAGATTGACCAGTTAACAATTTTGCCCGGCTTTTGTGTTTCATCCAGCTTGGAAAATGCGATGTCGGTCATGTCAGATGCCCTGTGATGGCTTAGCTGTTGCATTGCATCCTCCTCATCCATATTGGCCGGTATCACCATAATCCTGCGTGTACAGTCCATCGCATCCCATAATTGTGTCTGACGTTTCAGACATGTATCACGGCGCGGACTCCAGCCTTCACTGTCTATTAGCAGGAGTTGTGCCGTTTGTGTCTCGCGGATGATTTTTTCTGCTTCCGATGTTTTTTTCAGGGGGAAAAATGGAATGCCGAGTGTGCTGCTGTAAGCTTTCAGTACATCAAGCCCTCCCATGCGTTCGGTATCGCTAGAAAGCACGGCAACACGGATTCCTTTCAGGCTGTAGTGGGCGGCAAGCTTGGCAATCAGCGTGGTTTTGCCGCAGCCGGAAGGGCCGGAGAAGAGAATCACATGGCGGCCGGTTTCCGGGTTGATGCGCTTGCTCCACTGCAGTGTTTTGCTGCCAATCGGCTTGCGATCGGAAAAATCACCGGCCAGATCAAAGGCGTAGGAAGCGGAAACACCCAGGCGTACCAGATGGTCAAACGACTCCTGATCGCTTCGGGAGGCCAGCGCGCTGCGCAGGCTGGCCGACTCTTTATTGCTCAGGCCTACAACCAGCCGTTCAAGGCGCTGGATTGTGGCATCAGCTGCGTTACTTTCACGCTTGCCATGCGCTTCGGGTTTGGGCTGCCGCTCAGCAGGGGTTGAAGCTTTCGGTTCGATCTGGATGTTGTTGGTGTCCAGTGCGGCATGCACATGCCATACCCCGATGCCACCGGCATCCTTGATCTGCTGGCGATCGAGAATCAGTGCTTCCGGCCCCATCTCCTGACGGACCTTGGCCAGCGCTTCATGCAGGTGGGGGGCGGTAAATACTTTGATACGCATCAGTAGAGACTCACACGCGCCAGCGCTTGCACATTGGTTTGCGGCGGCATTTCGCTAATGGACAATACAACGATACGGGTCATGATTTTGCGTAGCGCACGTGACAGCGGCCCGCGCAACTGCGGTGTGGTCAGCAGTACCGGCATATCGACATCATATTGCGAGGCGATCTCGTTCAGTCTGGCCATAAAACGCTGCCATTCGGCCATCTCCAGCGGCAGTCCCCAACCGGGTTGTTGCATGACGCGTTCTGACATGCGCTGTTCCAGTTCACCATCAAGCATAAATACGGAGAGTTCTCCCTGCTGGTTCAGATAGCGCTGGGTAATGGTGCGTCCGAGTCGTGCGCGCACGCGCTCCACGACATCATCCAGACTCAGGTGTTCACCTGCATGATCGGAGAGGGCTTCCAGAATCAGCATCAGGTCGCGGATCGGCACCCACTCGGCCAGCAGGCGCTGTAATACATTCTGCAACGTGCCAACCGACACCTGGGATGGAATGATTTCATCCACCACTTTCGGATGACGCTGGGAGAATTTGTCCAGCAGCTCATGCACCTGCGTGCGATCCAGCATTTCGGATGCCTGTGAGCGCAGCAGTTCAGTCAGGTGGGTGATAATCACCGTGGATGGTTCAACAACCGTGTAACCGGAGAGTTCCGCCTGCTGGCGTTTGTCTTCGGTAATCCACAAGGCAGGTAAACCGAATGCAGGTTCCTGGGTCGGAATGCCTTCAATGGCAGGACCCGTCATCTGGCTCTCCAGCGCCAGCAGGTTACGCGGACGAATTTCACCTTTGCCTACTACGGCACCACGAATAAGAATCTGGTAGTCAGAGACACCGAGCTGCAGATTATCCTTGATATGTACCGGTGGCAGGACAAAGCCGATCTCCTGGGTAATCTGGCGGCGTACCTTTTTCATGCGGTCAAGCAGGTTGCCTTCGCGGCTGTTCTCCACCATATCAATTAGTCCGTAACCGATCTCGAGGCGGATCGGATCTTCAACGAGCAGGTCATCGAGGCTGTCTTCCGGAGAAGCTGATGTCTGTGGTGTTACATCTTCAGCTTCTGTGACCAGCGACCCCCGCTGCTCACCGAGTTGCAGATAGTAGCCGCTGGCGGCCAGACCCAGCGAGATCACCAGAAAGGGGATAAATGGCAGGCCGGGGACCAGACTCATCAGGATCACTGCGCCTGCTGCAACAAAGTGGACTTTCGGATGTTTGGTGAACTGCTCCTTCAGCTCCAGTGGCAGGGCGATGTTACTGCTGGCACGGGTAATGATGATACCTGCCGCGATAGAGATCACCAGTGCAGGCACTTGTGACACCAGACCATCACCGACCGTCAAAAGACTGAATACCGACATGGCATCGGAAGCGGACATGCCATGCTGCATGACGCCGATCACCAGTCCGGCGATCAGGTTGATCACGGTGATAATCAGGCCGGCAACCGCATCACCGCGCACAAATTTGGACGCACCGTCCATGGCGCCGTAAAATTCAGCTTCACGGGCGACATTCTCGCGCCGTTTGCGTGCTTCAGCTTCGTTAATCAAGCCTGCATTCATATCGGCATCAATCGCCATCTGTTTGCCCGGCATGGCATCAAGGGTGAAGCGGGCTGCCACTTCAGCAATTCGGGTGGAACCCTTGGTGATCACGACAAAGTTGATCAGCACGAGAATGATGAAAATAATCAGTCCGACGACCGTATTTCCGCCGACAACAAACTCGCCGAAGCCCTGAATAACGCCGCCTGCAGCCGACGGCCCCTCCTGTCCATGCAACAGAATCAGGCGCGTTGTGGCAACGTTGAGCGATAACCTGAACAGTGTGGTGAGCAGCAGCAGTGACGGAAAAACAGAAAATTCAAGCGGTTTGAGTACGTAGATTGAGGTCAGCAGTATCAGGATACCGATGGTGATATTGGCGGCCAGCAATACGTCCATCAGCCAGGTCGGCAGCGGCACAATCATCACCATCAGAATGCAGAGCACACCGATCGCAAGCAGGACGTCAGGTTGTCTGCCTATGCGCTGCAATGTCATTACGGCTGCCTGCTGCATGTTTTAGCTACTCCTCTGGTTTTGACCGCTCTTTCGGGTTTGTGTGCCGGAAAGCGCCGCTTTATTTTTTTTCAGTTCAATATTTTGACGCATGAACCGGGTGAATCTGATGGGTTCAAAACCCCTGTTTTATGGTACTAGTTCTGCTTTAATCTGAATATTTCAGCCAATATAATGGCAACTGCTTCGAACAGTACCTCCGGTATTTCGTCACCGACCTTAACCTGCTTAAACAAGGATCTTGCCAAAGGTTTGTTTTCGCGCATGGGAATGCCATTTTCTTTTGCAATTTCACGAATTTTTGCGGCAATGTGACCTTTGCCCATAGCCAGGACGCGCGGTGCGTTCAGATCGCCCGGTTTATAGGCCAGTGCAACGGAGATGTGGGTCGGGTTGGTAATGACCACATCCGCTTTCGGCACATCGGACATCATGCGGTTCTGTGCCTGCTGCATCTGAAGTTGACGTATTTTGGCCTTCAGTTGCGGGTTACCTTCCATCTCTTTATGTTCATCGCGCTGTTCTTTCTTTGACATGCGCATTGACTTCATATGTTCCCAGCGCTGGTAGATGACATCGGCCAGCGCAATAAAGGTGAAGATCATTGCGGCCAGCGTCACAATCTGGACGCCGCCGTTGACGGCCAGAGCTGCGATATCCTGAGGATCACGCAGGGCCGAGCGCATGATGGCGTCAAAAAGATCCGCCACCACAGTAGCGCAGGCAACACCGATGACGATCATTTTCAGTATGGATTTGATGAACTCTGCCAGCGATTTGGTGGAGAACAGGCGTTTAACCCCCTTCATCGGGCTGATTTTTTCCAGCTTGGGTTTCAGTGTTTCAAAGGTGAATACAGGGCCGCTGACCATAAAAGTAACAAACACACCGAGCAGCACAATGGGGATTGCAATCGGTAGCAGTACCATACCGATATCGGCTCCGGCACTGATCAGCAGTGACTGTACACCTTCACCGGTTGCATCCAGTTTTGATTTGCCCGACAGGTGAAACTCCAGCATGGCCATCATCGTTTCGCCGATCCAGCTACCGAGCCCGGTAATCACAATCAGACTCAAGACCATAAAGGTAATGGCGGTCGACGGTTCCTTGCTGCTCGGTACCTGACCTTTCTTGCGGGCATCTTCAATGCGTTTGTCCGACGCCTCTTCGGTTTGTTGGCTTTTGTCCTGTTCGTCGGACACGGATTGCCCCTAAACGCCGCTGAGGTGACGCATAAACAGCGGCACCCGGATGGAGAGGTCGGTGAAAGCATCACTGATCAGGTAGACAAATGCCGGCATGCCAAGGCCGAAGGTGAGCAGGCCTAGACCTACGGTGAGCGGGAAGCTGACAAAGAACACCTGAATCTGCGGTACAGCGCGTGAGACCAGGCCCAGTGCGATATAGATAAAGGTGAGCAGCAGCATGATCGGGGCGGCCATCTTCAGCGCCAGTACAAACATGTTGGCGGCGGCATCGGTGAGCGACAGCAGCCCGGGGAACGACCACGGCTGATCAATCGGAAACAGGGTAAATGAATCAATCATGGCATGGATGAATATGTGGTGAGCACCGGCAGAAACCCACAATAACATGGCCAGTGTCAGGGCCAGCTGGGAAATAACGGACTGTTGACTGCGCGTGATGGGGTCAAAGACGTTGGCGACGGTCATACCCATCTGGAAACTCATGAGCTGGCCGGCGAACTGGGTGGCGGCAAAGGTGATCTGCGCAAACAGTGCGATGGCTCCGGCGATGAGCATCTCCTGAATGGCGATGGCGGCAAAGGCAAATGGTTCGAGCGGGATCAGCGTAACCTTGTCCTGAACCAGCGGGTAGATAAGCAGAGTCAGTAACACAATCAGGCCGGCTTTAACCTGTGCTGGCACCAGCTGATGGCCCAGCACCGGCAACAGAATCAGCATCGCGCTGATGCGTATAAAAACAAGCAAGGCGACTGTTATATGCTCAATATCCGGCCAGGGGAATAACATAGCTGCCCGTTATTGGGTCAGGGTGGGAATCATCGAGAACAGGTCTCTGGTGAAAGATACCATTTTCTCCGTCATCCATGGGGCTGCCAGAATCATGGCTCCGAATACGGCAATGATTTTCGGCACAAAGGTGAGGGTCATTTCCTGAATCTGTGTGACGGCCTGAAACAGCGAAATGGCGATGCCTACAACAAGCGCCACAACCAGCATGGGCAATGAAATCATCAAAACCATCTTGATGGCTTCTGTTCCGATCTGGATAACTGCGTCTGGTCCCATGTAAGGCATTCAGCAAGGCCGATGCCAAGTTGGTCGGGGATTTCAGTCTTGCCTGACAGTTGCGGATTTAGCCTGGAGAGTTCTTATAATTTGAAGCTGGCGAGCAGATTGGCGGTGATCAGGTGCCAGCCATCCACCAGTACGAACAGAATGATTTTCAAGGGCAGCGAGATCATCACCGGCGGCAACATCATCATACCCATACTCATCAGCACACTGGCCACAACCAGATCGAGAATAACAAACGGAATATAGATCAGAAAGCCGATCTCAAAGGCTGTGCGCAACTCCGAAATAACAAATGCGGGGATCAACACATGCAATGGCATCTCCTCAGCCAGCGTCGGTTTTTCCAGCTTGGCAGCGTTGAGAAACAGAATAAGATCGTCTTCCCTGGTCTGCTTGAGCATAAAATCACGCAGCGGAGCGACGCCACGGTCAAAGGCTACAGACTGGTTGATCTCTTCGTTCAGGTAAGGGGTCAGGGCAGTGGTGTCAATTTTCTGCCATACCGGCATCATGATAAACAGGGTGAGGAACAGTGACAGGCCAACCAGAATCTGGTTCGGTGGCGACTGCTGCGTACCCAGCGCCTGACGCAGGAATGCGAAGACAATCAGGATGCGGGTAAAGGATGTCATCATGACCAGAATGGATGGCGCCAGCGTCAGGATGGTCATCATGGCGATGATTTTCAGGCCGGTAAACCATGCATTGGGGTCTTCCGAGTCGCCCAGACTCATGGACAGTGTCGGAATATCGGCGGCTTGAGCCAGATGCGGCAGCAGCAACCCGGCCAGCAGCAGTAACAGTAAACGATGCCTCATAACAGCTCGTCAGCTTTGGAAGATGTAGTTTCAGAAACAGACAGGGCCTGATCGGGCCTGAGTTGGGTCAAGCCGCCCGGCGACAGGCCCAGCAGGTAATGGGAGCCACGATGGCGGATTTCAACAATGCTGTTTTTGCTGTCGATATGAATTCTCTGGATGACCTTGAAATCAAGAACTTTGCCACTGCCGGTCTGTTGCTGAAAGCGGCGCATGGCCCATACCATCAGGGCAAAGATTCCCAGTACCGCGGCCAGTGCAAGCAGCGACTGAAACAGCATCGAAAACAGGCTTGTGTCCATCTGTGTGATGTTCAGGAAAGGCTGTTGATGCGGGCGGCCGCAGGGATGATTTCAGTGATGCGTACACCGAGGTGTCCGCCTGTTGAGACCACTTCACCTTTGGCGAAAATGGAGCCGTTGGCGAGAATCTGTACTTCGGCATTGGCCTCTTTGTTCAGCTCTATCACCATGCCCCGGCTCATGCGGGCAATAGTATGCAGCGGCAGTTTTACCCGCCCGAGTTCCACGCTGATCTCAAGCGGAACATGCATGATTGCTTCAAGATTGGCGCGTTGCGAATGATCGCCGTCTTTTATTGCTGCGTCAGTCATAATTAACCTCCGGTTTTAATGGGTGCGATGATTTCGGCTGCCAGCATGCCGTCCTTGTCACCCGGCTTGGCCTCAAACATGCAGACGTCTTCGACCCAGATGGTGCAGGGCTCATTTTGCCTGACTTTCATCGGCAAAAAGTCACCCGGCTTCAGTTCAAGAAAAGTGCCGATGTCGATCTGACAGCGATCGAGTTGAAAGTGGATGTTTGCCTGCGTGTGCGAAATGCTCTCTATGAGTGTATCGGTCCATTCGCTGTCTGTTTCAGTCGGTTCATCACTGACGGTGACGCGCAGGTTATCCAGCATGGGTTCAAGAAATGAACGCGGGTAATGGATGCCGAACTGGCTGCTCAGGGCATCGCTGATATTGACTTCAAAATAGGCGCTGAAGCATTTTTCATAGGCGCTGGTGACAGCCAGAAACTGCGGGTCGTCATCGAGTTTGTAGACCTGAAAGTCCAGTGCATGCACCGGGTGCCATAATGTACTCAGTGTCGTGGCCAGCTTTTCGGCAATGCGCTCGCTTAAGCGCAGTTCGACTGGCGAGAGAGATTGCGGTTCATCCGTCGATTCACCTTCACCACCGAGCATGGCATCGACAAATGCCACGATCATGTCCGTGCTGCAGGTCATCATCATTCTGCCATAACCATCGACTTCGAAGACGAAATAGACCTGCGGCTGCTCAACGGTAATCAGGTCCTTGTAAACCGTACTCTCCAGGCTGCCCAGTTGTACGGAGATATCCCGTCTGAACAGTTCATCCCACTGCTCATCGAGCATCTCCACCAGACGTTCCTGAAGATTGATAAACATCGGATAACGCTTGGGTGTATCCTCATCGGCAGTGCCAAAGCGAAATGCGTCCACCTGTTCGGGCTGTCTGACCGGTGGCAGTGCTGCAAACAGCGCTTCGGTCTCTTCCGACGGAGCGACTCTGGCCATCAGGGCCTCAATCTCCTCCGGTGCAAGGATCGGTTCACTCATGCTCTGCTCCGCAACGCCTGATTCCCATTACTGTGATACGAAATCAGTAAAGTAGAGATTTTTGATCGGTTTGCCGCCAACGATGCGGTTCATACGGTAGATCAGGTCTTCCTTGAGGGCATATTTCCCCTGTGGAGTCCTGATGTCCGAAAACTTTTTACTGGCCAGAATGGTGATAATCAGATCATTGATTTTGACTATATTGGCAGTCACCTTGGCCTGAGCCTCCTCGTTGCGTACTTCCAGTTTGATTTTGGTGCGCAGAAAGCGGCTCTCGTCGGTATCCGCCAGATTTACCGTGATATCGTCGATGTCCATCATGACAGGCGTGGCATCGGACTCATCCTCTGCCTCAGGCAGGGTGGTTTGATCCGTCTGTGCAATAGTTGCATTATCCGCACCGGCGGAAGGCTGCTCCATGCTCATCATTTTCCAGGCAATAAATCCGCCCACAGCCAGCACAAGTACCAGCAGTACCAGATTGATGATCGGTAACAATCCGCCACCGGATGACTTACCGCCCTCTTCATTTGCTTCTTTATCTGCCATGGTGCCACTCCTCCACGTTCATCGTGCGGTTTTCTATAATCTTTTTTCCCTGCTTTATTCGTAGACAACAATTTCAACCCTGCGGTTTTTGCTGCGACCAAATGGTGTTGCTTCGGTTGAAGTCGGTTTGGAAGGGCCATAACCGACCATGGATAACCTTGCCGGGTTTACACCTTCATCTTCCAGTATATGCAAGACTGATGCCGCTCTTGCCAGCGACAGCTGCCAGGGATCGGCAAACTGACTGTCTTCAAGGTCGTTTTCTTCATTGGTGTGGCCCTGAACGGAGATATTTCCCGGTGATATGGCCAGCATTTGCGCCAGTTTTTTGATCGCCAGCAGATGTTCACCCTTTAACTCGGCTGAACCTTTTTCGAACAGGGTGGTAGACGGGATTCTCAGGTAGAGGCGGTCATTGATGATCACCCCCTTCACCTTGTGCTCCAGCGTGCTGTTTTTCAGCATGGAGTGACTGTTCTGACGCATGGCCAGCATCAGTTCGCGTGCCGAAACAAGTTTCTGCATTTCAAATGGAGGGATGATCTGCAGTTCTGTTCTGCTGCCGGAATTGAGCACTGACACGGCTTTGCGGAAAGACGACTCGACATCCGAAAGACCGGTTTTATCCATGGTGGACATGGAGATCAACAGGATGAAAAAGGTTAACATCAGGCTGACCAGGTCGGCAAACGTGGTCATCCATGCTTCAGTGTTGGGCTGGTATTCGACGGGCCACTTTTTCTTTTTAGCCATCAGAATGAGCTCTTGGGTGAAGAGATGGCAGGGCGTTGAAGCTGGCGAATCTGCCCCCTTTCAATATTTTCGTCGGTTACCGGGCGGAACTTCAGCGTAATATCCACCCGGCGGGAGAGTTCGGGGTGACCGGCAACAGGATGTTTGTCGCCCATACCGGCTGCGATCATGCGGCTGTTGGCGATGCCTCGCTCCTCAAGGGCATGGAAGACGCTCATGGAACGCGCGGCTGACAACTCCCAGTTGGAAGCATAACCGGAACCGCGTGCAGGCAGGTCATCGGTGTGGCCCTCAATCTGAATTTCCACAACTTCCGGGCGTTTGAAGCTTTCGGCCAGCTTGTCCAGCAGTGCCAGTGCCGTATCTGAAAGTGTTACCTTGCCAGCGGTGAAGGCGATATGCTCACTGAAGCGTACGCGAACGGTATTCTGATCAAGCGGAAGAACCTGCATTGAATCCTGCATACCCAGATCCTTGGCCACATCCGTCAATTCTTTGGCGGTTCGTTTCGGGGCTGATGTACCATCCACAATGTCACGGGTTGGCAGGGCGGGCCCGTCCCCTTTGGATAAATTGGCGCCACGCGGCATCGGATTGAATGTGCCTGCCAGTGACCCCAATGCTGCTATCCTCTTGTCATCTACAATGACGGCATAAGAGGTGAGCAGGATAAAGAAGGCCAGCATCTGCATCATCAACTCGAGAAACAGTGCCGCACCCGGATCGGTAGGGAACGGCAGGGGATCCGGTTTTTTATCGCGTTTAGCCATGATGAGTTGCTTCCGGCACCTTAATCAAAAGAAGATTTGCGTTCTTTTGGCGGCAGGTAGCCCAGCAGCTTCTGCTCCATAATGCGAGGGTTTTCACCGGCAACCAGCGACTGGATGCCTACCAGAATGATCTCATGGATGAGTAACTCGTCCTTGCTGCGTGTTTTCAGCTTGCCGGACATCGGCAGGAACAGAATATTGGCCATCAGGGCGCCGTAAAATGTGGTCAGCAATGCAATCGACATGGAGGGGCCGATCGAGGAGGGGTCGGACATGTTCTGCAGCATCAGAACCAGACCGACGAGTGTACCGATCATGCCCATGGACGGTGCATATGTCCCCAGTGCAGTGAACATGTCAGCGCCAATAGAATGACGCGCGGATATTTTTTCCATCTCCAGATAGAGTATCTCTTCAATGGCGCCCGGCTCCTGACCGTCAATGGCCATCTGCAGCCCTTTAGCCATAAACTTGTTTTCGATGCTGCCCACTTCACTTTCCAGTGCGAGGATGCCGTCCTTGCGCACGGTCTGTGCCAGTTCGACCAGTTTGGCAATGACGTCACTGCCGGCATCGACCTTGTACATGAAGGTCTTCAATACTACGCCGATTACACTGATACAGTTTTTCAGGGGGTAACCAACCAGCAGTACGCCAACCGTGCCGCCGATTACAATCAGCATGGAAGGCGGGTCGATAAAACTGCCGATGCCACCGCCGATTGCGCTGACAACCAGGCCGAATGCGACGACGATACCAATAAGGGTTGCAATATCCACAGGGACCTCCCAGATCCATCTATATGATCCATTTGTGTTGGGTTGCCGTAATGAAACGGGAACCTTCCAATACTTGTTTCAATACTAAAACTAAGCAAGAAGCGTGCTAATTTATGTGTGACTGCCTCGGACTGATGAAAAAACGCTGCTCGAATCATCTGAAGTAATTTCCAGTCAATCCGGCAAGAGACTCGGTTGCGCTGCTCAGCGCTTGAGGGTAACAGTCAATGACGATGAATGAAGCAGGGTGGACGGGGGAGGCTGTATATTCGGTGGATTGCATCGGCGCTGGATCAAGTCAGTGCAGGTTTCAAGGAGTGACTGGTTGTGGGTATTGTTGATGCTTGTCGGTTCTCCAGCTATTGCTGAGCTGGATGTGCAGATGTACGTTGAAGTTATTGTTGGTGGTGAGGCATATGTCCCGACTCTGAAGCGGACAGGATAGATGTCGTTGAAATAAAAAGAGCCCCTGCCTGCGCAGGAGCTCTTTCGTTGTTACATACTCCGATCAGTGAAAAATCGGGAAATGGCCACTGGATACCATGAACATCAGCATCGGGATGGAGAGCAGGGTGTTGGTGCGCGATGCCACCAGCGCCCGTTTGCCTGCCGCAGCTTTTTCTTCCGCACTGGCGTCAACGATGCCGATTACTTTTTTCTGGGCCGGCCAGATAATGAACCAGACATTGAACCACATGATAACACCGAATGCAGCGCCGATACGGATATCCCAGCCGGCTGCAGTGCCGAGGTTGTGGTACAGTGCAAAGCCGAACAGCAGGGTGAGCATCGCGCCCCAACGGAACCACCACAGCGCACGCCTGACAACACTGCCCTCTTTGAACAGGTCAGCCTTGGTTTCGGCAGAGACGTTGCCCAGTGAGGGGACCTGTACAAAGTTGAAGTAATAGAGCAGGCCGACCCAGGTGATGCCGGCAAGAATGTGACCGAAACGCGCCAGACCGAACGGGTCGATGCCTGTGTAGCTGGAGCCACCGGCGAGCGTGGTTTTGACACCGATTGCAACGAGAATCAGTGTCAGAACGATGCCCGCTATAATAGTTAGTTTATGATTTTGCAGAATTTTCATTGTTTCTCCATGAGGTGTGTTAAACACCCCGATTTTTGTCGCGCACATTACCCGAGTTTTATGCTCAGATAATTAATTCGGTTTGTGTGGGTTTGTTGTCAGCGCTTTTGCAGGCAAAAAAAAGCCGCCTGAACGGCGGCTTTTTCATAGACGGCTTGAGCTGTCAGATGGCTTTAGCCTTCTGTTGAACAGACCAGTTCTTCTTCGATTTTACCGTTTTCTACTTCATCAATGATTTTCTGGTAATGTTCATTTACAGGGCAGCCGCAACCATGCTGGGTGGTTGCATGCAGGCGAGCCTGTTCAATGTGCCACTGGGCAACTTTCAAATGTTGATCTACGTTCATGCGGTTATCCTCTTGCAAACTTTTCTAGTGCGCATACGGTCACTGTGGGCGGTAGTCTAACATCGGCAGGGGGAAATAAAAAGTTGATGGCACGCTTGTGTAAGCCCTTGCTGTTTTATGGCCTTCCCCGTGGTCGGGGATGCTCTCCGGATATAGTTGTGGAATCGCTGTTGTAGATGGATAAGTATTGCTGTTAAATTAATTACAGGGAGATTGAATGACTGAAAAGCAGAAGCAGTCCTGGCGACCGGGCAAACGTGATTTGTTGTTTTTTGGCGTTATTGCAACTGTTGTGCTGGTGCTGGTGCTGGGCACAAGCGAGCGCAAGACGAAACCGGTACCCAATGATGAAGTTCATCAGAGCGCCGCATCTCTGGCTGCCTGTATGACCTGTCACGGGGCTGGCGGCGTTCATCCCCAGCCCAAAGGTCATATTCAGGCAGGTCAATGTTTCCAGTGTCATCTGCAGCCGGAAGGCTGGACGGGAGGCAAAAAGTGAATCACATAGGCATCAGCGTTAAGCCCAATGACGCTCGTGCCTGTTCACTACTATGTGATTTGCATCGCTGGCTGAATGAGAAAGGGTGTGAGGTCTATATTGACCACGGCCTAGATGGCTGTGTTGACTGCTCAGCAGGTTGCACGCGCATGCCTGTGTCGCAGATGCCGGCCGCAGTCGAGTTGATGATCGTGCTGGGCGGTGACGGAACCCTGCTGCATGCGGCACGCGACTTTATCGGCTCCGATATCCCCATTCTCGGTATTAATCTCGGCCGTCTCGGTTTTCTCACCGACACACCGGTCGGCAGCATGTTTCAAGTGGTTGAAGAGGTGCTGGCCGGGAATCTGAAAACCATTCGCCATTTCAGCCTTGGCGCTGAGGTCTGGCGCGGTGACGTTATGCTTGCCAGTGGCAACGCAATGAATGATGTGGTCATCGAGCGCAGTATTCACCCCCGTATGATCGGCTTTGAGATGTATGTAAAAGGCCAGTTTGTCTTTCGTATGCGCGGTGACGGGCTGATTCTGGCCACACCGGCCGGCTCCACTGCCTATGCGCTTTCCGCCGGCGGCCCCATTGTGCATCCATCGGTGAATGCAGTGACTGTCGTGCCGGTCTGTCCGCATACGCTGTCGAATCGACCGATTGTTGTGCCGGCTGATGACGAGATTGAACTTCGTCTGGTAGAAGCGCCTCTGCGTGCGGCGTTAAATATGGATGGACTGGAGTTACAGGTTCTGGAGCAGGGGGATCGAGTCGTGGTTCGCAAGAGTGGCGGCATTACGCTGGTCTATCTGCCGGATCGCCACTATTACGAGGTTCTCAGAACCAAACTCAACTGGGCTGGACAGGTCGAAACAAGCTGAATGTTAATTTCTCTGACTGTTAAACAATTTGCATTGATTGAACAGGCTCATCTTGAGCTTGGTGCCGGCATGACTGTATTTACCGGCGAAACCGGTGCAGGCAAATCGATGCTGGTGGATGCGCTCGGTGCCGTGTTCGGTTCGCGCGCCAGTGCTGACTGGGTGCGCCATGGGTCGGAGAAAGCTGAAGTCACTGCGCTCTGGCAGGGTGAAGACAGCCGTATAAACGCGCTGCTCGAAGCCGGTGATATTGATCTTGAAGATGAACTGATATTAAGACGTATTATCACCCGTGACGGACGCTCGCGCGCTTATATAAACGGTGTGCCAGTGGCGGTGAAAACCATGCAGCAACTTGGAAAGATATGTCTGGATCTGCATGGTCAGCATGAACACCAGTCGCTGATGTTTGAGGCTGTGCAACAGCAGTTGCTTGATGCGGGTTTGTCGGCATCAAAGCTTGATGCTGTGAAAACAGCGTTTGATGGCTGGAAGCAGGTGAAAAATCGGCTGCAGAGCTTGCACTCACAACGCGGCGAGACTGAGCAGCAGGCGAGCTGGATGCGCGAGGAATTGGCCAGGCTGGAGTTGTTGAGACCACAAGCGGGATTGGCTGACCTGTTGCAGGTTGAAGTTGATGCAGGCAGGCATCATGCCCAGATTCAGCAGGCGGCGGCAGTCGCGTTGATGTTGCTGGAAGAGGGGGAGCCCAGTGTACGCGAGCTGATTGCCCGGGCCGGTCATGCTGTTGGCGCAGTAGAAGATTATCATGAAGGCTTGCGCAACAGCCGCGAATTGATTGACCAGATGGATGCACTGCTCAGCGAAGTCACGCCAGAGTTGAATCATGTGATGGACAAGTCATTTGATGAGCAGGGCTTGGGAGAGTCTGAAGATCGACTGTTCAGGTTGCATGAGGCCATGCGCAGGCATAAGTGTGATGAAGCCGGATTGTTGGCGCTGATGGCCGAATGGCAGGAGCGTCTGGCGGGGCTTGATACGGCTGGTTGGGATGAAGCAAGTCTGACTCAGGCGCTGGACAGAGCTGCTGTGCTCTACCGTCAGCATGCCGCCGACTTGAGTGCTGAACGCAAGGTCTGTGGCAAAAAGCTGACAGATCTGCTGCGTCCCTTTCTTGATAACCTGGCACTTGCCGGCATGCAGGTTCGTTTTGATGTCAAAGCGGTGGAAGATGAGTCTGCCTGGCGCGAATCCGGCTGGGATGATGTTTGTATGCAGATCATGTCCAATCCCGGCGAGCCCTGGCGTAATCTGGCTGCGGTGGCATCCGGTGGTGAGTTGTCGCGTCTGGTGCTCGCGCTTAAGGGTTGCGGAGCGTTGTCGGATATGCCGCATATCGCTGTATTTGATGAAGTGGATACCGGTATCGGCGGTGAAACAGCGTGGTGTGTCGGTGAGTTGCTGGCTGCAATGGGGCGCGACAGGCAGGTGCTGGTGATTTCACATCTGCCACAGGTGGCCTCTTGTGCGGATCATCAGGTAGTGATATCCAAAGTCGAAAAAGAGGGGCGCACAGTGACAGGTCTGACTGCTGTGCTGGCGCAGTCGCGCCAGCTCGAAATTGCCCGTATGCTGGGTGGAGCGGGGGGGCAGTCGCTTGAACATGCTGCTGAAATGCTCCAGCGCGGTCAGGGGACACAACAATGAGTCATCAGATTCGGGTTCGAAGTGCGTCTGTCGATGATGTGGAAGGCATTTACACTCTGTTAAAGCCGTTTGCTGAGCAGAATATCATTCTGGATCGGGACAGGGATAATATATTCCAGCATTTGCAGGAATTTCTCGTGGCTGAATACGACGGCGACCTGGCAGGCGTGGTCTGTGCCCATATTTACGGTAAAAATATGGCCGAAGTGCGCTCGCTGGTGGTGAACCCTGATTTTCAGAAGCACGGGATTGGCAGGCTTCTGGTTGAAGGTTGTGAGCAGTGGTTGGCCGGTCTTGGTGTGGCCAAGGTGTTTGCCCTGACTTATGTGACCGGTTTTTTCAGCAAGATGGGTTATCGCATTGTATCCAAAGAGAGCCTGCCGCATAAGGTGTGGACAGTTTGTGTGCACTGTGCCCGCTTTGCCGATTGCGATGAGGTGGCTGTTGAGAAGGTATTATCCGATGCGCCGATTGAACCGATGGTGCTGATACCGATCATCGAGGTAGAAAACCGATAGCACCTTATATATAGATACGCTCCCGCTCTGTTGTATAAACGAATCAGGCAGGGCGAAGGGTTGATTAACTGTTTGCATGAGATTTGTATTGGAAAGCACTGCCGATACGGGTTGATGCATAAGAAACCCTGATATTATGAAACGTGTATATTTCTTCATCTTGAAATGATTGTTTTTAAGGTCGTTGAAACTGAGGTTAACGCGTGCAACTACCTAACTGTATAATATTCCATATATTTATTGTGTGCATGGGTAGGTATTCAGATGAATCAGCATGTTTTTATACATGAACCCAACATGAATTAACATTAAAATTTATTTAAATTGTGCTTGATATGGCAATTTCACCACGGCAGTATGCCGCCTACCAATGTTATGATCACACCTCTGTGTGGTAAAAAAAGCTTTGGCTGTAAAATACGAGGAGGGTATTAAATGAGTGAAGAAATTAAGCACTACACGGCTCACTGGCATACCAGTCCGAATCCGTTGCTGGTTGGCTTCGGTGCAGGTCTGTTCTTACCATGGGCATTCATGTTGCAGTTTGTATATGACATGCAGACTGCTGCACTGGTGACGCTGGCGATTGGCGCTGGCATGACCATTATGGGTGGTCTCGGCTGGGCTGCTGAAACCATCGGTGTTATTGACGACGAAAACTGGTCTCCATCGGCCATGTTCATGTTCATCGGTACTGAAATTATGACAATCGGCGGCGTTCTTGCCGGTTACTGGGTTGCACGTCTGGGCGCCGCTTCATGGCCACCAGAAGGTACTCCTGCTGACGTTGGCGCTAACGGTGCTCTGATTGCAACGCTGATCCTGATTGTATCCAGTTTCACGATCGGTGTCGCACGTAAGAAAGAACTTAACGGCGACGCTGCCGGTTTTGCTACATTCACACTGATCTCGGTTGCGATCTGGGCTGTGTTTATGTATCTGACTATCGCTGGCTGGTCTGAACTGGCTGCACAGGGCTTCACCATCGGTGTGAATGCTTATGCAACAGCACTGTACGGCTTTACCGGTATCCACTTTGCGCATCTGGTGATGGGTATTCTGGTAATGCTGACTTGCGTGCCGTCTGCGTTTAAGGGTCGCCTGAGCTACTCTTACACCCGTGCAATGACCATGTATGTTCACTTTGTGAATGTTCTGGGTTGCTGGGTACTGCTGCAGATTTACTACTGGTAATCGGGAAGCAGCGTTATAACTGTAATGATTAAAACCTCCTCGTATCATGCAAAAGCGTCATGGCATGGAATGATCCATGTTGTGGCGCTGCTGCTTGTTGCGATGTTTGGCTACTCTGGTGTTGCTGTTGCCGCTTATGGCAATGTGACTAAAGATTCAGTCGTTGACCCGGGTGTTCTCAAGATTGATGAGAAGACTTATCTCGGTGAGAAAGTGAACTACGATTTTGTCCTGCAGGATGAAACCGGTGCTGACTTTCAACTGGGAAGCCTGCTTGGAAAGCCGCTGGTGCTGGCATTAAGCTACTACACCTGCGACGGAGCATGCTCGGTTATCAATAAGAATCTGAGCGAAACACTCAAAGGGGTGGAACGCTGGAAGATCGGTCAGGATTATAATGTTCTGACGGTATCTTTCGACCAGCATGACACACCTGCGACACTGGCAGAGTTCATGAAAAAGGCGGGGTTTGCGGATGGCCTTCCATCCGGTTGGAAAATGACCACGATGCGGGAAAAGGAAAATATCGAGAAACTTACCGGTTCCATGGGTTTCAAGTTTTTCTGGTCACCGCGTGATGCGCTGTTTTTGCATCCGAATGTTTATATCATGCTGTCACCCAAGGGGCGTGTAACGCGATACCTGTACGGTGGAACCATTTCAGCCACTGATATGGAACTGGCCATTACCAAGGCGATGGGCGAGAAGATTGCCGCAGCCAATGTCATCGACTTCGTTGTCGGTGCCTGTTACAGCTATAACTACAAAGATGGTAAATACACAATCAATATTCCTCTGTTTGTCGCTGCCGGGGGACTGATATTCGGATTATCGCTGATTGTAGGAAGTTTTTCTTATATGAAATTTTGGAGGGTAAGAACATGAAATTTAAATCACTAATGCATAAAGTGATTGGTTCTCTGGCGCTGCTGCCACTGATCCCGTCTCTTGCACATGCGTTCCAGGCTGCACCGGCTGCACGTGCAGACTACAATGGTTGGACACCACACCAGCACTGGGATGAAGTATGGCACGAAACCATGCTGGACATCACCATTCTCGGTGTTGTTTTCGCGATCGTAACGTTCGCGTTCATGATCATGTATCGTCGTAAAGGCCACGGCGAGCGCGGCAAAATGCCGAAGCTGTCTGCACAGGCTAAAGTCGGCTGGGTAGTTATCCCATGTATGCTGTTCCTGGGCGATGACCTTTTCCTGTACGTGAAAGGCTTCGACCTGCATAACCACCTGCGTAACGTTCCAGCAGATGCTGCTGAAGTAAAACTGACAGGCACTATGTGGAACTGGAACTATGTTGATGCTAACGGTATCGACACCGACAACGAACTGGTTGTTCCAGTTGGCAAGCCGGTAGTTCTGCGCATGCAGTCTGAAGACGTACTGCATTCACACTACATGAACCGCTACCGTTTGACCGAGGATCTGATGCCTGGTCGCGTTACCTGGGAATGGTTCATGCCTGACCAGTTGGGCGAATCTGTAGTCACCTGTCGTGAATACTGCGGTACCATGCATTCCGGCATGTACGGCAAGATCAAGGTTGTAACACAGGATGAGTACGATGCATATGTTGCTGAACAGACAGCTTCAGTACCTGCCGGTACAGCTGTTGCTTCTGCAGACAAGTTTTAATTTTAAAAAAATAGAGGAGGAAAACTTATGAGTGGTTTTATGGGGCATGAGCCGGACGGAAGACCGGGTCAGCCAAAAACAGTAAAAGAGTGGGTATTTACCCTTGACCACAAGGTCATCGGCGTATGGTACCTGATTGGTGCAATCGCATCTTTCGTTGTGGCAGGTCTTGCTGCATCCGCAATGCGTATCGAGCTGGGCTCGGTAGGTCCTGACATCACCGACAACGGTGATATCTACAACCTGTGGCTGACCATGCACGGTGCGGTCATGGTTCTGGGCTTCCAGATTCCAGCCCTGCTGGGCTTCGTAGCTAACTGGGCAGTGCCTATCATGGTTGGCGGCAAGGACATGGCTTTCCCACGTGTAAACGCAATGTCTGTATGGCTGCTGTGGTCCGGTATCCTGTTGGCTCTTGCCAACCTGGTAATTCCGGATTCATGGAACGGCATGTGGACTGGTTACCCGCCTTACTCACTGACTGATGGTGCTGGTAATACTGCACTGTATTCATTCATCGTGGTTGTTCTGGGTATGTCTTCTGTATTCGGTGCGGTTAACCTGGCTTGTACTGTTGCTTTTATGCGCTGCAAAGGCATGGGCTGGTTCCAGATGCCATTGACTGTATGGTGTGTATTCACTGCAAACGTTATTCAGCTGATCTTCGTACCAGTACTGGCTGCGTCTGTAATCCTGCTGTCACTGGATAAATACCTGGGCTTCGGCTTCTACAATCCGGAAGTGGGCGGCGACGTGTTGCTGTACCAGAACCTGTTCTGGTTCTACTCACATCCAGCTGTATACGTGATCCTGCTGCCGTTCATGGGCATCATGTTCGAAATCTTTGCAGTGTCCGCACGTAACGACGTGTTCAACTACAAAGCTACAGTATGGTCTGTAATCGCTTTCATTCCAGTATCTTCAGACGTATGGGTACATCACGCATATGTTGCAGGTCTGCCTGACTGGCTGCGTCTGCTGCAGACGTTCACTACACTGCTGATCTCACTGCCATTCGGTCTGCTGATGCTGTCACTCACCGGTACCCTGTTCCGCGGAAGCATCCGTTACACAGGTCCGATGTGGTGGGCAATGGCTGCATTCATGATGCTGATCATCGGCGCTTTGACCGGTATTCCAAACGCACTGTCCGCAGTTGACTATGGTATTTCCGACTCCTACGTGATCATGTCTCACTTCCACTATGTGATGGCGGTATCCGGTTCCATGTCTATCTTCGCAGGCGTGTTCTTCTGGTTCCCTAAACTGTCCGGACGTATGTGTAATGAGTTCCTGACCAAGGCGACTGCTGCAGGCTTCTTCGTTGGCATGAACATTGTAATGGGCCCACTGTACTTAGCCGGTATCGAAGGTATGCCACGTCGTTACATGGACTACCAGATGTTTGCAGACAATGCGACCATCGTTGATGCTCAACATTGGTCCACTATCGGCCTGTACATCACTTTCGTATCAGCACTACTGACGATCGTGACCTGGCTGCATGGCGCAATTGCTGGTGAAAAAGCAACGAGTGCAAACCCATGGGGTTCAGAGTCTCTGGAATTTACTGCTACTGCAATCATTCCAGGTCAAGGTAACTTCCCGACACCTGTAATTTGTCCTGAAGGATGGCATCCATACAACTTCATCGACAATCCTAAGCCACAGTTTGAGCCACACCCTGGCACTTCTGGGCATCACTAAGTAGAAACAGGAACGGGTGGCCTCCTTCGGGGGGCCACCTTTTCTTTACCACTTACCCCGGCAAGCAGCCCTTAACTGCTTCCCAGGTTAAGCGTTAAGCACATCAAGGAGAGGATTCGACATGGATCAGTCGATTGCAGATCAGCAAGTTTCAGCAAAATCAGTTCTCTCGGAGTATATTTCTCTGAGTAAACCCGGCATTGTCGGTCTCACTCTCGTTGCCGCTTTAACAGGTATCTATTTCGGTAACCATGGTGTTATGCCGCACTGGGGCCTGATATTCTGGACGTTCCTGACCCTTGGGTTGTCTACCGCCGGCGCATGCATGATGAACAATCACTATGATCGTGATATTGATCAGTTGATGAAACGCACTATGAAACGCGCACTTGCTGCCGGATCAGTCTCTGAGAAACAGGTGTTTGTTGTTGCGCTGCTGCTTATGATCATTCCGCTGGCATTAATGGCCTGGATGGTTAATCCGCTGGCTGCGATTGTGACAAGCGTAGGTGTTGTGGGTTACGTCGGTGTTTACACTATGTTGTTGAAACGCCGTACGCCATGGGCAAATCAGTTCGGTGGTATTGCCGGAGCAGTGCCTCCGATGGTTGGTTATGCTGCAGTAACCAATGAACTGGGAGCCGCAGCCTGGGCTCTGTTTGCTATCATGGTAGTTTGGCAGCAGCCGCATGCACTGGCGCTTGCTTTGAAATACCGTGAAGACTACGCACGTGCCAACGTTCCGGTAATTCCTGTTGCCTGTGGCGTATATGCAACAAAACTGCGTATTCTGATTTACACCATGGTTCTGATCCCTGTTGCCATGACACCATGGTACTTTGATATTTCCGGAACCATCTATCTTGCAGCATCCATTATTCTCAGCGCGATGTTCCTGTTTACCGCTGTTCGTTTCTACCTTTCGGACCGTGATAGTGATATGCGCGTGTTTGCGTTCTCGATTGTGTACCTGATTCTACTCTTTGCAGTGATGATCATCGACTCAATCTGAATATCTGCAGGCTGTTTGGCGGTATCTTCATTTCCGTTAAATATTTCTCATGCTAGGATTTGCGAATGATTTTTTCTGTTCGCAGATCCTCCGCAACTCTGCTTGTCTGTTTATCAATGTTGCTGATTTCATCCTGTTCTGCCCAACAGCAGGGTCAGTCCGATGATTTTACGCTGCAGTCAGTGACCGGGCCTGTTTCACTGTCTGATCTTCGTGGCCAAATAGTGCTGCTTTTTTTCGGATATACACACTGTCCTGATGTATGTCCTGCAACCATGAATAATGTGGCTTCAGCTTTGCGTCAACTTGATACAACGGATGCAAAGCGGGTCAAGGTTCTGTTTGTCACTGTTGATCCGGAACGCGACAGTGCTGAGCATCTGGCAAAATATCTCTCATTTTTTAATCCGGACTTTATCGGTCTGACCGGTTCACCGCAGGCAATTAAAAAAACAACCGCTCAGTATGATGTTGAATTATTTATTGAGGGCGACAATAAGAGTGATTCCTATGAAGTAATACACAGCAGCTTACTTTTTTTAATTAACGGTGATGGCAAAATAGCAGATGTGATGAGCCACCATACGGAACCTGATGATATTGCAATTGCACTACGGAAATGGCTGAATTTATTGCCTTTGGCAAACGCCAAAAGCAGCGATTAAATGGAGTTTGCATGTTAAAAATTATGGTCGCACTACTGATCTCGGTAAGTCTGTTTGGCTGTGGAACAGAGCAGAACGAGAGTCAGTCACCCGAACAGATACCGAAAACAATTGCTGATGACCTAGGTAGGGATATTGCCGATGCGGCATTGGCACTCTCAATCGGCAACAACCATGCAGAGGCTTTCAAGTTGTTTCAACAGGCTGCGGAGCTGGGCAATCGCCCTGCCTATTATTATCTCGGACTGTATTATGGACGTGGTGATGTTGTTGAGAAAGATTTTGATCAGGCATTCAAATGGTTACACAAAGCTGCCATGGGTGGCTATCCGAAGGCTGCTTACCATGTGGCAGAGATGTATGTGCGCGGTGAAGGCGTAGCCGAAGATCATGTTAAAGCACTGGCATGGTACTGGGTGGGTGCATCACTGGGTGACAGATATTCCGAGAAGCGGCTCAGGGCGGTCGTGCCGCGTCTTGATCCTGTTCAGATGGGGCATGCTAAAACAATGTCAAAAGAGCTGTACGCGGCTATCCCGCACGATTTAAAAGAAGGACGCATGTCATTGCATTGAAGCCGTATGTGATGATCAGGTGTGCCCTTCAGAGATTTATATTAATATCACAGGAGCAGTTTTTATGAGCAATCTATCTAAAGAACAAAAATCAATGGAACGGAAAAAAGTATTAGGCGGACTGGCGCTGACATTGCTGGTGCTGGCCTGGTTTCTTTACTACCTGCTGTCACATATTCCGGGCTAAAGCCCTGCAGCGTGGCGGTATAGATATTCAGTGTAATGTAAGCCCGGCAATGTGATTGCCGGGCTTTTTCATGGTTTTGTTGGACTCAACAGGTTTGTTTAACGGCAAAGCGGGGTTATGAACAGTCGGAGAACAGACCGTGCAGGCATGTCTGCATGCAGTGTACCCCGAGTGTTTTTGGCAGTGGAACCTAGTATTTCTTCTTCTCTATGGGCAGTTGATATTCGACTTCGCCATTCGAGTGATATATTTCCAGTGCCGGGAGCATCAGCGTGTATCCGTTGGCCCTGGACCATTCACGCATGGCCTTGTATGCCTTGTATGAGCCCAGCAGCGTACCGCCGCTGAATGTGGCTATAGCAACCTCGCGAGACGGAATGACCAGCTCCTCCAGTGGCGAGGGGATGTAATCGTTGCGCTCGACAATGTAGCCAACCTGAGCGCGGCGATCCTTTTCATCGACCTGTGATGCGCTGTCGAGAAACAGTGCGCAGGGCGTTTGCGGTGTCACTTCGCCTTTTTTCAGGTGCTCGGCAACCTGTTCAATAATCGGTTCGATGTTATTGTAGGAGCCGATGTTTGTAAGATAGGCAATGCGGTAGCTCTGCGTTGTAGTTCTGGTGACTACGGCATCGGAAAATGCACCGAGATAAAACATCACCATGGCGCCTCCACAAAGTGTTACAAAAAGGCCGATAAGGATCAAACTGAGCATTTTTCCCGATACTTTACTGTCCTGACTATCTGTGGCCATCTGTTAACCTTCCTGTGGAGTGGGGGATTGTTGTATAGAGTCAGCAATCATATTTGCTCATCACTGTGGGGTAAAGTTATCATCTCGCATCAGGTTGTGAAACTGTATGCGTATACATGCCTTATTTTTGTACGGTGATAGTCTGAGTGATGCGTGGCATGATGCGCGCCATTATACAAGGAGAGTAACCTGAATATGAACGGACAAACGGAAAAGAAAGGACTGAATTACAAGCTTCTTGCCATTACGCTGATACTGGCGGCTGGCATTGTCATTCCTCTGATTAGTTACGTGAAAAGTCACTCTCCCGATTTCAAGGTAAGCAAAGAGAAGATTACCAAAGCGGATCTCATAGGTTATAAAGAGAAAGTTGATGCCATGGTCGCCGACTACACCGTGCGTCAGCAGGATGGTTTACCGATTGTGCACCCGCCTGTCGGTTCAGATATTTATCTGCTGGCAAAAAATTACGACTGGGGCAAATATACACTGGAGCTGGAAAAGGGGGCGATGTACCGTCTGCACCTGGCAACACTGGATATGAAACATGCGATTGTCGTGCGTGAGCTCAAGCTGATGAATCGCATCAAGGTTGGCGAGTTTAAGATCATTGAGTTTATCCCCGGGGTGAGTGGCGAGTTTTACATGCTCTGTGGCGAGTTCTGTGGTCAGGGTCACGCATCCATGGTGGGCAAGATCATCGTTGTGGATCCGGTTGCAGCTGATGCAGTCAAAGCACTCTGACGTTGAAGATATTTTGAGCAAAGTCATGACAGCAGTTTATGCGGCGGTTACACTGCCATGATGGATCTATTCTCCAAAGCACATATCTCCGGCGCCAACAAGATGGAGTGGACGCTGTTTATCAAGCTTGCCTTGAGCGGCATATTTACATCGCTTGGCGTTTATAACCTTGGTTATAATCTGGAGCTTGCTTTTGCAACGCTCATATTTATTCCTGCCGGCGGTATGTTTTTCACCTATTTAAAACATGAAGCCGATTCCAATATTCTGCGTTGGATCAGTATTCTCGTATTTGCCGCTGTGTTCGGCCTGTTAATTGATTCAATTTATCTGGCCGTCGCCATGTTCCTGATTATGGAAGGCGCCACGCATAGTGCCTCACTGGTGCGTTTTGATGATAGCAAGTGGATGAAGATCGTGCGGGCTGAAAGCTCCGTGGATGAATTGAATAAGCTTGTTTCCGATCACACGCTTTTCCATCTGTTGCCTGAGGAAGCCAGGACTCATCTGGCCGAGAAATCAACGGTGATGGAAGTGGAGCCCGGTGCCGCGCTGATCAAACAGGGAGAATTTAACTATTTCCTGTTTCTGCTGGCCAAGGGCGAGGCCGACGTCGTCAGGGATGGTGAGTATGTTGCCACGATTGCCGCCGGCCATATTTTCGGTGAGGTGTCTGCAGCAGGCTTGAGTCTTCCTGTCGCCGATGTGGTTGCAAAAAACAATGTGCTGGCTTTTGCCTTTCCGATCGATCTGATTTCTGAAACAGCCGATGCTTATCCGGCTTTTGCTGACCAGTTACGTGAACTGGGCATGCAGGTAGTCACCCGACATGAAGGAAAGAAAAAGCGGCATGATGAAACGCCGAAGCATTCAGCCTCAGCTGAAGACGGGACTGAAGAAGAAGACCTTTTCTAACCTTTCTGGGAAGACCACCGCCGATAGTTTTTCTTGAGGCGAGCCACGGCAGTGAAACAGTGATTTCACTCATCTGTTTGAGCGTTTATATATCCAGCATCTAGTTTTGTTAAAACGGCGACATGCCGCCATCGGACTGATTCAATCAGTAATCCTCTACAGAATCTTCTGCCTGATTTCAAAAAATGCGACGTTGTTTGAACCATCCCGAATGGGCGAAATGGTTGTGTGGGAGCGGTAGTTGTTACCACAGCTGTCCTTACACTCGAGCTCCTGTTGCCACTTGATACCCTCCAGAACGAAGGGTAATGCATCATTCATGAACGAGTGATCGCCAGCGTCGAGTACCGATAACGATTGAGAGGTGATCTCATTGCTGGTGTAGCCTGTAAGTTCACAGAACCGGCTGTTCACATAATCGATCTGACCGTCGCTGTCGGCAATAATAATAGCTTCATCCGACTGGTTAATGGCTTGAGCTGAGAGATACAGATCCGCCAGATCATTGTGATGCATATCCTTCAGTTTTTTCCATTTCACTACAAAATAGGCGGTCAGCAGTGTGAAGAAAATCACGAACAGTAGAAAAACCCTGCGTTGCAAAGCGAGTTTTTCCTTGATGATTTCATGCACACGGTTGTCCGCCGCCTGTGCGGTATCCAGAGCATCTTCAAACATCGCGTCGTTTTCCGAATCATAAATGAATGATTGGTAGGCATCGCCTTTAAGGCGGGGCAGCAGATACTCTTTAAGGCCGTTGATGGATAACTTCAAATTCTCAAGCTGAATATTCAGCTGTTCATCCGAACTCTTTTTTGCCTCGACCTGACTAAGCGTGACCGCACCCATGATGGTGGTTCCGCTCAGCAGTTGTCCAATATAAGTGTCGAGATTGGTCAGTGATTCAAAGGTGTGGTCTATGTTGTAAATAATATGGTCGTGTTGCTCCTGCAGCACTTTCTGGTCTTTGATAGCAGGCAGTATGATCATGCCGCGCTCAACTTCGTGCAGGTTCATATGGGTGCGTTCAAGCTCCACCTTGATCTCCATCACCACGTCGAGCAGGGGAGTCTCTTCGATCATCTGTTTATTCCAGGAAAAGTGGGTGTAAGCAAGAATGCCGATGGCGAGAATGGCCGGAGCCATTAACATCGCGCCTGCATGGCTGCTGAGATTTGCCCAATTTGAAAAAAACTGTCTCATTGATGCTCCCTGAATGGTTCCATCATAGCCTGATCAGATTAGAAAGTTAACCTGTGACTGTTATTTGTCACTGCTGAATATGGCCTGCAGTACACGATGGCCCTTGATTTGATGTATGACAGCCATGGATACATGGCCGATAATAAAGATCCATAACATAGTGCCAAGCAGTTCGTGGATCTCCCTGAGCGTGTGAATGGCGGGCGGCATGCTGCCGTCATGTTTGATGCCGAGAAAGATGATGGAACCGGTCATGCCCAGCCCCGTGGCCAGCAACAGGCCGAGACCGTGCACCGTACCGGCAATCAGGTGTGCCTGTTCAGGGTTGGGTAGTTTGCCTGTGAACCAGCCCGGCAAGTCGCGTTTGATCTCGATCAGCAGAGCTGCGCGCAGGTCCCGGTCAAGCCATGGGAAAAGGCGTGTGCGATGTTCCAGCTTATCCATAATCACCAGCAGGTAGGTGATGGCGATGATCAGTACGATAAAACCGATCATCTGATGGACTGAAAAGATAAATCCTGCCACCAGGTCAATCGGCTCCCCCGGCTTAGGAACCTGCATGAACTGTTCGGTGAGCAGCTGGGCAAGTACGGTCAGCAGCAGGGCAATGTGGAAGACGCGGGTAACTTTCTCATATCTCATGCGTGCCAATCTCTACACAATGCGGCTAATTGAAAAGGCTTTAGTGTTGTCCGCACAGAAAGACAATAATGGCAGGGCAATCGCATTAAAACTGTTACTTTCCCATTAGCAGTTTTTCCAAATAATCATTATCCCATCCAGCTTTAAGCCTTCGATTCTTAATGCCGATTTTGGATGATGTATCGGCTTTGATCAGATTCAAAGCAATATGCCGAACCACTGCCATATTTGCCGCGCTATTTCCTTTTCGTGCACGGTTGGAATCTTCATCAAAAGCATAATCCAGCACCCAATGCAGATTGTTTTCAATACCCCAATGTGCCCGAACGATGTAACCAAG
>MNWZ01000170.1 GCA_001871925.1 Zetaproteobacteria bacterium CG1_02_53_45
ATGAAAAACCGGACATGGATCAGCGGCCGGGCAAAACCGAATTCAGCCGGCAGGTCGGCGATATGGCAGCACGCAAGCTCAAAGCGCAACGTCATGTGACTAAAACTGTCTGGGCAGGCTTAGGTATGATGGGGCTGGTTGGCTGGTCGGTGGCGATGCCGACCTTGCTCGGTGCGGCACTAGGAATCTGGCTCGATAAACGTTATCCGGGTGCCCATTCATGGACACTCGCGCTGCTGGCGCTGGGGCTGGTTCTGGGCTGCTTTAATGCCTGGCGCTGGATTGTGAAGGAGGACAGGGAGATTCATCAGGACGAGGGTGAGCATAAAGAGGGCCCGATTAAAGGGGATGACCATAATCATGAATGAATTTATGGATCTTATGTTTTCTTTACTTGCGGGAGTCTTGCTCGGTCTGTTTTTTTTCGCGGGTCTGTGGTGGACGGTGCGCAAACTTGCTTCGAGCAAACATGTCGCACTGCTGTTTCTCAGCAGTATGTTGCTGCGAACAGGTATCGTTGTATTGGGCTTCTATTTTATTCTGGGCGACGACTGGCTGCACTTACTCGCTGCTCTGCCGGGTTTTATCATCGCACGCATCATCGTCACCCGGCTCACACGCATGGCTGATCAGTCTGAAAACAGCATGACGGCAGGCAGCTTATGAATCTTAGTCCCGACAACATCATTTACTGGCAAATGGGTTTTTTCAAACTCAATGCCACCATAGTTTTTACCTGGGGGCTGATGCTGGTACTGGTGCTCGGTTCAAAAATGATTACCCGCAAACTATCCACCGGGCTGCAGCGTTCACGCTGGCAAAATCTGCTGGAAATTATTGTCACCGGCATTAATAAACAAATTGAAGAAGTGGGCCTGAAACACCCGCAAAAGTATCTCGGCTTCCTGGGAACCCTGTTTCTGTTCGTCGCCATGGCAAGCCTGTTCACGATTGTTCCCGGCTATGAGCCACCGACAGGTTCGCTCTCCACCACCGCAGCACTGGCGATCTGTGTGTTTGTGGCCGTACCGATGTTTGGTATCGAAGAGAGCGGAGTCGGTGGATACCTTCGTGGCTATCTGAAACCGACCATTATCATGTTGCCGTTCAATATCATCAGCGAGATCTCGCGCACCCTGGCGCTGGCGGTGCGCCTGTTCGGCAACATGATGAGCGGCACGATGATACTGGCCATCCTGTTGACCATCACGCCGTTTGTTTTCCCGATCATTATGAGTGCGCTCGGATTGCTGACCGGCATGGTACAGGCCTACATATTCAGCATTCTGGCCACGGTTTACATTGCTGCGGCAACGCGTGTGCGCACAACCAAACCGGAAGTTGAACCAGAAGAGGCAACGGAAGATAAAACCGGATCGGTAAGCAAATTATGAAACATCAACTTCAACGATTAACGGAGATATTATGGACAGTGTAACTATGATTGCGATGGTATCAATTTTGACCGCTGGCATGACTATTGCCATCGGGGTGATCGGGCCGTCACTGGGTGAAGGCAAGGCAGTGGCAACGGCACTGACCTCGCTGGCGCAGCAGCCCGATGCTTCTGCCACCATTACCCGCACACTTTTTGTCGGTCTGGCGATGATCGAATCCACCGCCATATACTGCTTTGTGGTATCGATGATCCTGATTTTTGCCAATCCGTTCTGGAATCATGTCATCGCCCAGGCCGCAGGAAAATAAGACATGCTAATCGACTGGTTTACCGTCATTGCGCAGGTCCTCAACTTCCTCATCCTGGTGTGGTTGCTGAAACGCTTTTTGTACCAGCCTATCCTTGCCGCGATTGACGCGCGGGAACAAGACATCGCGGCGAAAATTGCTGATGCCGATGCAAAGGAAACCGAAGCAGAGAAGCAGCGCGAAGTCTATCAGCAGAAAAACGAGGCGTTTGATCAGCAGCGCAAGACACACATGAATGAGGTGCTAAAAGGGGCGAAAGCAGAACGTGCGCAGTTGCTTGATGCGACGCGACAGGAGGCTGAGGATTTGCGTGGCAGACTGGAGCAGGCGTTGAGAAACGAGCAGCGCAGCCTGGATGAAGAGATCAGTCGCAGCACACGCGAAGAAGTGTTTGCGATTGCCCGCAAGACCCTGTCTGATCTTGCCGGAACGAGTCTGGAACAACGTATGACGGAAATCTTTCTTGATCGTCTGCGTGAGCTGAATACGGCACAAATCACCGAATTGAAATCGGCATTTAAAAAATCATCCGATACATTGCGGGTACGCACTGCCTTCAAATTGTCAGCGGATCAAAGGGCTGCTATTGAAACGGTCATCGGGGAGATGCTGGGTAAGGAGAAAGCGGTTGCGTTCGACATCGTGCCGGGGCTGGTCAGCGGCATTGAGATCAGTTCCGATGGACGCAAGATCGCCTGGAGTATTGCTGATTATCTGGGTTCACTGGCAAAGCGTGTTGATGATCTGTTGAAAAACAAATCTGAAACAGAAGGTGCTGCTCCGGCAGATTCGACAGCGACTCCGGTAAAGGATGTCGATAACAGTGGGCACTGAAAAAATATCCAGCGACGGGTCAAAGGGCGCCCCTTTGAAAGGTGATAACCTGAATGGCGACAACCTGAAAAATGTATTCGACACTGCTTTTTCCGGACTAAGCCAGGCGCGTGAATCTTTTTCGCCGTTACTCACACCTCGTGAGGTGGGCGCGATTACCAGTATCGCGACAGGCATCGCCAAAGTATCCGGTCTGCCCGGTGTCGGGTTTGAAGAAGTGCTTAAATTCCCCGGCGATATTTATGGCATTGCCTTTAATGTGGATGAAGATGAAGTGGGTGTGGTACTGCTTGGCGACTACTGGCACTTACAGGCGGGCGATGAAGTTGAACGCCGCGGGCACGTGGTGGATGTACCGGTGGGCGATGGACTGATCGGGCGTATTATTAATCCCATTGGCCAGCCGCTGGATGGTAAAGGTAGACTGGTTAGTAGTGAGCGCCTGCCTGTTGAACGTCCTGCGCCCGCCATACTGGATCGTGATCCGGTCACTGTGCCGCTGCAAACCGGTATCAAGGTGATTGATGCACTGATTCCTGTCGGTCGCGGTCAGCGTGAACTGATTCTCGGAGACCGGCAGACCGGAAAGACGGCGATCGCGCTCGACACCATACTCAACCAGCGTGGTAAGCATGTGTTGTGTGTCTATTGTGCCATTGGCCAGCGCGCCTCCGGTGTTGCCAAGGTGATCGCCACACTGCGCGAGCAGGGTGCGCTGGAATACACCGTTGTTGTTGTGACCGAAGGTAACGATCCGCCCGGACTCGCTTACGTGGCACCCTATGCCGCGACCAGTATCGCGGAGTATTTTATGCAGCAGGGTCGTGATGTGCTGGTTGTCTATGACGACCTGACCCATCATGCACGTGCTTATCGCGAGCTCTCTTTATTGTTGCGCCGCCCCCCCGGTCGAGAAGCCTTTCCCGGCGATATTTTTTATATTCATTCACGGCTGCTGGAACGTGCTACACATCTGCACCCGGACCTCGGCGGCGGGTCAATGACGGCACTGCCGATTATCGAAACCGAAGCGCAGGATATTTCCGCCTATATTCCAACCAATCTTATTTCCATTACCGATGGCCAGATTTACCTCTCACCATCGCTGTTTGAACTGGGCGTGTTACCTGCGGTTGACGTTGGTAAATCAGTTTCACGTGTTGGTGGTAAGGCCCAGCGTGCTGCCTACCGCGCTGTGGCAGGTGATCTTAAACTGGCCTACGCGCAGTTCGAGGAGCTGGAAACCTTTGCCCGCTTTGGTGCCCGACTCGATGACAATACCCGAAAAATTATCGAACACGGGCGGCGCATTCGTGCCTGCCTCAAGCAGCCGGAATTGGCTCCGGTTTCGATGACAGAACAGATTACCGTGTTACTGGCATTGTCGGAAAAGCTGTTTGATGCGGTACCGCTTGAGCAGATGAGCGCGGCCGAGCAGGCCGTGCGTGAGGCCGCAGCGGATATACCAACTGAAGTGTGTGAACGATTTGACAGCGCTAAAAAGCTCAGTGAAGAAGATCGGGCTTCGATTATCCGGATCGCCAGCCTTGCACTCGCCAGCTTTCATCCTGAGCCACCAAAGAAAGAAGAATCATGAGCGATAGCGTCGCCAGCCTGCGTCACAAGATTGGTACTGCAACAGAGCTTGAATCCGTCGTACGCACCATGAAAGCGATGGCGGCATCGAGCATCGGCCAGTACGAGAATGCCGTACGCTCGCTGGATGATTATTATCGAACGGTTCAACTGGGGCTTGCCGCCTGTTTCCGGGAGGACAGATCACCGGGAGTCAGGCCGGCAATAAACCAGCAAACGGCGATTGCGGCCATCATATTTGGTTCTGATCAGGGTCTGGTCGGTCAGTTTAATGAGGCCATGGTGGAATACGCTGTTGATAGGCTGGAAAAACTGCCGGGCAAAAAAATTGTCTGGGCGGTGGGTGTACGTATTGGGTCGCGCCTCGCGGAAACCCGTCTGCAACCGATGGCAGGTTTTACCCTGCCGAATTCGATTCATGCAATTACACCACTGGTAGGGCAGATTCTCATTGAACTGGAGACGCAGCGTGAACAGGGTCTGATTGAACAGGTTTACCTGTTTCATAATCGCCCCAAAAGCGGGGCGATCTATACGCCTGCGAGCCAGCAGTTGCTGCCGCTGGATGAAACATGGCGACACAACCTGGCCGAGATTCACTGGCCGACGCAGAATCTGCCAGAGGTGATGCAGAGCAGGGAGAGAACCTTACGGGCACTGGTGCGTGAATATCTGTTTGTTACGCTTTTTAGGGCCTGCGCTGAATCGCTGGCCAGCGAAAATGCCAGTCGACTGGCCGCCATGCAACGCGCAGAAAAAAATATCGATGAACTGCTGGAAGATCTTAACCGCACATTTCACCGTCTACGGCAGAGTGGTATTGACGAAGAATTGTTCGATGTTATCTCTGGCTTTGAAGCGCTGAGCTCAAACGATTCAAGAGCATAAAGCAGTTGTGTTAGAATGAGCGTACTTATCCTCGCTATTGATCTTACCGAATAGCACGGTTTCCCCTGGTTCTGCAAGGATGGACCACCACCTTTGTTTTCAATCTGTACATTCCATTAATTGGTTTCAAAAGAAGTAAGTTTCTCATTCGGCTCAACAGGATGCAGATGCAATCCCTATTCGATTTTGGCCGGGCCTGTACTCTGCTGGTGACCCCGGGCTCAAGTCAGGAGAATGTCATTATTATGAAATTGTTCGGATTTTTGCCACACATACACGGAATGCGTTGCGTGACGAAAGCGATACTGAGTTGCTGAGTGGGAGCTATTCAGCATCAAGCAACTGAAGCGGCACGGAAGGCTGAGGCTCAATCCTTTACTTTGCAGTTGCCAGGAGTGATTGGTACAAACAAAAGAACTGAGCTTCACCCAATTTAACGGTTCAATCTGTTCAGCATTCTCGGCGCACACCAACCCATTGCTCAGAAGTTCTGGCCTGAGCCCTCAGGGCAAGAGCTAAAGCGCGGGTCTTCCGGCCTGCGCTTTCATTCAACCCCGCCAAACAGCAGCGATCAATCGTGGTGCTTGCGATCGTGCTTATCATTCTCTCGATCACGCTTGTCATCTCTACCACGGTCGTGATCGCCCCTGTCCTGGTCAGAGTGGTATCCGCCATCATGATGATCCCTGAGTCTCATCTCACAGCCAGACATGGCCGAACCAAGTATCAGTAGCGCCATCAACAGAACTATATTTATACGCATTTTATTACTCCCTTTCCGTGCCACTACGCTCATCGGATGGATTCGTCACGGAGTTGTAACTTTATGCCACACTCACGGTTTTCTCTGTGCGTTAACGAACAGACACTTTCCACGACAAATGGACAGTGCACCAAAGTAACCTTTGATTCCTTGAGCCCCGCTGTGATCCGATTCCCGATCCTGAAAAGCAAGCTCTGGAAACATGTGCCACAAGGCATGCCGACGGCATTATCGGCGGGATACTGACTTTGCTAACAGGTAACTTTGGAGGATATATGAAGAGAGTTTTGAAAACCGCTGGGATATTTGGTCTTGTTGGATGCGCAGCCTTCAACAGTCCCAATGCAATGGCAGCAGAGGATTCAAGCTGGTATATCGGCGCCAGTGCCGGCCAGTCGATTTCCCAGATCAACAGCGCGAGAATCGCTTCTCAACTGAATGGAGCCGGCGTAACCACGACATCGATCGGTGAAGACAATCGCGGCTTCGGCTGGAAAACTTTTGGCGGCTATCAGCTCAATGAAAACTTCGCCATTGAAAGTGGTTTTTTCGATCTGGGCCGGTTTGGTTTCAGGTCGACCACGGCGCCGGCAGGAACACTCAACGGTGATCTCAAGGCTCAAGGTGTGAACCTTGATCTGGTCGGTATAATCCCCTTCAACGAAGCACTCTCTGCATTCGGCAGGGCCGGACTGACCTATGCCAAGGCCAGTGATAGCTTCACCGGAACCAGAGCCGTAATTGCGACCAACAGGAAAGCATGGAACTACAAATTTGGCGCAGGGCTCCAATATGATTTCATACCGTCGTTAGGCATCCGCATCGAGGCAGAGCGTTACCGCATCAAGGACCCCTTCGCTGGCAATAATAATATCGATCTATATTCGGCCGGTCTGGTCTATCGTTTCGGCACCGGGAGCCGCGAAGTGGCTCAAGCCGAGCCCGAACCAGTGCCAGTGCCGGTTGCCGAAACTCCTGTAGCCCCTCCTCCGGCAACGAAGAAGGTGGTATTTTCCTCAGATTCAGCCGATGACTCCCTGTTCGGCTTTGACAAATCGACCATCAGGCCTCAGGGCAAACGGGGCCTCGACCTATTTGTTGAAGAGCTCAAGGGCGCACGCTTTGAACAGATCAGAGTCACAGGGCACACCGACAGGATCGGATCTGATGCATATAATCAGAAACTCTCCGAGCTGCGTGCCGAAACCGTCAGAAACTATCTGATCGAGGCCGGTATCCCTGCCGACAAGATCACGGCACGTGGCGTCGACGGATCTGAGCCAATAACCAGACCGGGTGACTGCCAGGGCGCGAGCGGTAATGCGCTGATCACCTGTCTGGCGCCCGATCGCCGTGTCGAAGTCGATGTCGATACAAGGCGCACAACCGAATAACACCGGTTCCGTTCAATCGCTACGGTACGAAGAATATAGAACCTGAAGCGCCGTCGCACATCCCATGCAAGTGAGATGAGCGGCGGCTTTTTTTCTGGATAATCGCGCATTGGTATTCAAGGAACAGTTTCTGAAGCATCTATTCCTTCCAACTATATACCTGATTGCGACGCCCCCCATAGAGCCCTTGCCCGCTCAGTGGCTTTCCGATCCCCCTTGTCTAACAGGCGAACAACTTTCTCTTTGAATTCTTTCGTATAAATTTTTAGCTCTTTCAGCTGACAGCTCCTTAGGGAGATGCTGATTAATTGCCAAACTCCTCTGCAATCACCTTTTGAAAGGCAAGCAAAGGTCCATCAATTGAAACCCGATTCG
>MNWZ01000075.1 GCA_001871925.1 Zetaproteobacteria bacterium CG1_02_53_45
TCGAATTAGTGATGAAACTTTCGCCCCTGCCAAAACGGCAACGAACCCGAAATTTAAACCAACTGAGCCTGATCAATGCTTAACCGGACAGCAGTGATCCAAACAAAAACAATACTCAAGGAAACGCTGATTTATTCAGTGTTTCCTTGCAGCCCATGGAGGGGCTGCCAAATCAAGAACCTAAGTGATTGATTTGTAAGCAACAGCAAAACCACGTTTTTGCTATTGCGAGCTGATTTTTGGCAGGAAGCCAATAAATCAGCATCTCCTTAAGTTACTCCGGTGACCGAACTGCGGTCTGGTATCTGGTTACCCATGCACCGCTGAACTCACTCTCCTTGAGAAACGGTAAGCTAGCCTGTCCGGCTTCATGTTTGCTGCTGAAACCGGGAACAAAGATGCGATAATATGGCTTGCCGCCAACGGTGACCTGTACCCGTTCGGTCGCAACGCCCCTGCTGCCAAGCTCCTCCTGAATTTGCCCGGCCATGGCCAGCGTGGAAACCGATGTCAAATTGACTACCCATGTAGTTTTGCCGGACCTGGGGGTGACCAGCGAAGGTAATACCGGATCAACTTCCGGCTCTTGCACAGTGTCAGGAGTTGGCTCGGCCAGTGTAGGGATATCCAGTAGTTGCGGCTTTTCCTGTTCCTGTTCTGCCGCGGCGACGGCTGGCTCGGCCTGTTCAGGCAAGAGTGCCTCAACCGGGACGTTCTGTGGATCAGTGTCCGCAGCCGAAACCGCTGGCTCATCAGGCATGGCCGCAGGTGCTTCCTGCTGCACTGCAACGGGTACCGGCACCGTCTCTGTAACAGCGATACCGCTGGCTGCATGCCTGTCGCCGCCTCCGCTTGAAGCCGTCCAGATGACGGCGATCAGGGCTATAGCGACAATGCCGACCAGCAAAAAGTTAAGCGTGTTGTTCTGCTGCGCGGGTTCTGAATCTCCGGCCGCTGCAATCGTCGCCGCAATCTGCTCAGGAGATTCATCCGGCCCGGACATGTCGGATTCGATCAACTCAGCCCCGCCTGATGGCTGTGAGCGGTCCATAACATTTGCAAAATCCACATCGCCATCACCCTGAAACTGGGCGATGAGTGAATCGAGATAAGCGGCCTGATCGCCATCCACCTGTTCGAGTGATTGTTCGTGCTTACCCTTGCCGGAATTCTCTTCGGACACGTGTTGCCTCCATTATCTGAGCTTCAGTAATCCGCCGAATACCCGACAGCGACCGTCACCTTTAGCGCTAGCGGCAAAACACAGATCGATGATCTGCATCGCGCCATCAATACCCACCCCGCGGTGAAGATGGGTTTATAACCGTTTCTTTTGCTGCTTCCGCCACTTCTTGAGGAAACGCAGAATTTCATGCAGCGCCTCACTCTTTTTCATATCGCAACGCGGCAGTGAGAAATCGGCACAGGCTTCATAGAGCGGATAACGGATCCCGGCCAACTCACGCAACCGGCTCAGGGTATCACCACCAGCAATCAATGGCCGGTTGCTGTCACCATCGATACGTGTTGCCAGAAACTCGGGCGTGGCTTTTAACCAGATCACCGGCGGATGCTCTTTTAAAATCCGGCGATTGGTTTCTGACAACACCGCCCCGCCACCGGTAGCGATAACCGCCGGTTTGCCGACCACCTCAGACAAGGCATCGGTTTCCATCTGGCGAAAAGCCGCTTCGCCATCCTGCTCGAATATCTCGGGGATGCTGCGGCCGATTTTTTCCACAATGTAATCATCCAGATCAATCAGCGGCAAATCGAGGTGAGCCGCCAGACGTCGGCCGATACTGCTTTTACCGGAGCCCATCAGTCCGACCAGAATCGGGCTGATCTGTGACAGTTTTTTGGTCGAAGCTTTCATGGCTGTGAATCATACATAAACAGCACCGGGCTGCATGTCATTTTTGTTGGCATGTTCTTTATGGTACATGATTTGCTATAATCACGGGACTGGCAACATTTATCCGGAGCGAACACATGGCCGACAAAATTTCAATTCGACAACTGCTGCAGGTGATGGTGGATCAGGATGCGTCCGACCTCTACCTGATGGCCGGCGCCCCTCCGGGCTACCGCATTCAGGGCAATATCCAGAGACTGGGCAAAGAAAATATCAGCCCGGCCGTGGTGGAACATCTGGCCGGCGAATTGATGAGTGAAAAACAGAAAGGTGATTTTGCCTCCAGCATGGAGATGAACCTCTCTTCCGCCCATCAGGGGCTGGGGCGTTTTCGCGTCAATATCTACCGCCAACGCGGTACTGTCGGCATGGTTATCCGACAGATCACTACCGAGATTCCAACCATTGACGAACTGGGCTTACCGGAGATATTCAAGGATATTGCCATGTCCAAACGAGGCCTCGTGCTGATGGTGGGCGCAACCGGATCAGGCAAATCCACGTCGCTTGCCTCCATGGTGGACTGGCGCAACACTAATCAGGCCGGCCACATTATTACTATTGAAGACCCTGTCGAATTCATGCACACGCATAAAAAATGTTTTGTCACCCAGCGTGAAGTAGGCTCGGACACCGTCTCATTTCATGCCGCGCTGAAAAACACCCTGCGCCAGGCACCCGATGTGATTCTGCTCGGCGAAATTCGCGAACGGGAAACCATGGAACATGCCATCTCATTTGCTGAAACAGGTCATCTGGCCATGGCTACGTTGCATGCCAACAATGCCAATCAGGCGCTGGAACGCATTATCAACTTCTTCCCTCAGGAGCAGCACCCGCAGGTCTATATGAATCTGGCCATGAACCTGCGCGCTATTTTATCGCAGCGACTGGTCAAAACGGTCGATGGCAAACGCGCCGCTGCTATTGAAATTCTTATTAACACGCCGCGCATTTCCGATCTGATTCTCAAAGGTGATGTCGGAGCAATCAAGGAGACAATGGAGGCAGGTGAACAGAGCGGCATGTTCACCTTCGATCAGGCGCTGTTCCGCATGTGGCAGAGCGGCAACATCTCAGAAATTGAAGCGCTCAGAAACGCCGATTCGGCCAACAACCTCAGATTGAAGATGAAGATGGCCACCGTCGACGGTTCAGCGGAAAGTATTCTGGAAGCAGGCAAGGAGATCAGATCGGATGATGATTCAGACGGCAATTTCGAACTGAAAATCTGATCAATCGTCTGACTGCATGCCCTCCACATAACGAATCACCTGATTGCGGCCTGTCCGTTTAGCCTGATACAGTGCTACATCAGAGCGTTTGACGCATTCCCAGAAATCATCACTGTCGGACGGGAACAAAGTGACACCCAGTGACATGGTCTTGTTGATTGCTCCCTGAGCAGTCTTGAATTGATGCTCCTCAAGCTGGGCTCGGATACGCTCGGATACCATCAGCGCCCCTTCTTCACTTGAATCAATCAGCAGAACCAGAAATTCCTCACCACCGAGTCGAACCACAATATCGGAGCCGCGCACCGTCTGCATCATGATTTCACAGGCTCCCTTGAGCACATCATCACCCACCTCATGGCCATAGGTGTCATTGACATGTTTGAAATGGTCAATATCACACATCACCACGCCAATTTGTGATTTTCTCCTGCTGATTCCCGAAGTCAGTGTCCCGACATACTCTTCCAGGAAACGGCGATTATAGAGATTGGTCAATGGGTCGCGCATGGAAGACTCCTTGAGCGATTTCATCAACCGTTTTGACTCGATCACCGGCGCCGCTTCATGCATAAATGCCTCCAGAACCGGCAAATCGCTTTCAACCATGCTCCTTTCCTCTGCACTGAATACCAGCTGCAGAATGCCGCCGACGCTGCCTGAAAGCATAATTGGCAAGCAGATATGATATAGCCTTTCCTGTTGATCGAAACTGTTGCCCGCAAAAGAGTGGCAGATACTCAGTTCACCTACCGATGAGCATAAATGAGCGGTACGGGAGGCGCGGCAGAAATCACAGTTGCTGGTAATCTCCCTGTTGCACCACAGGCTATCCTCCTGCGGAACACCCCCCTTAAAGATCAGATTCAGAGCACGGTTCAAACCTGCAGCTTCGTAGAATGAATAACGTTTAAACTTGAACTGCTCTTCGAGCAGAATCTGGAAACGCAGGTAAACATCTTCAAGCGTGCGATCATTTTCGATGACCTGTTTAAAGCGGGAAACCATGGCCATGGTATTAACCACTGACACCGTGGTATTCAGCAGATTGTCGGCTTCAGTGAACTTATGGTGCGACAACAGGGTATCCACATCACTGGCAATCGAGCCGATACTGTTTTCGAGTGTATCCAGAAAATGGTTGGTACGCTCGGCGATATCACCAATTTCATCATCACTGTATTTGGTTATACGATTTGAAAAATTACCACCCTCCGCCAGTGCCACCACCTGTTTGAGCTCAGCCGTTGTCAGCTCAACAGGCTTGAGCAAATGCCGAAGAATCAGTGTAATAATCAGGCCAAACAGTCCAAACAGCAGCACTGCACCTGCGATGTACGTGATTGCGGTATAAAACTGACCGGTTGCATCAATTTCCAGGCTTACCGCTCCCAGCACATCGCCCTCACCGGCATCATGGCAGCCCAGGCAATTGGTCACACCGCGGGCACTGGCGATATAGGGAATGGTATTGTGGAAGCGGACACCGTTAATACTGTAGGTCATATTCTCATATGCAGTACCGGTCGATATCACCTGCATTTCCTCAGCCGTGACCGGATCCCTGCCTGTGGTGTCAATGCCCATCTGTTTGACCACGGTTTTTGACGCAATGACATGAGCCTGTTTTAAATCGGGGATTCCTGCCAGCCCCTTGATATGGGCCATTCTATGATGCGGATTACTCTCACCCGTAGCATGCGACACACTCAGAAGAATCATGTCTGCGGCCATCCGCCCCTGTTCTGTTAAAACATTCAGGCTGTTTGAGCGGGATAGCGGTAAAGCAATCAGGGAAAAGAGCACAGCCAGCGCAACAGTGCTGACAATGATTAACATCTGACTCTTATGGCGAAGCTTCATGCACGCCCCCTTTTTTTCCATCCGGTGGAAATCCTGATACCCTGTGCTATCAAGCGGCATGCCAGTTTTATCAACCCGATGCCGGTCGCTCGGTCGCTCTCTTTAGGAGCGGCTTATTGCTCCTGCTGCAGTGAATCTGGAAAGTAACAGCGCCTTTGAGGATGCGCTATGGCGAGGATCCATCGAGACCACATGCTCCACACTGATCCCGAGCATGGTTGCCACCTCTGCCGGTTGCATGGAGCCGGCAATATCCTGTCTGGTGACCGCTACCAGAGCGGGGAGGTCGGTACGCTCACCGAAGTGATTATAGATATATTTCAGTTCTTGCTGCGACTGTTCATCCGACCCGTCCACCAGGAACAGAACAGCGCTCGCACCCACGGCGAGAATCTCCCACATAAAGTCGAATCGCCGCTGGCCGGGGGTTCCGTAAAGATGCAACGCCAAACCTTCAGCCGGATAACAGATGCCATGATCCATCGCCACGGTAGTATGCTCTTTCAGAGCCCCGACTTTGTCGGTCGCCATTTCATTGGTACAGATAACCAGCACATCACCGAGTGAGCGAATCAGCGTGGTTTTACCTGCATTCACAGGTTCCGTCACCACCAGCTTGACAATGTTCAACCCGGTTTTAATCAAGTAGAAGTTCCACTCTGGGCTTGGCCTGCAGTCTGGCTTCATCAATGCTGGCAGCACAGCTGAACAGGCGTTCGGTTGCAATACCATGCTGCAGCAACATATCCATCACGGTTTCGGCTCTGGTCTGCCCCAGCATCAGCAGTTCCGCATCGGTTTTCACCAGCGATGGCTCTACCTCTCCGGCGACAGATCTCCCCGACCTGGTTGTAATCATCTGGGGCTGGGCAATCGGTTCGCCCTCAATACGCGTAGCCACACCGCATATCCGCAGACGTAACTTGTCACTGTTCTTCATCAGGTCGGCAATTTTGACGATATAGTCTGCCATCTCCGGACCCGGTTTCTCATTCAGTTCGGTAAAAATAATCGGCGTCAGCTTGGGTTTTGCCGCATCCTGAATCATGCCGCTGGCCAGATTGGCTACAAGTATAATGCTGCCGTAAGGCTGCAGGGCCAGTGCGGCATAGGTCATCGCACCTGTACTCATGGAAGACATCAGTGCCTTATTGATAATGGCATTGATATTGATATCCGGGTCATCAAGGTTTCCGCTAACCGGCACCTCCATCTCAATATCACCGCGATTGTTGCGCAGCATATCCAGCGCCATACCGACCGGCATGCCGATTCTTTTTTCGGCTTTGCCCGGTTGATCAGAATCACCCAGCTCCAGTTTGCGAATCAACAGCTTGTTTTTAGAATCAATTTTATTATTGCTGATATTGAGCGCGCTATGCAGGTTAAACTGGCCGGTCTGTATCGATTTTCCGAAATCCGATTCGATAAAACCGCTCAAACCCGGCATATCAAAATTATTCAGGGTAATGGCAAGGTCTGTTTTCAGGTGTTTGGCATCCGGACGCACCTTTCCTTTTACACTGAGCGTACCCTGTCTTCCGATATCCACCAGCATATCAAGTTTGCCATCTGTTTGCCGGACAGATCCAGCGGCGCAAAGCGGAAATGCTTTACGCGCATGTCGGTCAGCAGCGGCGGCAACACCGATTCGTCGCGATAAACCATCCGACTGCCACGACTGATCAGCAACTCATCAATGATCAGTGACGTGTCCACGCTCTTTCCTGTTTGCGCAGCAGCCGATACAGCTGCCGGTTCTTTTTTCGCACTCTCTTTGACCGGTCCCTTTGGCGCCCCGGCTGCCAGATCATCGAGCACCAGCATCTTACCGCTTTTCTGTTTGACCAGCGTCGTATTCAGCCCATCAAACTGCAATTTATTCAGGTGATAGTTGCCGCTTGTATCCAGCGTAGCTTCGCTTGCAACAATGGCGCCGATCGAACCCAACGACCTGTTTCCGGAAGCAGGCAGCTCAACCCCGTTCAAAATCAGGCTGTCAAATGTACCTTTATCCGTACCGGTCATGGCAAACTGCTTCAGTTCAGCCTGATTGATGGAGGCAAGCAGCTGCTCCCCCTGCTTCTGGTGAAGATCGAAGCCCTGCATGCCAAGCGATTTCAGGTTAAGGGTTTTGCCGGGGGGTGTGTTTAAACCGGTGAGCTCCAGGCGCTGCAGTGACATGCTATCATCGCCACCAGCCATGGCTCCAGTCTGCAACTGCTTTAACACCAGTGATGCAAAACCGGCCTGCCCCTTCAGATCCGCATTGATTTTCTGCACATCAATGGTCGCAAGCTTCAGGCTTCCCGCACCGGTCAGCAAAGGCTGCATCGAGAGGTTGCTGATGTTCAGTGATTCTATCTTGTGGTTGTTCAGGCCGGCCATTTGAACATTGGTTAATTTAATCGCATCAATCGCCGCCAGTTTTTTTGCCATCATCCCGGGCAAACTGTTGTTCAGCGTCCAAAATTGACCCCCTAGAGGGGCAAAACAGCGTCCAAAATTGACCCCCCTGTATGATCCCCGTCCATTGACTTGGCCGGAGGTAAAAACAGGAGTGACTACAGTGGAAACGAAAGCAAAAGTGAGGCGAGATTTTTTCGTCGAAAAGAAGAGCATCAAGCAGATTGTTCGAGAGCGTCAACTATCGAGAAATACAGTACGCAAGATATTGCGCGATGAGGATACAAGCTCGAAGTATCAGCGCACGGTTCAGCCGCGCCCTATGTTGATTGAGCATA
>MNWZ01000047.1 GCA_001871925.1 Zetaproteobacteria bacterium CG1_02_53_45
TGCACGGTGGAACCAGTATTCGGCATCATCAAGAATGTGCTCGGATTCCGGCAATTTTCTATGCGCGGGTTGAAAAAGGTGCAAGGCGAATGGCAACTTGTGTGCATGGCATGGAATATCAAGCGGATGTTCGTCCTGAAGGCCGCATGAGGCCTTCGAACCTTCTTGCGCCCTGCATATACATCCCCATCTTGCCCGAAAAATATGCCGGATTGGTTTGATGTATGACTGAATCCAACAACGACGTGAATCAAGTCCGACGGACTGCTAGAGCAGTTGCGATAGCGTGTTGGAAAGTCCGCAGAGCGGGAAAGTGCAATGAAACGATCTGTTCCTGTTATCTGTATTCATGATTGCCGGCTTTTCAAATTCGTTGCAGGCAAACGCGGCAACTGCCGGCCGACGCGATAATTAAGCAGCGAACTGCCACTTAAGTTCACGCCGAAAGTTGCCTGCACATCTATTCGATACACAACGTTAAACAAAGATTGTTTCCTGGGAGCTGAATAAAACTGCCTCTGCAGGAGCAGTTTTATTTCCTCACATATCCTTGCTTGATGACTGGCGTCACAGTTTTTTTGTGATGCCCTGATATGGTCAAATCAACCTGATGAACCAGAACAGGGAAAGCCCGAAGCAAGGAGGCTGTGATGAAAAGTATTATTATAATGTCATCTCTGGTGCTGTTGTCAGCATGTGCAACGACATCTGCGCAGGATCAGCCCACTGTGGGGTCTGCATCCGGCATGAGCAGTAGTAAAGATCAACCCTGTCATCTGCCCGCAGCCAGGAGTAGTACTCACAGGCACGCATACGACGAAAACGCCTATCTGCGCCGGATCTCTTACAATCGCTGAAGCGGCAGTATTACTCGCCGGTTACCAGTTTCATCAGCTTTTCCGACGTGGTGGTTGTGTATGCTCCCGGTTCCAGTCCGGTTTCAGCAAGTGAGAGGGCTCCGATATGCGTGCGTGTCAGGCTGGTCACATGGTTGCCTGTAGCGGCAAACATGCGGCGTACCTGGTGGTAACGGCCCTCGAGTAACACCAGTGTGGCTTGCGTCTCATTGATCACAGTCAATTCAGCCGGCAGGCACGGCCGGTCATCAGCTTCCAGCAGCAGTTTGCCGCTGGCAAACAACTCTTTTTCATTGCCCTTTAACGGGTTATCCAGTGTAACGGCATAGGTTTTGGAAATATGTTTTTTCGGGCTGGTCAGCTGATGATTAAGCAGGCCGTCATCGGTGATGATCAGCAGGCCGGATGTATCCTTGTCCAGCCGTCCGATGCTGGAGAGTGGCGGCTTGCGGTCGATCCAGCGCGCGGGAAAATCTTCATAGATCAGCTGGCCGTCCTCTTTGCGCGAACAGACTGCTCCCAGTGGTTTGTGGTAGATGATCGTCAGGCCGTGCGGATGGTCGAGTTCTGCGCCTTCCAGCCTGACCTGATCGGCCAGCACCTTCTGGGCAGGCGAGGTGGCCCGTGCTCCATCAATGGTGATCCAGCCGCGTCGAATCCAGTAGGCTACATCTTTTCGTACCCCGTAGCCGAGATTTGAAAGCAGTTTGTCCAGTCGTTCCGGTTTCATCATGATCGAATTCCTTGCATTACTTTGAAGCCATTGGCTTCTGTCAGTTTCCGGCAAGTGTGCAGTTCAGCCTGCAGCACATGTTCGTAGGGTAGTTGCCGATTGGCTACAAGATATAACGTGCCGCCTTTTTTCAGGCTCCTGCAGGCGCGCCTGACTATCGCCTGCCCCAGATCTATATCTCTTGCCTGGCCGCTGTGAAAGGGTGGATTGCAGACGATCCAGTCGAGTTGTGTTGGCAGCTCATCGCTAGTCGCATCAGCCCAGTGCAGTTGCACTTTCTGCTGCCATTTTTTTGTGTTTTCGCCAGCGCACGCAATAGCGAAGTAATCTGCTTCAATCATATGGACTATTTGCACAGCGGGAGAATCAGCAAGAATCTGATGGCTCAGCAGTCCGTAGCCGCAGCACAGATCCATGCCGATACCTGACAGATCCGGCAGTTGTTGCAGTAGCAGGAGCGATCCGGGATCCGCCCGATCCCAGCTGAACAGGCCGGCTTGTGACATTAATCCGAGCGATTCGATGGCCTGAGCTTGTCCGCCTTCAAGCCATGCTGTTGCCAGTTCACGATTTACTGCATCCGTTTTTCTGGCCGAGAAGAGGCGGCATTTGGATTTGGATGTGGAACTGACATTTCCGGCCAGTTTCTGCAGCGCTGTTTCATAACTTCTGGCGCCATGGCTGTTGGCACAGGCAACCAGTAATCTGCCATGATCCTCCAGTTTCTCCATTGCGCTCGCCATCCATGCAAGCGTCTGCAGCTTGTTCTTGGCAGGTAACAGCAGGACCAGGTCGTACGTCCCGCTATCGGGCAAGATGGAGGAAACTGCCAGTCCCGAACTTTTGACTGCGTTATATTCTGGTTTGAAGTGCTGTTGCAGGGTGCATGTGTGCGTTTGTGCGCAAAGCTCATTGAGCAGGGGATGCGCATGCGCATTGATGATGAGGGTATTTGTTGCCGCAAAATCAATTGCAGTCCGGTAAAGCAATTCGATTGCAGACATGTCGCCAATGTAAAAAGAGATGCTTGCCCTGTCTATGACGGTAATCGGAAACGATCTCGGGCAGGATTAACTTGTCATATCAACCTGTATAAATTATAACTCTGCGTTCATTTGATGGCTTGTGGGAAGCGTATCAAACAGGGTGGGGGAGTTGCAGTTGAAAAAAGTATGTTTTGGTATCCTTGCATTGTGTTTTCTGGGCAGCGCAACTACAGCCGCTGCGGCTGAACTGAAGCCTTATCTCGGTCTGGGTGTGGGCTCGTTTAATGTGAAATACAGTGAAAGAACTCCTCTGGGCAATCTTGATATGAGCGGCGAGACCTGGGGTGCTTTTCTCAAGGGCGGCGTTCAATACGGCGACTATGTCGGGATGGAGTTGCGTGCAGGCACGACCGGTAATGTGAGCAGCCTGTTTCCGCCCAATACCATTGGAAATGCGGCTCCGCTGGATCTGAAAATCGGTTCCGAATACCAGCTCTCCTATCTGTTCAAACCGCAGTATCCTGTAAAAGAACGGCTTTCCGTCTATGCTTTGCTTGGCGGTACTATGGCTAAATTTTTAACCAAGAGCAGTGGCGGCGTACAGCAGAGCGCTTCAACCTGGAAAACCGGTTTCACCTATGGTCTGGGTCTGGAGTATCAGTTCCGCCTGAATGGCTCTCTGGCCATTGAATGGGTGCAGTACTGGACCGATGTGGATATGGCGATAACCAATGCCGGCAGATCGAAAGCATCCATCAGGGGCGCCAGCCTGTTGGTCAATAAATTTTTCTGATCAGGCAGTTGTAAGAGGTCAAAGAACCGTGTGCCAAAAGATCAGTGGCATGGTGACGTTAGTGGGACGTTTAAACCGGTTCGAAGATTCAGTTGTGGGAGTTAAACAATGAAAAGATGGATATCCAAAGGTGCGATGATTATCTGCATGGCGGTTATTTTTCTGCCGCTCAGGGCCTTTGCTGCAACCACAGTCGTCAGCGATGTCACTACAGCTCTTGTGACCACTTTAACTCAGGGGTCAGGTATCACCATAACAGGTGTATCCACCGTGACTGCTCTGGCCAATCAGACCGGTCAGGTGACAGCGCCGATTGCACCGGTTGCTCTGGGCACGGTTAACCTGCTTCCGCTGACTTTGCCTGTAGCCGGCATTATGCTGACAACCGGCAATTTCCTGGGTACTGGTAACAGTCTGGCACTGCCCATCACTTCCGGTGATGCCGATGTGCTGGCCGCGCTCAACGCAACGGTGGGCTATGCAACGACCGGCACCTATGATGCCTCTTCTGTTCAGTTCAGCTTCACCGTGACGCCGGGAACAACAGCGGTGTCGATGGAGCTGCTGTTCGCGACCAATGAACTGATCGGTGGAACCTCCCCCGATACTGCAGTTGTGATGGTCGATGGTGTGAACAAGGCCATTTTTAGCAACAATGGACAGCTGCTCTCCAACCAGAATGCACCGTTCCTGTTTGCGCCGGTTGCGCCTGCTCTGCCGGGAGATATCGTAACCGGCTATACCAATGTCTCCGAGCTTCAGACACTTGTCGGACTTCTCGATCCGCTGCTGACGACTCACACGGTTAAAATCGCCATTGCCGATAATACGCTGGATACAGTCGATTCTGCGCTTATTGTGACCAACTTTCTGCAATCGACGTCCACACAGGAAGGCATGGGTGTCGGCGATATCTTTCCGCCGATCATTACCCCGCAGGCTGATGTTGTGGCCGAGTTGACCGGGCCGACCACAGCAGTAACGCTTGGCGTGCCACTTGTCACAGATAATGTCGGTGTGGCGACGACCACTGCTGCGCCTCCGGGCCCCTTTCCATTGGGACTGACTCCGGCGACCTGGAGTGCTACCGATGCCGCAGGCAATCTGGCAACGGCAATTCAGAATGTTACGATTGTTGATACGGTACTGCCGGTTCTGACACCGCCTGCGAACGCAACATTTCCGCTGCAGCCGGGAGGTACACCTGCTGCCGACCCTGCGGTTGCGGCATGGCTGGCCCTGGCTGTTGCAACAGACCTCTCAGGTCCTCTTGTGGTGGTGAATAATGCGCCGGTCATTTTCCCTGCCGGTGTCACCCTTGTCACTTTTACGGCTACGGATCCGGCGGGAAATATTGCTACAGCTACAGCTACTGTGACGATTGGTGCTCTGCCACCGGTAGGTCTGATTCTCGGCGGCTCTTCGGGCGTCAGGGCGGTTGGTGGCGGTGGTTGCAGTATCAACCCGACAGCAGGCTTTGATCCGACGATATTGCTGCTGATACTGCTATCCATGGCTTATCTGGTCAGGCGAAAGATCAACATTGGGAACGTCTGACAGACATTTAGATTGGCAATTCGGGGCGGCTTTTATAGCCGCCCCGGTTATTTGGATGCTGTTCTATCTGGCAGACAGGCCGCAGATTGATATGGGCTGGCTGTTAGAGACTCCTCTGATCTTTGTCATGTTGACGCTTGTACGTCCTGTTCTTGAGGAAATTGTTTTCCGCGGTTTACTGCAAGGCTGGCTTATAAAACAGCCGTGGTGCGGGGAATGGTTTGCTGGTATCACATATGCCAATATCGCAACCAGTTTCATTTTTACCGCACTGCATTTGTTCTCGCATATGCCGCTTATGGCTGCGCTGGTGTTTGTTCCGTCACTGCTATTCGGTTATTTCAGGGATCGCTATCATGGCTGGCTGGTACCGGCTATCGCACTTCACTGCTTCTACAATGCAGGTTACTTCTTACTCTATAAACCCGACGTTTAAGTCTTGTAGAACATCTTGTATGAGAAATAAAAAAGGAGCCTCGATTTAACACCGTCTTTTTGCCGAATCATTCATATGATGTAAGGATGATAAGCCGGTGTTGAATTTCTCAATTTTTGTTGTCTGGGAATTTGTATATGCCATGGATATAGCCATTCTGGAACTTGCTAACCGAAATCAATGCGGTGGATTGCTTGCCGCCGGAAGAAATAACTGCCTCTTTATTGCTCTGAATGCTGACGCCGGCCAGATCCAGCTTGCTTGCTGATGTGGAAATGCCTGTTTCTGCATAAATATCGAGTGCGGTCGCTGTCAAAGTGGAGTTTCTGACCACGATTCCGGTCTGCAGGGAGCGCACCTGTGAATCATAAATATCAACATCCGAGTTGTCGATATGGATATTCCGTGCAGTCACATTTTCAAGTTTAACGCCTCTGCATTTATTGATGAATATATCGTGGTAGGAGCCGGATATATGCATATTCTTTTGTGAAACACACTCGATATTCTTTACTGCCGTGAAACTTCCTTCGGATTGATTTTTAGTCTCTGTCGTTTGGGTTAATCGATGAAGTAACAGCCTGTTAAATTCAGCTGTCTGCTCTTTCATGGGGATATGGTTTGCATGGCTGATGACATCAAGGCTCGATGAATTCAGCCTGGCATAAAGCAGTCTGCCTGTGCGCAGTGGCGCTACACCGTCATTTTCACCCCAGATAATGCAGGTCGGCAGATGCAGTTCATAAATCGCACGACTGAAGTTTTCCTGCAACAGTGCCAGTGCTGCAATGGCTGAGGGTTTCTGTCTCAAGAACAGTGCACGCATGCGCGGCGAGCTCAGCACTTCATCAACAGGCAGGGAGACGTTTTCGCTGCTGATGATCAGGTCACCAAGCCATTGGCCGATCTCTTTCGGTCGGGTGCTGGTCATGTTCAGCAGGCTTAAGCGATTGCGTCTGTGATGAACTGCAGCGGAGGCATAGGCGCTACGGTGAAGAATGCCCGCCGCATCGACCAGTACCAGCTTGTTCATCGTTTCAGGATACATGGACGCATATCTCAGCGCGATTGCTCCGCCCAATGAATGACCTATCATCGTGACCGGGCGCTGATTCCGGTAGGAGCTGTATTGGTCTACAACCCACTTCAGGAAACGGGCATAGCGCGTGGGAGAATACAAATGGTTGCCTTTTTCCGACCTAGCAAAGCCCGGCAGATCCATGGCAATCACATGATAGTGTTTCGCGAGCGCCGGAATGACGTCACTCCAGTCATTTGAGCCCGAATCACCCAGTCCGTGCACAAGCAGCACCGTGTCCCGATGGCTTTTTCCGGCTTCCAGCATGTAAACCCGCGCATTGAATTCCGGCTCTTCGACATAGAACCCCTCAGCATCTTGTGCCTGTATGAGGCTGCCTGAGCAGAGAAACAAAACCAAGGCAGCGCATATGGGGCCCAAAGTCTTCATGTGGATACCATGTCACAAGAGCGAATATATTCAATCATTATGGCCAATAAGTTCACCTTCTGCTTTTTTTGTGCGCCTGTTTCAGGACTATCAGCCAACCGCCCAAAATTCGAGCCTGTCATCTGATGCTTGAGCCGGGGCATATCGCCGGGCAGCGTGGATTCACTATCCGCTTTCGGCTAAGCTTGATAGCCGATGTCTGGAGGTTGATGGATGCCGTTTGTCTGTTTATTTTATATTCCCGCTGCTTTTCAGCAAGGGGTGAGCCGAATGGTGAGTATGCTCATGGCGTTACTTCTGCTTTCGGCGTGTTCAACTCACCAGGCTGTCGACGCAGTCACCGGTTACGGGCAGTCACCCGGTAATGTATCCACCATCCGCATTGATGGCTTGCGCCCATGTTCGGCATCTGCGGACAGATCCTTTCACATCAACAGTAACGAGCCGGTGATTGTGCTTGCTCATGGCTGTCTGGATTCAGCGGCCCGATTTAAATCGCTTGCCGAGGTGTTCGCTTTTCAGGGACAACAGGCAATCTGCTTTACCTATGATGATCGCGACAGCCTCTTCACCAGCGCGTCCGAACTGACCGTGGCGCTGCAACAGTTAAGCGAACACCTTGATGACAAACGGATTACCGTGATTGCTCACAGTCAGGGCGGATTGATTGCGCGCAAGGCCCTGACCGGGCAACAGGCAGATCAGGTGTGGCAGGGGAATCCGTCTGAAATCAATCTGGTGACGATTTCAGCACCGTTTTCAGGCATTGCGGAGGCCAGTCACTGTAGCTCAAAAACATGGCGATTCCTGAGTTTAGGGCTGGTCGATGCGATTTGCTGGATGATCAGTGGCGACAAGTGGTTTGAGATTACCGCCGCATCCGACTTTATTCAAAAGCCGGGCGCACTGTTACATCAATTGGAGCACCACTACAAAATCGATACTGATGAACGCAACAGTTGCCGCTCATTCGGGGCCGGAGACAGATGCCTGGAAAGCGATTATGTATTCAGCCTCAATGAGCAGCAGCTTGGTGCGGTTGAGCAACGTACAGCGGTGAAGCGCATCGTGGTTCAGGCCGGGCATACCGAGATCGTCGGGGACTTTCAGACACCACCGCGCAAACTTATCGGTATTCTGCAGCAGCAGGGCATCATGAAACAGACGCAACCCGGGCAGCAGCAGGCAATGAACAGCTTGTTAAGCAGGCTCTATTGAGTCCTCAATTCAGCCGGTCTGCGAAAAACAGTGGCGGGCAGCCTATATGGCGTAGAGATAGATAAACCGGACGCATAGATATTCCGGCTCAATGCCTTGCGCTTATTGCGCTATTGGGCTATAAAAACCAGCCGGCGATTCTACATGGAAACCGCAACGATGACTGGCCGGATCCATATCGGAAAATGCATATGTCATGCTCAATGGTCGTTGTAAAAATGGTGTTGGATGAGTTTCTTTTATCATGTCGTAAGCTATGCTTCGGAATCAAAGCACTACCCAGGGAGAGGAACCATGCTAGATGAGCTCAGAGGCTTGCTGATAAATGAACTCAATCTTGAAGATGTGAGGCCTGAGGATATCAAGGATGATGAACCGCTGTTCGGTGGCGGCCTGGGGCTGGACTCAATTGATGCGCTTGAATTGGCCATCGTGGTTGAACGAACCTATGGCGTCAAAATCAAATCAGGCGATGATAATAACGAGAGGATTTTTTCCTCACTTTCGGAACTGGCTAAACATATCGAAGCAAACCGCAGCAAGTAATTGACCAAACTGATCAAATCGATTGCTGTAACCCTGCTGGTACTGGGTTACCCGCTGCTGGTTTATATGGCAATCACAAACGGTGTATCATGGATTTTCCCGGTAGTCGTCGGCGTGATTTTTTTCCGGCGCTTTCGTGCCGGCGGCGAGTCGTCCCTGTTTTATGGTCTGGTTGCGCTGTTTCTGCTTGGCGGAGCCATATTTTTTCAGAATATAAGCGCCAAGATGATCCCCGTACTGATTCATACCAGCATGTTTCTGGTTTTTTACGGCAGTCTGCGTACTGATTCCTCACTGATTGAACGGTTCGCCCGACTCGATTTCCCCGAGCTTCCACCGGGCATTGCCGAATATTGTCGCAATGTGACCCGGGTATGGGTGGTTTTTTTCGCCCTGAATATCCTGTTCTGCACAGCTCTTGCCATCTGGGCGGACGATGCTCTCTGGGCGCTCTATAACGGTGGCATCATCTACCTGTTGCTTGGCACCATGATGGTTGCGGAATATATCTGGCGGAGGATTCGCTATCCGTGGCTGGAGGTTCCGCCGCTGAAGCAGAGCATGTTAAACATCATTAAAAATGGCCATACCGTCTGGAACAGTAAATAGGCCATGGTTTCAGGTTGCAGTATGAGTGACAGGGAGGTTCTGCTCCGTTTTTCACAAGAAAGCCCGTTTGCTTTCCGTAACGGACAGCCCGTTGACCCTGCACAGCTCTTCTCGGATGTGGCCCGAACAGTACAGCTAATGGGTTCAGATGAAGGCGATGTGCTGGTCACCTGCAAGGGGCGTTACGAGTTTTCCGTAGCCCTGCTATCCATCTGGAGTTGCGGGAAAAATGCTGTCCTTCCACCCAATCTGCACGCTGCGACACTGGCTCATGTGCGCAGCCGACACAGCATCAGCAGCCAGTTGCAGGACGGTTTTACAGGTTCCGGGAATACTGTCCCTGCACGCAACGATCAAAAAAGTTTTGAGCTGCGCTTCTATAAAAAACTTCAGGCAGTGACCATCTACACCTCAGGCTCTACCGGTAACCCCAGGCCGGTAGTGAAATCGATCGGTGACATCTTTGCCGAGGCTATTGCGCTCGGGCAAGCCTTTGACTGGCCGGACAAACCGCTGGTCGCCAGCGTGCCTCCTCACCATCTCTACGGCTTGACCTTCTCTGTGCTGCTGCCGTGGGTGCGGGGGATTCCGATGGTCAATGAGTGTCCGCTGCATGCAGAAGAGGTTGTCGATGCCATCAGGCAGGTGAACGCAGGAACGCTGATCTCGGTGCCGGTTCATCTGCGTGCCCTGCTCGATCAGCAGTTCTGCTGTAAGCCGGCCATGGTGATCTCCTCCGCCGGAGCACTCGATGGCGCTATTGCACAACAATGGCACGAAAGATTCGGCCGGCAGATCGTGGAGGTTTACGGATCCAGCGAAACCGGCGTGATTGCCCATCGCAGGCAGTTGTCCGACTTGAGCTGGACGCCATTTTCCGAAGTCATTGTCGGCAGTAGTGAAGCGGGCCTTCTGCAGGTGACATCTCCTTTTATCAACGCCAGCGAGGGCGATATATATCAGACACAGGATCTGGTCTCGATACAGCCGGAATCGGGCTTCCAGCTGCATGGCAGAGCTGATGCCATTGTGAAAATCGCGGGTAAGCGGGTCTCGCTGCTGACTATTGAAAATACCATAAAAAGCTGTGAAGGCGTCATGGATGCCGCAGTCATTGCGGTACCTGTGCAGGGGTATATTCGTGATATGGCGATCTGGGCCGCAGTTTCAACCGGTGAAGAGAGCAGTATGAATGCCCGCAGTCTCCGTACTCAGCTACTCTCTATGCTCGACGGTATTGAGGTGCCGCGCCGGATTGTGGTGCTTAAACAACTGCCGCGTGAAGAGAACGGAAAGCTGCGCAGGGAACAACTGATGGCGCTGTTTATAGAAAGATGAGTGATTTTTTCACCCACAGCATTGATATCCCCGCGGATCACCCGTGCTTCGAAGGGCACTTCCCCGGCTTTCCCGTGTTTCCTGCAGTAGCCCAGCTTTCCCTGCTTACAGAGGCGATCGCCATACTTCATGGTGGCAGATGTGTGATTGCCGCTATTGCCAGCGCCAAGTTTCTCAGCCCGCTCGGGCCCGGAGCAACGGTTATTGTTGAGCTACGGCAGAGGGGGGATAACAGCATCGATTTCGTTATCAGAACCGCTGCGCTCGTGGTTGCAAAAGGGAAGCTGACATACAGGATGGTCGAACCATGAGTGAAAAAATTTGCGGCCTGATTCCCGTATATGATAATCACATGACGATTGCCGGAGTCGTAAAGGCTTTGCTGGAACAGATCGATTTTATCATCATTGTTGATGACGGCAGCCATGACGGCACCGAAAACATTGTAGATTCCCTGAAGCAGAAATACCCCGAACGCATTGCAGTGCTGCATCACCCTGAAAATCGTGGCAAAGGGGCTGCAGTACAAAGCGGGCTGCATCATGCTGATGGGCTGGGTTTTACCCATGCTGTGCAGGTCGATGCCGATGGTCAGCACAATCTGGAGGATCTGCCGAAATTTCTTCAGGGAGTTGAGGAAAATCCGCGTGCCTTGCTGCTCGGGGCCCCTGTTTTTGATGATGATATTCCGGCCATTCGTAAACATGGACGCAAGCTGACGCAGGCAATGATTGCACTGGAGATGGGTAGCTGGGATGTGCCCGATGCCATGTGCGGTTTCAGGGCTTATCCTGTCGCGGCGATATGCCGACTGGGAAAAATGGATCAGCGCATGAGCTTTGATCCCGAAGTGATGATTCGCGCCCACTGGGCAGGCATACCGTTACTGAAAATCCCCACCCGGGTACGCTACCTGGCACCGGAAGAGGGGGGGATCTCCCATTTCAGAATGATTAACGACAATGTGCGCCATACATGGGCGCACATGCGTCTTATTCTGCAGGCTCCATTCCGCCTGTTGCACAAGGCGCTGAGAAAGCCGGATGAGTGAGTGGGTCGAGAAAGAGGAGCGCGGCTCGTTATGGATGATGAGGCTGATGTTCTTTCTTTGCAGGCATACCGGGCAGCTGCTTGTCCGACCGCTGCTGATTCCCATAGTGGCCTACTTTTTTCTGACTTCTCCTGAAATCAGAGCCTCCTCCCTGCGGTTTTATACAAAGGTCAAGGGGCGGGCCGGCTGGAGAGACTGCTATCGCCAGCTTCTCTGTTTTGCCCGCACACTGCTTGACCGCATATTTATTCTCTCCGGCAATACAAGGCGCTACAACGTTACTGCACAAGGCCGGGAAATGCTCATCGAAGAACAAACAAAAGGTAACGGTATGATTCTGCTCGGTTCGCACCTGGGCAGCTTTGAGGCGTGCAGGGTGCTGGTTCGGGAGAGGGCGGGACTGGATGTTTACATGGTCGCCTACTTTGGCGGATCGCAGAAAATACGCACTATTCTCGATGAACTGAATCCTGAACTGGCGAGTCGTATCATTGATCCGACCGAGGCCGATGCGATTTTCAAAATGCGCGATGTGATCGAAAATGGCGGCGTGCTGGCGATTCTTGCAGATCGGGTGGGCATCGGTGAAAAGAAAGCAACGGCGCAGTTTTTTGGTGAATCGATTGAATTGCCGGCCGGCCCTTACTTGCTGGCACATATACTAGGCTGCCCGGTCTATAGCTTTTTCGGCCTGCTCTCCGGCAAATACCACTACGACAGCTATGTGGAGCGTGTCGCGGATCGGATTGTGCTTCCCCGTAAAGAGAGACAGCAGGCATTGAATCAATATGCTCAGGATTATGCAGGTCGTCTTGAACACTACTGCCGAAAGTATCCCTACAACTGGTTTAACTTTTACGACTGCTGGAGGTCAAAGCCATGAATCTGATCGGGCGTTTCAAGGGTGTCGTTGATAGCATGATCTATCTGTTTGTCGGCCCATTCACAGTGATTGGTACGGTGCCGCTGCTGCTCATGGATTTCGATGCATCTCTTGGCCTTGCGCGCTGGAGCAGTGAAACTGCAAGTAGTACGGGTTACCTGATCATGAATCTGGGGGCGGCGCTGGCTCTCTGGTGCACCTGGCTGATGCATCGCCATGGAGGCACACCGATTCCTTCTGCCCCTGCATCACAGATAGTCAGATCCGGGCCATATGCCATGGTTCGCCACCCCATGATGCATTCGCTGCTGATCGTGGGTGTCGGCGAACTGCTGGTTACAGGCTCCCTGTTTATGCTGCTCTGGATCGCTGTTGCCATGCGTGCCGGCGTTCAGTTTATTGCAAACTACGAGGAACCGGTGCTTGTGGCACGTTACGGCAGCGCATATCTGGCCTATTGCGAAGCGGTACCTCGCTGGATGCCGAAATGGAGCGATAACCGGTGAGTAACGAGGCGCATGTACGGCTGGAAGTGCCTTTCCACGATGTCGATATTCTGGGTATTGTCTGGCATGGCCATTATTACAAATACTTTGAACTGGCCCGAACAGCTCTCTACAGAAGCTGTGACTTTGATATCAGGCAAATGCGCGAAATGGGTTATGTGCTTCCTGTGATCGAAAGCCAGTGCAGATATGTTCAGCCATTACAGTATGGTCAGCAGGTAAGTGTGTCTGCCGCATTTGAAGAGTATCTCACTTATATCAAGATATCCTATACCGTTACAGATGCGGAAACAGGACAGCGGGTGGCATATGGCCATACCAAGCAGGCTGTATGCAAAGCCGACAACAGCATGCTGATGGCTGTGCCGGATGAGGTCATCAATGCAATTTTACATTAAACTGCTGTTGCAGCTGGCTCTTATCTTCTTCGTGAGCACGGCCACTGCCGCGGAGACGCTTGAATCGATTCTCGAGCGTGCCGCCGCACAACAGAATGTCGCTATCGACTACCGCGAAGTCAGGCATCTGCAGATGCTCAATGAACCATGGCAGGCAGAGGGTAAAATGATTGTTACTGCCAGTGCTTTTGTGATTGATCAGCTTGCTCCGCAACGCCAATTGCTCACTGCCAACAAACATCGTTACTGGCTTTATATGCCGGAAGCAGAGATTCGTCGTACAGGCATGGTGACCAGCCCCATGGCGCAAAGAAGTTTTGGCCTGTTCAAGCCGATCATGAACGGTGACAGGGATGCACTTGAAAAAGAGTTTGATATCCATTTCACCGCGACTGACAAGCGGTGGCTGCTTGAGTTAAAACCGAAACGGACGGGCAGGGCGCTCTATGCGCGCATCACTGTTCAAGGTGAAGACGGTCATCCGGCCTCATATATGAAAACCGAGATGGTCGACGGCGATTTTACTGAATGGTTTTTTCAACAACAGCCTTTCACCTCAAGCGAGGAATCAAGCGTGAAGCGTCTGATGGATGAGGCGAGGGGCAACTAAGCGATGCACCGGCGCGTTATTATATTCCTTCTTGTTCTGCCGTTGCTGATATTTGCGGCCATATGGCAGATCAACATTAAAACTGACATTTCAGCATTCTTTATGGCAGGCGATTCCCGGCAGACAACACTGATTGCCAGCAATATGCAGACAGGGGAGCTCTCCCGCCGTTACCTGATCACTGTCGGCCAATCCGGATCTGATGAGAAACCTCTCGACTTTATCGAAGATTTGCGCAGTGAACTCAGCGCGATTGAAGGAATCGAGCGGGTCTGGGGAGAGGGGCTGAGTGAAGATGAAATCAGTGCGTTGATCGCCTTTTATCTGCCTTATCGCGTTCACTTTTATGCTCTTAACCCGGATGTCGAGGTGCCCGGGGTCTTTTCGGAAAGCGCTCTTGCTGCAAGGGTTGATGCGATAAAACAGGGGCTGCTGAGCCCTGAGGCGCAGAGGATGAAAGAAATTCTCGCCGCCGATCCGATGTTTCTTGTTTCAAGTTGGCTGCGCCGGCTTTCGGGCAATGCGCCGGCTGAAAGCGCCTATGCTTCCCTGGTGATCGAAACTGTGGCCGCAGGCCTGGACAGTGCCAGGCAGAGGCCGGTCAGGAAGCAGATCGAAGAGACGTTCAATCGCGTCAACCACGAGTACGGGAACCAGTATGCGCTGGCAATGACCGGCGTCCCTGTTTTCGCCATGGCCGTACAGGAGCAGGTGGAGAAGGATGTCATGCTGGTCAGCACCATATCCATGCTGGCGATGTTGCTGCTCTTCATCCTGCTGTTCCGCTCGCTCAGGGCACTGATTTCAGTTTCATTGACGCTGGTCGCATCGGCAACGCTGGCGACCATTATCACCTCTGTCGTTTTCGGTGAAATTCATGCCCTGACTCTGGCACTCGGGTCTACGCTGATCGGCATCTGTGTTGATTATCCGATACATACGATGGTGCACGCAGCAGGTGGAGAAGAGGATGCCCCCCGCTCGGCAAAACGAATCTGGCCAAGCCTGTTACTGGGAGCCATTACCACCGTTGTCGGCTATGCAGCGCTGAGTTTTACCGGTTACCCCGGTATGCAGCAGATCGCTGTTTATGCCGCTGCAGGCATCCTCACCTCACTGCTTATCGCCCGCTTTGTCCTGCCCTATGCAATCATGCATCATGCAAGTTCGATGCGGCCCGGTTTTGCCTTCAGCAGCTGGCTGAATTTTGCGGGCAGACGAAATTTGCGGCTGCCGTTATTGATTGTTTGTATGCTTTTACTGTTTGCCGGTATCTCCGGCATCAACTGGCAGAATGATCTGAGCCGCCTTTCACCATCACTTGAAGAGTTGAAGGAAAATGACAAGCGGGTTCGCAGTCGTATGCAGAGTGTGGAACCGGGGCGTTTTGTGCTGCTGCATGCCGACAGCATTGAGCATGCCCTGCAGCTCAATGAAACGACCTCACGTGCCCTTGAGAAGGTCAAGGCTGCCGGCAAGCTGGCTGCATATTATTCCGTATATCCATGGGCAGCTTCGCAAGCTCTCCAGCAACAGAATATCCATCTGTTTTCGCAGCAGTTGAACAGTGAAGCCATAGAGCGCTGGCATGCAGCCGTGGAAAAAAGCGGTATTCGCAGCTCGTCACTGGCCGAGCCCTCTATCCCGGATATCGCTGCCCTGGATTTTGAAACGATCACCAAATCCCCGGCAGGACGTTATATTGCAGGGCAGTACGTTATCGATGATCAGGGGGCAATTCTGACGATCTGGCTGGGTAGCCATGATGCACAGGCTGTTCGTCAGGCCCTTGCCGCAATTCCCCAGGCTGAATATGTCAGCCAGAAGGATTTGATGAATGAAATGAATGCGGCTTACAGCAACAAGGCCGTTGAGGCACTGGCATATGGTGCGCTGGTTATACTGTTGCTGCTTACCGTGAGATATCGCAGTCCCGCAACGGCCCTGCAGGCGCTTTCACCTGCCATGGCCTCTGTTGCGATCGTGCTTGGTTGCTGGGGCCTCTCAGGCCAACCGCTCGGTATGCTGCATCTGGTCGGCATGCTGCTTGCGGTTGCGATCTGTGTGGATTACGGCATCTTCTTTATTGAGAACCGTGCACACAATGCCGGGCTTACATATCAGGCGATTGTTGTGTCGGCTATGACCACGATGGTGGCTTTCTCCTGTCTGGGGCTGGCAGAAAACCCGGCCCTGCAGACACTGGCATGGACGATTGCGCCGGGCGTGTTTTTCGGCTTTTTCCTCTGTCCGCTGCTGATCCGGCCGAAGCCGGCTGCGATAGGGGATATGTTGAGGGAAAAGTCATGAGATTGAGCCTGTATGGCTCCGGGGGAGTAGTAACATGCAAGCTGTTTTCGTAACGGCATATACGGCCGTGACGGCCTGCGGGCAGGGATTGAAGCCCTTGCTTGACGGGCTTTTGCAACAGCGCAGTTTTTTAATGCCTGCCCGTCTGATCAAGCCGGACTTTCTTACCTTCACCGGAGAAGTGGAAGCCCCCTTACCGGAAATTGCCGATCACCTGAAAGCTTATGATGCCAGAAATGCGCGCCTTGCACTTGCAGCAATCGACTGCGAAAATGGAGTGTTCAGAAGCGCGGTTGCCAAGGCCGTTGGCTGTTACGGTGCCCAAAGAGTCGCCGTTATCATCGGCACAAGTACTTCGGGTATCTATGAAACAGAACTGGCCTATCAGGCCCATGCCGAAAGCGGTGTTGTGCCTGAATGCTATGACTTCAAACACCAGCATGCCTGGGTCGCCAGCGCAGATTTTATCAAAAAAGAGCTCGGGCTGGGTGGCCCCTGTTATGCGATTTCCACGGCCTGTTCATCGAGCGGCAAAGCCATCGCTGCCGGACAACGGCTGATCGAAACGGGTATTTGTGATGCTGTGATTGTCGGCGGCGTTGATTCAATCTGTCATTTAACATTGCACGGCTTTAACAGCCTGGAGCTTACTTCACAGCACCCGTGCACACCGCTGGACCGGGATAGGGACGGTATCAGTCTCGGTGAAGGGGCGGGGCTGCTTTTGCTGGAGCGCGAGCGCAGAGATGATACCCGTGCCCGGCTTGCCGGTTATGGTGAATCATCCGATGCCTATCATATGACAGCCCCCCATCCCGAAGGCGGTGGATCAGCACAGGCCATGCGCAGTGCCCTGAACATGGCGAAGCTGAAGCCGGAAGCCATTGATTATGTGAATCTGCATGCCACCGGAACCCGACTCAATGACCAGTCGGAGATGTGCGCTATGGCTGCATTGTTCGGGCCGGATACGCCGTGCAGCGGCAGTAAGGGAATGACCGGTCATACGCTTGGTGCTGCCGGTGCCATCGAGGCGGTCATTACGCTGCTCGCACTACAATACGGCTTTGCACCGGGTACCTGCGGTATCCGGCATGTTGATCAGACGTTCAACAGCCATGTATTAAGCGAAACCATTCAGATGCCTGATATCCGCTATGTCATGAGCAATAATTTCGGTTTCGGCGGCAATAACGTCAGCCTGATCTTCGCTAAGGAGGACGCCAATGGATAACGCTGCACTGGCGGTGCTCGGTACCGGTATCAGCTTTCAGAATCCGGATACAGCTCTGGAGTTCGGTTATGAAGGCTGTGACATGCAGGCTGAACTGTTGCCTGCCATGCTCAGGCGCAGAACCAGTGTTGCCACGAAAATGGCATTTGCAGCGGCAGAGCGTGCTTGCCGCAGTGCCGGGTCGGATCCATCCGGACTGCCTGTGATATTTACCTCCTCGCTGGGAGAAATCGCAGTCACGGACAAGCTCTGCAATGATATCGCACAAAAGCGTTTTCCGGTTTCACCGACCCAGTTTCATAACTCTGTACACAATACGGCATCTGGCTACTGGAGTATTGCGGTGGGTAACAAACATCCGGCTATGGCTATGGCTGCCTATCAGGACGGGTTTGCGCTTGCTATGCTGGAGGCATGGAGTCAGTTGCACACCATTGAGGAAAAGCTCCTGCTGGTCTGTTACGAAGAGACACCACCGCAACTGCTGTTGCCGGGCAATCACTGGATCGGTTGTGCTGCTGCGTTTGTGCTGGCGTCCGGTGAGGGAAAGCACGTGAATGCGGCACGCATGAGCATGCCCCGCTGTGAGCAGGGCAAACGCGGTCAACAGGGGTATGGTGACATTTCACCTGCGCTTGCAGCCATACCGCTGCTGCAGGCCGTTGAGCAGCGGATTTCAGGCAAAGTGCAGCTTTCACCGGCCGGAGATGGCAGCTGGTTCAGCGAGCTGTTTCAGCCCGATGAGTAAACAGATGTATGATGTGACAACGATGTTGCCGCATCAAAAGCCGATGTTGATGGTCTCGGAGATTGTGGCCTGTGATGATCATAGCCTGAGCGCGCGGGCCTGCATCGAGAAAGATAATCCACTGCTGGAGAAAGATGGACTGTTTCCCGGCCATGCTGCGCTGGAGCTGTTGGCACAGGCATCCGGACTGTTTCTGGGTTTGCATGTTGCAGGCGAAGCACGCCCCGGCGCGATTGTCAGCGTTCGCAATATGCAGGTTTATACCCCGTGGCTTTCAGTCAATGATTCTTTGATGATTGAGACCCGGTTTCTCGGTGGTAGTGAGAGTGCAGCGATGTTTCAAGGGCAGGTGATGCATCATCAATCAGTAGTGATGGAAGCAATGCTCACCGTGAGCAGTTTTCCTGAAGGGGGCATGGCATGACAAAACATGTATTGGTAACAGGTGCCAGCCGTGGTATCGGGGCTGCGATTGCGTGCAGGCTTGCTGCAGCTGATCGGCATATCTGGATTAACTACAGAAGCAGTGAAAGCGATGCGGAGAGCGTGGCAGTGGAGATTCGTGCGCGTGGCTTTGAGGCATCGATACTGCACTTTGATGTGTCCGACAGGGCAGGCTGCAAGTCGGTGCTTGAGGCGTTTGCAGAGGAGTACGGTGGTTTCGATGTCATTGTTAACAATGCCGGAATTACTGCGGATGCGCCGTTTCCCGGCATGGAAGATGAGCAGTGGGACAGCGTCATGCAGACCAGTCTCGGCGGCTTTTATAATGTACTCAGGCCACTGGTGATGCCGATGATCAGAAAGCGATGGGGCAGAATAGTGAATATGACGTCCATCGCGGCCCTGCATGGCAATCGCGGTCAGACCAATTATGCCGCGGCCAAGGCCGGTGTTATTGGAGCCACGAAATCGCTGGCCAGAGAATTGGCCTCGCGCGGTATCTGTGTCAATGCGGTCGCGCCGGGCTTTATCGATACCGAGATGAGCGAACATATTTCACGGGATATCATCCGGCAAAGTGTGCCGATGGGGCGGGCAGGAAGTGTGCAAGAAGTTGCTGAGGTGGTATCGTTTCTTTGCTCTGACGGGGCATCCTATGTGACCGGTGAAGTGATCAATGTCAGTGGCGGGATTATTTGAAGGGAGGGGAGATTAATGTATAAAAAAGTGTTGTTTTCCATACTACTGTTGGGACTGCTGAATGCATGCGCCATCAACAAAAATGTAGTTGCTCTGGAAAAGCCGCTTCAGGTGAAGCATATCTGTGTTAAAAACAATCCTCAGGTTCTTATGAAAGAGGGTTTTTTACCGGAACTGGAATCCCAGCTACACAGCCATGGCATCGAAACGTTGGTCTTCGACGGCATGATTCCTCAAGGGTGTAAGTATACGCTGGAGTATACCGCTAACTGGGCATGGGATATGGCCATGTATTTAACCTATATGCATCTCGATCTGCGTGAGGCAGGCAATGTGATCGCTTCGGCGGAATATGATGCCCGCAGAGGCGGAGGCAACATGAACAAGTTCGGCCATACATCCGAGAAAATGCGCCCGCTTCTGGATGAAATGCTTGGCAAGGCACAGCAGCAATAGAGGGCAACTCACTTTACTTTCAACGGTTAAATGGCAGGTATGATGAATTCTTTTGATGTTATAGTGGTCGGTGGCGGTCCGGCCGGTACGACGGCTTCCACACTGTTGGCCCAGCAGGGGCACCACGTGTTGTTGATCGATCGTGATCATCACCCGCGGTTTCATATCGGCGAATCGATGCTGCCAATGAGTGAGCCTGTCTTTAAACGGCTTGGAGTCAGCCTGGATGCGCAGGAATATCTTCCCAAGAATGGTGCCGAGTTTATTGATGAAGTGAGGGGGGGGAGCATTCGCTTTCCGCTTGCCGGTCAATATCAGCCTTATCAGGTGGAACGCGCCAAATTTGACCTGATGATGATCACCAATGCAGCAAAGCAGGGGGTCGAAGTCCATCAGCAGGAAATGGTAAAAGATGTCGTGTGTGATGAAGAGAAGGTCAGCGTTCGTACCGATCAGGCCAGCTACGCCGCCAGATACCTGATTGATGCCACCGGCCGCAGCGCCATGATGGGCCGCCGCAACAATACCATTCGCAGAATTGAAAACCTGGGCAAATTCTCACTCTATACGCACTATAGCGGCGTTGATGCCGAAGCGGCTGACACACTGTTTGAAACCGGTGATGTAAAAATTATTATCGTTGATATCGGCTGGTTTTGGGTGATCCCGATGACTGGGCGCAGGCTCAGTGTCGGCTTGGTCGTTCAGAAAGATGTGAGCGCACAAGATCGTGGGCCGGAATTGTTTGAGCGCTATCTCGCAGCTTCACCCATGCTTACTGCAGCGCTGCAAGGGGCGGTGGCCGAGTTCGATATTAAGGCCGAGGCAGACTTCAGCTTCGCCAATGAAAAACGTCATGGCTTGCGCTATGCCTGCTGTGGCGATTCGGCAGGCTTTCTTGATCCCGTCTTTTCATCAGGCGTCTTTCTCGCTGTCAAAACGGCAGAGGCCGTAGCCGACCGACTGCATGAAGCGCTTGTGGATGGGCGCGAAGGTGATCCCGATCTGCATGCAGTTGGAGATGATGATTACCACACCGCCTTCAACTCAATGCATATGTTTGTAGATCGTTTCTATCATACAGGCCTGGTGCACAACCTCTTTTTTGTGGCCGAACGCAGCGAAGAGCTTAAACAGGATATTCTGGGTCTGCTTGCCGGTGACTTGTGGACAGGCACCAACGATTTCCAACATAAACTACTCAGGAGCAGACAGTCTCAGAAATTGAACATTAACAAATGACCGCTTCCGGCGGAAGCAGTCGTTCATCGTTATTCAATCTTGTGTTGAAATTTTGTATATCTGATGAAAAACGAATGAGGCTACGCAATCGCTTCGCGTATGCGGGTTAGGCCTTCACCGGCTTCTGCTTCATAAATTCGGCCTGCAAATATCTCAAGGAACTCTTCTGGATGTCGAAGATGAGCCATGGTGGCAAATCCCCACGGGTGTGCCCAGAAGTAGGTGAGTAGATCCTGAATCACATCCTGCGCATCCGATGTCACCTTCATGTAGTGATCGTGAACCGGTTGCCAGTCACTGGAATTGGATGCCGCACATGCTGCAATGGCTTTGGCGACATATTCAGCTTCGATGACAGCAAACTGAACACCGAATGAGAAGATCGGATCGATAAAGCGGTGGCAATCGCCAACACAGAAGAGACCATCCCGGCAATAGTGATCAATTGAAAATGAGTAGTTTGAAATGGCTCGAGACTCACCAACGCGTTTGGCGGCATGCACACGTTCTTTTAGTGGTTCGCTAAAGGAAGCAATGCCCTGCTCAAGAAAGGCTTCCATACTCAGTTTGCTCTTTTTGTAATCTTCAACCGGTACGACCAAGCCGATACTGGTGACGGTTTCACTGAGTGGAATCATCCAGACCCATTCGTGGTGCTCACGGTGGAAGATGAGTGTGTCATGACCATCACTCTCTTTTTGCGTGCAGCCTTCAAACTGACTGAAGAAGGATATCTGGCGCGCATAATCACCCTCCATCACGTCGCCAAACAGGCCCTTCTTCTGACTGAATCGGTTTTGACCACTCGCATCAATCACAAAGCGGGCATGAAGCGCGAGCTCTTCACTGCCTGTTTGAACCGAAATCCGCCACTGCTCTCCCTCACGTTTGAGGGATGTGGCTTTGCCATGAATCAGTTTGGCGCCGCGTTCCATGGCCTGATCGAGCATCATGGCATCGAAACGAGAGCGCTCCACCTGCCATGCATCGCCTGCACCGACAAAAAAACTGTTCTCCGGATTTCTGGAGAAGATGCGAACACCTGTTTTGCGGGGAGGTGCCAGTTCGCGCAACTGCTGCTCGAGTCCGAGCCTGTTAAGTGCATCGACACACTCGGTGGTGAGGGATTCACCAATGTGAAAGCGGGGGAAGGTTTCAGCTTCGATGATGACGGGTTGAAATCCCTCTCTAAGCAGATTCATGGCACTGGCCGCCCCTGCCGGGCCACCGCCGATGATGAATACCTCTTCCTTCATTGTTCCCTCACTCCTGTCTGCTGCTATCAGCTTCCCATGCCAAGCATACTGGCAATAATGTTTTTCTGGATTTCGGTACTGCCGGAGAAGAGGCGTCCGGCCATGGCATCCTGAACCAGCATGGCATGTTCACCTTCAAGGCCGCGCGTACCGAATATCTGCACGGTATCAAGGCTTGAGCTGAGAAATGCCTCGCTCGCATACCACTTGGTGGCTGCACTTTCGACGGCAATGCGTTTCTTCCGGTCACAGTGATCGGCACATTTGCCCACCCACAGGCGTACTGTTTCCAGCCGCAGTTTCATCTCGGCAATGCGGTGACTGATCGCCTGACAATCCGACAGAGGCGCTCCCTTCACCTGCCGGGTTCTGGCAAATGAAATCGCCTCATCGAGTTGCCATTGCATCACACCTGCAATGCCTGAAAAGATGAAGGCGCGTTCCAGCTCCAGCGCCAGATGAATCATGATGCTGCCCATGCCTGCTTTTCCGAGCAGACGATCTGCCGGAATCCGGCAATCTGACAGAATGATGTCTCCCATCGTAGCCGTCGCGCATCCCTGCACGGTCGGGCCGTCCGAGAAGGTGACGCCGGGATCATCATGGCGAACCAGAAATGCGGATATGACCCCTTCATATTTGGCATAGACCACCAGCAGGTCGGCGATTGGCGTATTGGTAATGTAACGTTTACACCCATTGAGTTCAAAACCGTCGGCAGTGGCCACCGCACATGCCTGCATGGCCTGGGTGTCGGAACCCGCTTGTGGTTCGGTGATGGCGTGGCCGCCTATCAGTTCACCACTGACAAGCCCGGGCAGCAGAGAACTTTTCTGCTTGTCGCTTCCGAAGCGGAGCAGGGGGAATATGGCTCCCCAGATATGGGCGTTGGCTGCCAGAACCAGCCCGGGATCACGTGTCTGTTTTCCCAGCAGTTCGTGGTCGTTACAAAGGCTGTTGAAATCATCGCCAAGACCTCCGAACTCTTCGGCTACGGCATGTCTGAACAGGCCTGCTTCACCACATTGTTTCAGGCGCTGTTTTGCTTCTGCGGTGGTCCGACCTGCGGCAGGACCTATATTCGGAATAAAATGACTACTCAAAGTGCACTCCTAAATCATCTCAGCAACAGCTTGATAATCCACCTTGCCGTTTGTTAACAGCGGCAACGCATCGAGTTGTACGATCCGGTAGGGCTGCATGTAGGGGGCAAGATTCTGTTTCAGGTGAATCCGCAGCTCATTTAACGCAAGGCTGTCGCTAGCGACCACTGCGGCAACCAGTCGCTGGCCGCTGATCGGATCACGTTCGCCAATCACTACTGAGCCCTGTATCGGCTCGAAACGGTTGATCACCGCCTCGATCTCGGCCGGTTCTATGCGATAACCTGATGACTTGATCATACGATCCATGCGTCCGAGATAGAGCAGTTCTCCTCGATCATTGTAGGCGACGCGGTCACCGGTGTGGTACCACTGCTCTTGGGCTGTCCGGATATCACCATCCTGCCAGTAGCCGCTCATCACACACGGGCCCTTGACCAGAAGCTCACCCTCATCGTTTACCATCAGCCCGGCTTTGCAGGCTACACCGCCAATCGGAATGGTTTCCAGCGCCCCGAGCCTTGTGCGCTCTACCGGCCAATAGGTACAGACATTGGTTTCAGTCGGACCGAACAGGTTATACAGCGCCACATCAGGCAGTGCATTGGCCAGTTTGACAAGTCCGGGAAGTGGAAACACCTCGCCTGCGAAAAGGATGCGTTTCATCTCCGGTAGCCGGCCCGGAGCAAGGCCGCCGCGCATGGCCAGAAAACCGAGTATGGAGGGAACGGTGTACCAGCTTGTAATAGCCGAATCCTCGAGCCAGGCAACGAGTCTGGCCGGTGAGAGTGTGAGTGACTGCGGCACAAAACATGTGTGTGCGCCACAATGTATGCCGGTAAACAGGTCGAACAGGGAAAGGTCGAAATGAAAGGGGGCCAGAGCTGCAATGCGATCGTTAGCGGTGATGCCGAATGTTGTTGATGACCAGTCGACAAATGCATCGATGGCGCGGCAGCTGATTGAAACGCCCTTCGGATTTCCTGTTGAGCCTGATGTGTAGAGAATAGCCGCAATATCTTCAGCGCCGGAACGGTAGATGACATCGACATCATCCTGCGGCTCATCTTTGAAAAACGCCGGGTCGTTGATATCGATCCACGCGACGGATGCGCTGCACCAGTCAGGCCGTTCACCATCGCCGATCACGCAATGCGGCTGCACATCGCCGATGATATAAGAGAGTCTTGAGACAGGATTCTGGATATCCATCGGCACATAACAGGCACCGGCAAAAAGCGTACCGTAGATACAGCAGGCGGCACTGATGCCCCGGGGCAGGAGCAGTGCAACGCTGTCGCCGGGTTTGACCCCGTGATGCAGCAGTACATTTCTGATCCGCTCGGCATGAACAAAGAAGCTGCGATAACTGACATTGGTATCATTCTCGCTGAATGCAGTGCGGTCAGGGCTATAGAACTGGTGCCTGAGTATGCTGTCGATAACCTGCATGTCAGGCGGTTTCCTCGCCTTTCAATTGGGCCGCCATCTCTTTCGTCAATGCATCCAGCCACTCCGGGGCAATCTGGCTCGCCACATAGTTGAAGCTCAATGTGATTGCACCGTTGTACTGGCTGACCAGCATGCCGAGTGAAGGTGCAGCGGTGACCTGACTGAGCTGAAACATGGAAGTCACCTGTGCGCCGGCAATCTCCGTCAGCTTCGGATCGGGTTCGCCTGTATATGAGAACCAGAATGAACTGCGTTCCCGACCCTTCGGTGTATTGCGGATAATACGGCCGTATTTCTCCAGAGGCAGCCAGCTGCCGGCTTCCATCAGTGGCACCAGCGCATGATCCAGACCTGAACGCACAGTTGCCTTGTATTGTTCGCGCAGCGATGTAAATAACTGCTTGCGGTCGCGCACCTGTTGCAGATTAGCCTGCGCAAAAAGGAAGCTGACCTGATTGCCGAGCAGTGGAAACAGTGCTTTGCGCTTACGCATATTCATGGCATAGGGGACACAGAACCCCTGTCCCTCATCGCAACCGACCCTGTCGAGCGCACGCATCAGGCAGCCGATAAAGTAGAGGGCTGTTCCCATCATACCTGCCTCTTTCATGGATCTCGCCATAATCTGCTTTGAGGTATCGTTATCAAAGTGCATGACATGAAACTTCAGTCTGTCAGCAACTACCGCTGTTGTTCGGGGCAGTGAACTGGATATCGTGTCCATGCTGTCTATATGGCGTTTTGCCCTGTACATCATGCCGATTTTTTTCCAGACCCCCCATTTCGCAGTGAGCTGCGCAAACGCATCTTCGCCTTCTGCCTTGTTTTCATCGCCAAGCAGGTGATGAACTATCAACTCTGCTCCCTTGGCATCGCAGATGGGATGGAACCAGCGCAGCAGAAAGTAAGAGTGCCCGGGCATATCGATCAGATGAAATGCTACCGGAGCAGCGGCCGTAGCAGGGGTGGCGGTATTGATAATATCACCGATGAGGTCAAGGCCGGCCTCACTGGTTTCGGCAGTATGGTGAAAAAACAGCGATGGTTTCCTGTCTCTGTTGCTTTGCCAGAAGTAACGGCGTCCCTTCTGTATTAACCTCACATTGGTTTCGGGAAAACGTGCGACAAACGCATTTGCCCTGCTGCTGAGTATTTCAGCATCGGGGTGACTGGCCAGTTTGAAAACCAGGGCACAGAAGTTGCCTGCCAAACCCGACTGACGAATCTCGTGATCCATCATCAGGGTGAAGTGATCCGCCGTATTAAGCGGGCGTAACATCTCTATCTATCCTCTGTTCAGCGATGCCTTTCAATCCAGCTGCTGATCCTGTTCAAGGTCTGGATATTATCCGGTTCAATCTCCTCGTCGGGCAATGTGACACCGAATTTCTCCTCAATGAACAACACCAGACGCATAATTCCCATGCTGTCCAGGCCTGCTTCCAGCAGGTCATCATCGTCTGAAAACAGTGTGGCATCCGGTAGATGAACCAGTTCCCGGAAAATAAAACTTTTCAGCTCATCGTTCATGAGGTTACTCCATCGGCGGTTGAATAGGGTGATGATTTTGGACAGTCGCCACCCTATTGTCTATGCTCAGTGAAGTGTAGGCACTTTTTATGATTGCTATAAAAAAGGAGTTCGGGAAATGCTTAGAAAACTGAGTTTGTTTGCACTGCTGTGCGCTGTTTTCGTCGCGAATGTTCACACGTCGCACGCTGCAGGACTGAAAGGGAAGACGCTTTATACACAGGTCAATATCTACAGTCTGAAGGGAAAATCAGTAACATGGGTGAACTATCAGGTAGACTCACTGATTCCGGTCAATACAGAAGTTACGGTCAATTATGCACGCAAGTCAGGCTTGGCCTTTACAATCAAGAAGACCGGCCAAAAGCTGGAACTCAACAACAAGAAACGTCATTCCGGGCTGGATGATATTGCATGGGCCAACAAACATTTGGGCGAAGAGATGGTCGATCTGAGTAAATTTACTGATTTTGAGCGTGATGCCATCCATGCAGCACAAGTTAAAACTGGTATGAGCAGGGATGCCGTTATTGTCTCCCGCGGCTATCCACCGGCCCACAAAACACCGGATCTGAATGCATCCGAGTGGCTCTATTGGCATAATCGCTGGAACAAGATGGCGGTCACGTTTGATGCCGATGGCAAAGTTTCAGGTATAAGGGAGTAATGCCCTACAGTTGCTTGGCATGTTCATCGACTGGACTGTACGGTGGACAATAGAGTAGTAATGCCGGGCATGAAACATGAAGGGAAATCACTGACGGTAAGGGGTAAGCAATGAATGGATGGACTAAAATGGTGCTCGTTCTGGTGGCACTGGGCCTGTTTTCCAGCCTGGCGGAAGCAAGAAAGGATATCGGAGACTATTCGATCAAGGATGCTCTTTCACGCAGTGACGGTCAGGAAAAAATGAAGGATGACATCGCACTCTATTTCGGATCACAAAAGCATCCGAAGGCCATAGAGTCATTCGGCGAATTTTCTACAAACAAAAAAACCAATGCCTTTAACAAATCCGATAAAATGGCATGTGAGTGGGCTTTCCTGTCTGCCATCATCCAGCTGCAGACAAAAGCAGCCAGTCTTGGTGGCAATGCAGTGATCAATATTAAATCCAACTATGATCGGGATGAAAGCTCCAGCAGCAAAACGTTCAAGTGCGCGGCAGGCAGTATTATTGCCGGCGTTGCCTTGAAAGGAACCGTAGTGAAAATTAGAAAATAGTTCTGTCCAGGATACGCAAATAAAAAGGCCCGGAGATCAGTCCGGGCCTTTTTTGCGATAAGTTGAACGTTAGAAGTCACCGAGCTGAGCATTTTTGCTCGGGTTCTGTAACCACGTTGCAATGTCTTTACCCAATGTCTTTACGCAGCGTCCCAGAATCGAGCAGGTTCCCTTGTATCCGGCAAACATGCCGCCGCCAGAGTAACGTGAAGCCATGAAATCTCCGGTCTGTTTGCCATTGTCGAATAGTTTGCCCCTGACCTGTACCGATTTGGCACCGGACCATGCGCCACCGCCAGCGCCTTGTACGGCAACAATTTCCAGCAGGAGTACCTGACCACTGCCTGCGGTCGGTTTCTTGTCTGAAAATACAACATTTATACCGTTGCTTTCAGCATAACTTTTTACGAACTCAGGCAGCTTGCTCTGCAGCTGACACTCATTTTTTACGGCCTCACGAATGACGGAGCTTTCGGAAAACGGGGTGTTGGCATTTAACATAACATCTTTTGCTATAGCGGTTCCAACAGCTGCCGGTGAAAGGGCCAATGCCAGGAACAGGGTTCTCATATATGTTTTTTTAAACATTTTTTCTCCTGAGTGTCAGATTGAAATATGAGCGTAGACCATAAAGTTGATATCGTCCAACGTGCTGTTTATCAGATGAGAATCCCGGTTGTCAGGATCCAGAGAGCACAGAATATTTTTACACGCGAAGCGCCCAGCATCAGGGCAAAGTAACGGCCGAGTATGCCTCCGACTATGGCGGCAGGAGCTGCAAAGGCGACAATGTCCCAGGCTACGGACTGTTCGACGAGAATCTGGTAGGGAGCACAGGAAATTACGGTGATAGCTGAAACGCACACGGCAACAAAGATAGAGACATGCATCGGATATTTACGAAGGAACAGCAGGATCAGAAGGATTTCTCCCACACCAATTGAAATGACCGATGTAATCACCCCGCCAATAAAACAGAGCGGAATCATGAACAGATAATCCGATTGTGTCATGATCGCTTTCGGAAACGTTTTTGGCCCAGAAAACAGGTTCGAGAAAAGCAGAATCAGGCCGAAAAGGATGGATAGAACTGAAAAGACAGTAATCATTGAAATGGTAATTCCGGAACGGAACCAGAGCTGGGACATTACAGCTCCTGCCACAGCGGAGCAGCCCGCGGTTAATACGGCACTGAGCATGAATTTCCGGTAACGCTGAAAAACAGCTTCCCTGTTTTTAAAGCTGACAAACCAGGATATTGCACCGGCCGTCATGCCGAAACACTGGATCAGAATACTGGTGCTTAACGCTTCGGATGGGGACAGTCCCAGTGTGGCGAAGGCAGGGATGAAAACGATGCCTCCTCCGGCCCCGGTAGAGTTGGCAACAATGGCACCACCGAGTCCCAGGAAAAAGAACTGATAAAAATCCAGCAACTTGCTGATGACCCACTGCGATCCATGGATTTGGAGAAACAGTGCTCCGGCAACGGCAAAGTAACTTGCCACTGCCGCCAGCAGCAGGGCGCGACTGCGGCCTTTCACCCCAGCTCCTTTCTTTTTAGCGAATTTTCCCACAACCAGCTGCTGCCGATCATCTGCTCCAGTGATGTGTGTTCCGGACTCCATTCAAGCACCTGACCAAGGCGTGTCACATCGGCAATCAGGGATGCAGGGTCACCTTCGCGCCGTGATGCGAAGTGGTAGGGGAACACGCTGTTTGTCACATGCTGGAATACTTTGATGAACTCGAGTACCGAATGGCTGCTGCCATAGCCGGCATTGAGCAGTAACGATTCACCTCCGCCGTCCAGATATTTCATTGCCTGAAGGTGCAGGGATGCCAGATCCTGTACATGGATGTAGTCGCGCTCGGCAGTTCCGTCAGGCGTTTGAAAGTCGTGACCAAAGACAGTCAGTTCACCACCCTCCCTGACGCAGTTGAAACACTTTTGCAGCAGGTGGCAGGAGGTCGGATTATACTGGCCGATTACTCCGCTCGGATGTGCACCAACCACATTGAAGAATCTGAAGGTGACGTGCCTGATCTCCTGCAGGGAACAGGTTTTCTGAATAATCTGCTCCGCCTCAAGTTTGGATTGACCGTAGGGGCTGATGGGCTGCAATGGCGCGCCTTCATCGACCAGTCCGTGCGTGGCGTTTCCATAAACGGCAGCCGTGGAAGAAAACAGTAACTGCTTTACCCCTGCAGTGGCGCAGGCGTCGATAACGCTCTTCGTCCCGTTCACATTGGTTTCGAAAAAATCATCCGGTTTAGCGAATGATTCCGGAACGTTACTTTTTGCAGCAAAGTGAATCACTGTTTGAATCCGGTGTTCCTTCATAGCTGTAACCAGTGTGGCAGTATCGAGAATGTCAGCGACTATCAGCGATGCTTCTTCGGGTACGGCCCATGCATTGCCGGTGCTCAGATTATCTATGATAACTAGCCGGTATCCGTGATTTTGAAGCAACAGCGCAAGGTGAGATCCGATATAACCGGCACCTCCGGTAATCATGACCGACGGTTGACGTGAAAAAGTTTCTGTCATTGATCTGCCCTGGTTCTGAATGGCTTCAATTCAAAGGGAGTAGGCTGCATTCGTGTTGAGTATGATCCTTAATATAAGATGGCTCGATAAGCATATAGTGAGTTGACGCTGTCCCAAATGCTAATTTATTTGTAACTATTCAGCAAAATAAATCTTGACAGGTTTTTCGGGGGAAAGTTGTTGTTTTTGGTTCCGGCAGTTATTTCTCCGGGAGTGCTGCCATAAGGCATTGCAATGGCCGCCACCTTGTTTTCATGTGGTTTTTCCCGATTGGCTACCGGTAAAATATTCAGATTGATCTGCTGCCATTATGTGGCGAAAAAATCGGGGTTGAAAAGCTGTGTTATGATTCCCCCATGAGTAACATAGAGATTGAGCAATCGATTCAACAGGCCCGCGAACTT